>DASXUZ010000305.1:0-32781 GCA_036504555.1 Prolixibacteraceae bacterium | reverse complement strand
TTATCAGCAAGTAAGTCTGCTTTCAATCCTTGTGTTACAGGGTCTTTATCGAATCCATTAAAACTGGTAGCAACCGAAACATACACAACAGCTTCTGTTCCACCTGCCAGGTTAACTGATTGATCGTTGCTGGTAAGATTTCCATCTTTACTCTTAATTTTCACCAAAGCGGCAAATCTGGTCCCTTTATTTTCATCAAATGTCACGGCATTGGGTTTATCACCGCGATAATCAGGCTCTGTATGAGAAGGTGCATACCCATTTGCTTTTAGCACATGATCAGCGATTGATACAGTATTTTTCAACAGGCTTTCAAATCTGATCCCAAAGTTTAAAGCCCCTTTTTGACTGCTGGTCAATTTGATCACCATCATCCGATCAGGATAAGAAATAAAATATTCACGAGTGAATTTTACCCCATTTACTTCATAGTTTACTTTTGAAATTGCTTGTGAAATATCCAGTTCACGGTAATAATTCTGTGGTTCGCCTTCATGTTTGAACTCCAGAAAAAGAGTTCCAAGGGGTGCATAACTTTCAGAAAATCGACCCTGAACTTTTTTATTCAACTCATCAGCCAGCTTATAATCTTCGTTTTTCAATGCTTCTCGAATGGCTGGAATATTCGTATAGGCTTCCGGGTTCATATTGGCATCCACGGGTCCTCCTGACCAGAGCGTGGCATCGTTCAGGAAAATCTTATCCGACATCACACCACCAAAAACAGCAGCACCCATTTTACCATTTCCCAACACCAGGCTTTCTTCGAAATACTTGGCAGGTTGCTTGTACCACAAGATGTGGTCAGATTGAGCCCTGCACAAGTCAACAGCGGATAGAATCAGCCAAAAGGTCAGCAGTAAATATTTTTTCATGATCCTTGGTTTAGAATTTAGTTAATCAAAGAAAATGTTTTTTCATCGAAATCCAAACTGTGAAATTTAAGGAGTGTCTTCTTCTGGTTAATTCATTGGATTTTGATTTTTTTTTAACCTTAACAAACATTGAGTGTTGATTGTGTGAATAGTAAAAAAATATAAAATAAATATCAATCACATATACCTATATAACAATCACTTAAAACATTTATTTGAATTTTTGTTTATTTTTTTTACTAATTCATTAAACAATTTTTACAACCCATCGTTTTAATTTATGAAGCTTCATTTTAGTATTAATCTCTAAATTCAAGTGTCATGAAAAAGTTAAATTATTTATTCACAATTACACTAGTTTTATTTTTATCTATTTCATTTATAGGTTGTAAAGAGGAAACTGTCAATGAGGGCGGAATGAAAAAGAATACCATTATGGTTGTTGCATCTTCTAATCCTGACTTGTCTAGCTTAGTCAAAGCGCTGAAAAAGACTGGATTAGATGCAGATCTTTCCAATCCAGTTTCAAATCTCACTCTATTTGCACCTACCAATGCTGCGTTTGCATCGCTCCTGACTGAACTTGGTGTTTCATCATTGGATGATATCCCCAATGCGACCCTCTCAAAAGTATTACTTTATCATGTTTTCGGGAGCAAGTTAACAGCTGCCCAAATCTCAACAGGATATTACCCTACTTTGTCCATGGGACCTGAAGAAGGTTCTAAGCTATCTTTATACATTGACATGTCTACCACTAAAATAAACGGAAGAGCCGGTATTACTAAAACGGATATCATGGCAAGCAATGGAGTAATTCATGTCATAGACAAAGTACTTTTACCTATGAGTATTTCGGATCATGCAGTAGCAAATCCAACATTCTCTTCGCTGGTTGCAGCACTTACCAAGGCTAATCTTGTTTCTGCATTAAATGATGCTACGAAGACCTATACTGTATTTGCACCCACCAACGAAGCCTTTACAGCTCTACTCTCAGCCTTGGGTGTCACCCTAAATGATCTGTCGGTTGAAACATTAACACCCATTCTTTTGTACCATGTTTTGAGCGGATATATTCCTGCATCGAAGGTAACGGCAGGATATTTTCCAACATTAAGCACAGCCTTTGAGAAAAATGTATCATTACAGATTGGCGTATCGGGAGGGGTAATACTAAACAATACTTCAAAGGTGATTGCAACCGATGTGGTGGCCACCAATGGAATTATCCATGTCATTGATAAAGTATTGCTTCCTCCAACGGTGGTTGAAATAGCTCAGCAAAACGAATTGTTCAGCATCCTGGTTCTTGCGGTCGTAAAAGCTGATTTGGCCGGAACATTATCAGGAGCAGGACCTTTCACCGTTTTTGCACCAACGAACGATGCCTTTCAAGCTTTATTTACAACACTGAATGTGAGTGGGATAGATGCGCTAAGTAAAGAAGCGCTGACTCCTATCCTGCTTGCACATGTAGTGAGCGGAAATATTCAGTCCGGAAGTTTAAGTTCTGGAACAGTGCCCACTTTAAATTCAGCAAAGTCTCTTGATGTAATGGTAAGTGGCAGTTCTGTTACCATAGATGGTTCGGTGCATGTTATAAAAGCAGATATTCAAGGTAAAAATGGAGTAGTTCATGTCATTGACAAAGTAATTGTCCCATAATTATTCCATTGGTTGATTGATTGAATCTCCGGGAAGTCAAATTTAGTTATTGACTTTCCGGAGATTTTTTTTATTCACCAAACGGAATCCTTAATCTGGGTTGTATCAATAAACCATGCCATTCAATGATAGCGCTTATCTTTTAATCAGTCGCAAGGTGGAAGTATATCCCTTTGCACTCTGAAGTGACACGAAATAGACACCTTTATCTAATTTACTGATATTTACACCTTCATTATTAAGGGGATATTCAATCTGCATGACCTTTTGACCTGATAAATTGCTAAGTACAATTTGCTGAAGATTGTTCAGAGCGCCTGACAAATAGAACCGGTCATTGGCCGGATTGGGATACACCGACCAGGAATTGGCTGCTGTCATAGGTTCAACTTGTGTTGTGATCCTGATTTGTGCAGTATCCATCACCTGGTATAAAAAATTAATTCCCTGGGGTAAACTTGTAAAAAGGCTATTCACATGATCACCTTTGGGGTCTTGTTTGTAGGTGTGGGGAAGATTGTATTTGGCCAGTGTATCTGAAAACATTTTATTGGGTACTGCCAGTTTAAATTCGTCCAGTTCACCACAGTAGGTATGGATAGCCATCGCCGGGCTGCCTTTCCATTCCCTAATGAAGTTGATGGGATTTTGTTTCTCCCACATCCCTTTTATCGTTTGATCAACTCCCCCTTCTGCATCTACTGGAAACAGGATCGATGGAATGGCTCCTGGATTGGGGGAAAAGGCACCTGCCATCGAATACAATAACTTGGTCACATTTCCTGAATAGCTGAAATCATATGGAATAGCCGAGCCATGTTCAGATTCCAATATTGGAAGTATTTCATCAAAGTAGGTAATATTCAAGGGTCCACTAAGGGCAGACACACCAATAAATTTTTGTGGATATTTCATGGCAATTTTCATGGCGCCATAACCTCCCATCGAGTGTCCCATCAGGCTCCATTTTTCCCTCCTGTTGTAGGTATGATACTTGCTTGCAATCTCATCCATCATATCATGAATGATATAATCTTCATAGTTACCGTAAAGCAGCGAATTGGTATAGAAACTTCCTTTATAGGGTTCACAAGATCCATCAGGAATAATAAAAATGACCTTGAAAAGCCTGTCAAAAAGTAATTTGGTGATGAAATTATCCAGGAATGGTTCCAGTGAATTGACCATATCAGTAGCTGTAATAGAAGCGCCATGCAGGAATATAATCACAGGGTATTTCGTGACAGTATCCGCTTCGTTGTAGCCCTTGGGCAATCCGACATAGTAGGTCTTTTCTTGCAGCAGCGCTTTGCTGTAAATGTTTTTTTGCTGAAACCATTTGCCGGATACTTGTATACTGGTCAATCCGAGTAAAAGGATCAGCAGGATAGTCGTCTTTTTCATTTTGACTTTTTATCCTGCCAAAATACAATAATTTTACAGTATTGATATTCAAACTACAGTCAAAAATCAATAAATATTCAGTTTACAGAATACTAAATTAACAATAATATAGTATAAAAAGCAAAAGTAAAGAATCCAATAAGTGGTTTAATCTTTGAAATAAATGGATCAATCTGCCTTCAATCAGAAGAAAAATGCCCAATTAATCAAAAACCGTCTGTGTGGCCTTGATTCCAATCCCTGGACGGTCAATCAGAGTAACCTTACCACTTACGACCTGCATGCCGGAATATGGATCGTTGGAGATAAGCAAATTGCCATCCAGATCAGCCCAATCGGCTTTGGGTGATAATTGGGCGGCAGCTGATACTGCACACGAAGTTTCGGTCATACAACCAATCATCACCTTCATGCCAAGTGATCTGGCCAAAGTCAGCATCTGGTGTGCTTCACGCATCCCGGTGCATTTCATCAGCTTGATATTGATTCCAGAGTAAACCCCATGGGCTTTTATCACATCCGGAAGACGCTGCAAAGCTTCATCGGCCACTGTAGGCAAGGGACTATGGGCTGTCAGCCAGGCCATATCGTCGATGGCCGTTTTGGGCATTGGCTGCTCAACGAAAACTACCCCTTTCTCTTTGAGCCAATGTATCATTTCAAGCGCCTGATGCTTGTCGGTCCAGCCCTGATTCACATCCACACACAATGGTTTATCAGTCACCGAGCGAATGGTGTTGATCATTTCCTTATCGGTTGACATTCCCAGTTTTACTTTCAGAATATTGTAGGGAGTAGCTTCCTTAACTTTTTGTATGACTACTTCGGGAGTATCAATACCAATTGTAAAAGAAGTATTGGGCGTGTCAGCCGGATCGAATCCCCATATTTTATACCATGGCTGTCCCATAATTTTGCCTACCAGGTCGTGCAGAGCAATGTCAACAGCCGCCTTTGCAGCACAGTTTCCGGGCATGACCGAATCGACATATTGGAGGATATTATCCATTTGAAAAGGATCCTTAAACTGGCTCAAGTCAAGCGAGGAAAGGAACTTGGTGCACGATTCTATGCTTTCACCCAGGTAAGGCGGCATGGAAGCCTCCCCGTAACCACGCATCCCTTCAAACTCAATACAGGTAAGCATATCAGGGGTAGTGTTGCGCGAACTGTTGGCAATTGTAAAAGTATGTTTCAATTGTAAATTATAAGGCAAAAAGAGCAACCGCAGGCCTTTCGCTGAAGATTTGGCAGATTGCTTTTGCATAGCACCAAAAACAGATTCAATTCCGGTAATCCCCACAACGGCAGTTAATGCTGAAATACGTATAAAATTGCGACGTGTATTCATCTGGATTGAATGATATTTCTTATATATGATTGACTATCTGGCTTTCAATTCCCCCGGGTTGCATCAGGGGCTATTCACATTCAAGTCTTTCAGACTTGTGAAATCACTGCTTCTTTTTTACTCCCTTTTTCCCTCTCCCTTCACCTGTCTAGCTGCTTCCCTCTCCCTTTAGTACCATCCATGATCCTTCACCCTTATAATTCCCTCATTTCCCACCTGGTTCACTATCCGCGTGGCTGCTACCAGCTTTTTACGCTCTGTGATATTGTATAACGGATCATTGGGGTCAATGCTGTTGATGCGGACCAAGCCGGAGGCATGAATATATAAGCCGTTTCCAAGGTACATGCCCACATGGATAATGTGCTGTACACTTTTTCCAAAAAAGAGCAAGTCACCTTTTTCCAGATTTGTTATATTATTAAAATCAATGTGTTTTCCATATCTGGCTTGTTGCGAGGCATCGCGCGCCAGGATAACCCCTTGGGTATACCATGCAATCTTAGTCATCCCCGAACAGTCAACTGCCTTGCAGGAGGTACCGCCCCACATGTAGGGATTTCCAAGCATCTGTTTGGCAAAGGACAATACTGCATCTACATTTGGCTTTTGTGCAATCCAGTCTTCATAATCTATACAATCCGCTTCTTTTACGTAGGCGGTCCTTCCATCAGGAAATTTAACCTGGAGATATTTTTTTACCACTGAAATTGATTCAAATAAATCCCCTAAAACAAGATCCGAAACCGAAGATGCCTTTCTCTTTGTGGAAGCAACCGCTCTCCCTGATATCTGTTTGAAAAAGAAGCGCTTGCTATGCTTCCACAGAGCCATTTCAGCTTCTGTCTTTAGGGCGATACCGCTTTCATCGACCCAACCAATATATTGATCGGGGGTTTGAATATGAACCCAGCCATCCACCACTTCCAGTACTTTTACAGGGGTTCCCATCAATGCCTGTGAAACCAGTTCTTTAGCATGGTCAGGCCCTGAACGGATATTGGCCACCGAAAGGGTGACCAGCGCCCAGGTTTTCTCTCCAATTGACTTTTCAGGTATTACAATAACCGAATCAGTATAATTTATTTTTAACATCGATAAAGAATCCAGCAATGCACGCTTCGCCTCAGGCAGATTGGTCTTGCCTTTTAAAATGAGATGTTCGGAATTTTCCGTATAACTCACATCAAATAAGGCAGTCCGTTTATCAGGAGCATACTTTTGACTCACAACATCAATCATCCGCTGAACCGTTTTAGTATCGTTGTTGTCAGCAAAACCGTTGGTGCACATGGCTGTAAGAATGAATATCATTGCTGTTTTTAACATCTTGTTAAACTATTTGTACAATAAGTATTTTGACCGCAGCATTTTGAACTTTGACAAGCCCGGCTCCCACGATGCACGTATCTCACTCTCTGACTTACCTGCAATGATCTGCTCTCTAAGCAATGAAGTACCCGCCAGCTTGTCGAAGTTACCAATTTCATAGCTCTGTTTGTAATCAAAGAACTTTTCCTTGTGTGGATAGGCCTTGTACAATTCGAATAACCAGGTAAGATTGATCTTTCCGCTTTTTCGCAATTCCCCCACATCATACTTCCGAAGGTCAAGTCCATAGCATACCCGGCCCTTAAATAGCGGTGTCTCACTCATTCCTTTGATACTCACTGGTGTAAATGAAAAACTGTATTTCCCCTTTAAATCAGGATTACCCAACACTGTAAAGGGAAAATGAGTGCCGCGGCCCTGGCTGATAATAGTCCCTTCGAACAGACAAAGGGAAGGATATAGCAGAACAGATTGTGGTGTATTCAGATTGGGTGATGGGGCAATTGGCAACACATATTCCATGTCATGCGAATAATGGGCAATGGGTATAACGGTAATTTTGCATTGAACTTTATTTTGCAGCCACCCTTCACCATTGTACATCAACGCCAATTCACCAATGGTCATTCCATGGGTAATGGGCAGGGGAAACCGGTCCATTCCTGATTTCAGTTTCATATCCAGTACAGGTCCATCCACGCTGAAGCCATTGGGATTGGGACGATCCAGTATTAGAACTTCCCTGCCATTTTCGGCACAGGCTTCCATCACAGAACCCAGTAAATCGATGTAGGTATAAAACCGGGCACCCACATCCTGGATATCAAAAATCAAAAGGTCAACATCGGCAAGATCTTGTTTGGAAGGTTTACTCTTTTTGCCGTACAGCGATATTTCACGCAAGCCCGTTTTGGGATCAATGCTGTCGGCCACAATTGCTCCCGCACTGGCAGTTCCGCGAAAGCCATGCTCGGGACCGAAAATCTTAACAATATTCACCCCCAATGATTTCAGGCTGTCGACCAGCAGTGTTTTACCAATCACCGATGTTTGATTGGCAACAATGCCAATTCGCTTGCCCTTTAGCAAGGGAAGATACTGGTCGGTTTGCTCCGCTCCTGTTTTAATCCCCACTTCAGGCGATGCAACTGCACCGAGCGAAGTAAACACAATGACAAAAGCAATAAGTAAAACATATACTCGTTTCATAATCAATATTTTAATTTGAATGTTGAATCAAATTCCCGTTCAATTCACCTTTTATTTCCTCCATCAAGATAGCAAATATATCTTGATTTACGCTCACCTGGGACAGAATATTAACAATATCTTCTTTTGTAATTTTGTCGAAATCGTCCCTCCTGGGAACTACAAAAACTCCGCCAAGATCAACCGAACCTGGACTAATGAGTAATTGCTCCTTTCCACTTGCAAAAAATTGAGTGGGACGGTGAGCTTTTCTAGGAAACAAATGAATGATCCATTTTCCTTTTGCCCATGAACAGAGCACATTCATCATGGGTTCTACTTTTTTAGGTTGCAAGTTCCTGAACTTTTGATAGAAAACAGTCATTACTTCCAGTCCTTCAGTGATAGAACTAGTTTCAACTGAAATCATTTTGCGCAGATAATTCTCAAAAGCCCAAACATGGGTATTTACCCCTGAAAAAAGCAATTGCCCTGAATTGGCTTTTATTCTTTCAAAGTCTTTGTTGACGGGCATAAAATCACTTTCCCCTGCCTGGAAATGCAGATGATCTGGCGCCGATGCCCCACTCTCAGGACCATTGTACAGCACGGTAAAGCCTTCCATTGCAGCGGCCAGTTCAAGCATTGCCCGGATATTGCCTAAAAACCGCTGGTCAACATGTGTACTGGATGAAATGGTGAGATGGGTCTTAAATATTGGATAAGGATTCACCAGGATCAGGAACTGATCGCCAAAAGCGAGTGCATGCTGCTCTACCGGACGATTTTCAGTACAAAGAAAACACGTTCGCTCTGCGATGGACTGTGTATCCACTTTAGCGGCTGATGAGCGTATCCGCTCTGGATTAAACTGAACTTTTACCTGGAAACCGTCAAACTGAAAAAATTTAACTTTCACCGAGTTCAATCCATCGAAATTGGCTTGAGCAAGGGGCCAGCTTTGCTTTTGGGCCGCCATAAATTCAGCAAGAACCTGTGCTGCGGTTTTGTTGGTAACTAATAAATTAAGAATTTGATCCATGATTTTCTTGTTTCGCCAAACCTGACAGGTTTTAAAAACCTGGCAGGTTTGCTCGTTATATTTACTTCATTCCCCAGTACTTTAAAATCGCTCCCATTAATTCATCACGTTGACTATCCGTTGAAATGGTTTCAAAAGGAAAACCCAATACAAGGGTATGATAATTCCCGTCAAAACAAACCCCGGCGGTCTTGTTATTCTCCTTGTATCTAAAAAGCACCTTTGCCTCCTTTCCTTTGGGTTCAATGGCATCGGGCGATTCAACCTTATAGATGGCTTTGTTGTTTTCCTGGACAAAGCTAAAATCATCCGCTAATTGATCTCTCATTGCATTTACAGCAAACACCTTCCCGCTTTTACTGGCATGATTGGTCATCGGTTTGTAATGCAACACATCAGCGGCAAATTTACGGGCCAGTGTATCGCCACAAAGCTCCAGATCAGTCCCTATATAGGCTCCTGAAAGAAAGATATTGGCCTGTTTGGCAGTAGATATATATTCAGAAATTGCCTCCCTCATTTGGGGCGTAAAAAGCGTAAAAGCCTTCTTCCTGATACCAATGCTGCTTTGGGTGGTTTTCTCTTCTCCGAAGATAAGATCGAGGGCGGAGAAGGAATTTTTATCCCACCCTTTCTGTTCAAATGCTTCATCGCTCATGGAAATAAATCCAAATCCATTGTTCCTGAACGACTGCCCGTGAATAAGCGGATAGTCAAGTGAATTACCCTGTACAACATGTGTTTCCTGGTCGGAATAACTGGAACCAAAGCCGGGGGCATCGTTTTCTTTAAAGGACGATTTGCGGTTAAAATCATATTGCCCGCCTACAAAGGAAAGATCGCTTTTATAGGCAACCCCTTCATCCTCGCAAGTCAGAAAACCGGCTTGTTTTCCATTGTCAAAAGCCTCGGGCCCGCATATTCGGTCAAAGGCATTGACGATCAATACTGGTTTTTTCCCATCCGTAGGCAAACTACAGGCCAGTATTTCAGAAGGAAAACTTTCGCCCCCCTCGTTAAGGGCCGTTATCTTAAAACTATAAATGACGCCAGGATTCAGGTCACCAAGCAACAAAGTGGCTTCATTCACAAGTCGGCCATTGTCAAATCCGCCCTGTTCGATCCGGGTATATACTTTATAGGATTTTGCAACTGCTGTCGGCTCCAGGTTATCCAACACAGGACTCCAGGATAGGCGCATTCGATTTCCATCCAGGCTCATCTGGAAATGATTGACAGGCAGGGGCTGAACCACGTATTTTTGACCGTTCTGGAAGGCCAGGAATTTCAGAATCCCCTTGTAATAGGAACGGCTCACATCAAACTTAAACCTTGGATCCTGGGCCAATACCATGTCGGCAAAGTTCTGATGAGAAAGAAACTCTGAAAGTACTGTAGGGACTTTCGGCCGAACAGCCTCAGAATATTGACTGTTCCACATTCCCCGGCGTGTCCAATCAGGCTCGTACAAATTCTGTAAATCGTTTACGACCTGTGTCTGAACAATGTCGGCCAGATCGCGGCTTGCCCATTTGGACTGCCCATTGGGAAAAGTATCAGGGGCGAAGGTGGTATTGTAAATCATCAGGCTCCCAACAATAGAACTATCACGTGTTATGCCGGCATCGCTGTGAAAAGCCAGTGCCATGTCAATTGGAACATTCAGGCCTTTTATGGACGGATTGCCCGTTGGCCCGTTGGGTGAACCCATCAGGTAATTAACCCACTCGCCACGACTTTGGTAATCATCCTTGTAATCGTTTTTGTTCTTGTTGATGCTGTACACCAATGAATCAGGCATTCCGGCATATTGCAGGTAATAGCGGGCCCCCTCCTGGTAACGCGGCCGCTGACTGGCATAGGGAAGCCAATGGGCTGAATCCATTGTAAATCCTTTCTCATTTCGTTCCAGTTTTAAATGATCCATGGTTTCTGCTTTTCCCCGGACAATGTTTCCCATTCCCCCACCCCATTTCACAGCATCAGCCGAAACCCATTTACCCGATTCATTGGATTGATTACTCAGTTCAATCATCGCATGTTCAGGATTCTTTCCTTTTTCAAATCTGAAAGTTCCCAAATAGATCCATGTTCCGCCACCCATGGTCTGGTTGACCAAAAAACTTGTTTTACCTCCTGAATGATAAACAGTATAATGGGCATCCGTCACATTCTCATCATTGATAGAATAAGAAACATATAAGGCATATTCACCCGTTTCGGGTATTTCAGGAATATAACTGATTAGACCATCTTCATTTTTACTAGCCAACATCCGCCTGGTCTTTCCCATCTGGAAAGGATTTTCACCTTCCATCAAAAACGGAACTTTCAATCCAAACCCCTTATCACTTCCCACTTGAATAATTTCTCCTTTTTCCTGGTAAACGGAACCTTTGGAAGAACCATCAGCATCGACAATGATCTCATGCCTTTGATTATCGCGCTCTCGGGGAAGGAATACGCGGGCATCTGCATTTTCAAGCATAGGAGTGATGTAGGGAACCACAAAACTCATGGTCCATAAATCTTCCACGGTCATAAAAAGACGGGCACGCTGCCATTCCCACCGATCCAGAGTATTTTCGTAATACCAGCCATGACTTTGCCACAAGGCGATGTTTCGATTACTCAAGCCTTCAGGGAATTGAATGCCTCCCGAAATATTCCTTACAAGGGGCAACTTGGCTGAAGTGAGTTTACTCAGCCGCGTAAGATCCGGAGCAAGGCTCTGATCACGATAATAATTAGGGATCAGCTCATGAATCTCCTTTCCCATCGTCGTTATGGAAACGGAATACCTCCTGAATCTTCTTCCCAGCAGATCTTTGAATTCATCAGTAAACTGAAGCGTATTTCCAGTCCGGAAAGGAATATAGCTAAACACATCATTCATTACCAGCAGTACCTTTTTCGAGGCCTGATCCAACATTACCGTATCGGCTTTGAATTTATAAGCTGTGCCTTTCGATGATTTATGGGCAAATTCAATAGAAGCCCTGTTGGCCTTTTTGACCCTGAGTTCTGATGGGGTCATACATCCCTGTAGGATTAAAACCATAAGAACAATCAGAAGAATAAATCCAAACTGACCATGTTCGTCGGCAGACGGTAAAGGATATCTCCGCTTTTGATCAGTATACCAATATCCTTTGCCGTTCACTTTAGTGAACGGGGAGTTTAAAGAAATTTTCATATCCCCTCCTTTCTTTTGGTTAACAGAAGCAATCCTGTGAACATGATCAAGCCGTTCAGCAACAAGAGTTCAAATCCAAATTGATACCCCCACAACCATTCCTTCGAATTGATGTTGATCAGGTAAGTCAACACCGGGGAAAGCAGTCCCAAATATGGAACGTAGCGGTCGTAAATCTGTTTTTTTGTAAGTATCCCAAAGGCAAATAATCCAAGCAATGGTCCATAAGTGTATCCTGCCACTCTAAAAACAGCCGTTACCACACTTTCATTGTTGATGATCCTAAATAATACAATCACCAGGAACATGAGTACAGAAAAGCCAATGTGCACTTTAATCCGCTTGGACTTGCTGGCAGGATCTTTTGGGTCCAGGTGAAGGAAGTCGATGCTAAAAGAGGTGGTCAATGCTGTCAATGCAGAGTCTGAACTTGAATAGGTGGCAGAAATGATGCCCAATAAAAACAGTACTCCGGCTATCGTACCAAAATGATTGAGTGCCAGCAAAGGAAAAAAATCATCTGTCTTCTCAGGAACCGCAATCCCCATCCTTTGAGCAAAGATATAGAGCAGTACACCAAGACTCAGGAATAACAGATTGACCCCTATAAACGCCCCACTGAACCAGAAAATGTTCTTTTGGGCCTCACCTTTGTTTTTACAGGTTAAACTCTTCTGCATGATATCCTGATCCAACCCGTTCATGACAATCACAATCCCAAGTCCAGCCATAAATTGCTTGAAGAAATTGGTCTTCGAACGCCAGTCCCAATCCAGCATTTTGCTGAATGGATGCTCATCAATGGCTTTGATCATCTGACCAAAACTCATATTCAGCTGGGTAGAAATGATGATAATGGTTAAGACCACCGCTGACAATAAGAAAGTAGTCTGTAGCGAATCGGTCCAGATTACCGTTTTAATGCCTGCACGGAAAGTGTAAGCCCAGATCATAAAGATGGCAATGGCCACCGTCACCGCAAAAGGTATTCCAAGTGCATCAAAGAAAGCCAGCTGCAATACTCCAGCCACCAGGTACATGCGGAACGAGGCCCCGATGGTTCGTGATACCAGGAAAAAGAAGGAGCCTGTCTTATAGGAACGTACTCCAAATCGTTGGTCTAGATAGGTGTAAATAGACACCAGTTGAAGCTTGTAATACAACGGAATTAGCACCAATGCAATCACCCAATAACCCACCAAATTACCCAGTAAAAACTGAAGGTAGGTCCATCCCGAATGTCCAACTTCTCCCGGAACAGATATAAAAGTCACCCCTGAAATGGTTGTTCCGATCATGGCAAAAGCCACCATATACCATCGTGAACTGCGGTTCCCGGTGAAGAAAGTCTCACTGTTTACATTTTTGGAGGTAAAATAAGATACCCCCAACAACAGGGAGAAGAAAATCAGAATGACTATAAAGACAATGGTAACACTCATTTTTTTAGTTCAAAGTTTAAAGTTTAAAGTTGCCCCTTCGAGAAGGAGTTCCTAGTTTCAAGTTCCAAGTTGCGTGCCGATCAAGTATACCGCTATCTGAACACCGTCTGCCGTCTCCCTTCTCCCGTTTTCTCACTTTCTCATTTTCTCATTTTCTCATTTTCTCCCCACTCCTTCCGCTTCCAGCGAAGAAAGCAAATAACTCAAACTAGCCGTTCCATCCATCGTAGGCTCGTTGGTTGAATAATCGCCCATATCATCATGATAGACTGCCTTTCCGTTCTGAAAAGGGGCATATTCATCAGGATCCATCAAACTGATTCCAAGCAGCCCTTTATAAATAGAAGTATAAACCGGTCCATCAACCAGTCCCCCGGCAGTGGTCATTTTTAGAATATAAGTGAGTGACGAATGAGGCGTTTGGGGAAAATCACCTCCTGACGGAAGTCCGCAAATCATTGAAGTTCCCCAGGGGTTGCAGCCAAACAGCCAGTCAGTCAAGGCAGCTTCCATCTCTTCATAACTGTTGTCCCCTGTAATTGTGCGATACAATCTGGTCTGCGTGACGGCGGCCACTACAAAGTTATTGGAGCACCATACAAATGGCACCCCTATGCGAAATGGGTCATTGTTCGCGTATTTAGTGAGGCAATCAAGCCCCTGCTTCATCAATCCTCGAAACTGGCTGGCAATGGCTGAATCGCCCGATTGAGCCAACAGCACATGTCCAAGATTTACAAAAGGGTAATACTGGTAATGACGGGCGCGATTCAGTTCCATCCATGGAGTGACCGGTTCCAGCTCACCCCAGTATTTGGCTACCTTCTGAAAATCGACTTGTTTGACTATCGGATTCAGTGAAGCTGCCGCCAACTCCATGTCATCCACGTAATTGTCTTCCTCATAAAAATAAGGAGAAACCACACATGCCGTCTGACAATTTCCAAGGTCTGACTGAGCAAATGCCATTGCTTCCATAGACTTTTTACGCAGTTGATTATACAGGTCTATGTCAAACTCTTTAAATACCACAGCCCCCAAAGCAAAGGAGGAAGCAAATTTGGCTGCCGTTGATGAAACACCCGTTGTGCGGTTTTTAAACTGGCCCAATCCCTGGGACTTGCCTGTTACAAAATACACCGGGCGGTATAGCCCCAATCCATAGCCTCCCAGCGTATCATTGGTGGGCAGGCGAAAGCCCTGATGATCGCGGTCGTCGGCCACCTGGTTGTATAGCTCATCTTTTGCAGGATTCATTTTCAAGAGCCATTCCAGTCCCCAGCGGGCTTCATCCAGGATGTCAGGAATACCATTGCTGCCCGTCCTTCCATTGGCGGCATACCGATCACCAAAAACCGATGGGTTCTGCTGAAAGGCGAACAGTAACTGGTAAACGGCATTTGCTGAAGTGGTCGTATATTGCAAATAGTCAGAGGCATCGTGCCAGCCACCAATCACATCTATCCGTTGGCCTGTTCGGGTAGGATGATCCACAATGATGCCATCGTGCGTATGGCATGAATCATTCAGATAAGGATTAAACCCACAGCGTTGCTGGCGCATATATTGGAGAATAAAATCTGCAGTTCCTTTGTATACATCATCATCAATTCGAAATGAAGGAGAAACACATGGACCGACCTTGATATAATAAGCTCCAGTTTGTTTGAATGATGAGAAATTTAAACGAAAAGCAGTCTTTTGTCCCCATATTTCAGCAGTTGCAATTTCCGTTTTTCCTTCATAAACCAGCTTTCCCGAGAGTGTTTCAACCAATTGAAACGTAGACGCACTTTCGCTTTCATTAGAAAGGTACACTGCCACTTTAATGGAATTAGGCAAATACCCCATCTGGTTGATGCGGATCACTTCCAATGCCCTGACCTGAAAAAAAATCAGGCAACTTATAACAAGCAGGTAAAAAGGTTTCATTGTCTCTCAGTTTTATCAGGTTTGACTCTGTAAAAAGGACATAAAATATGCCCTTTTAAAGGTATAAATATTATTGATAAAACTACTATGGGAAGGGATTTATTTGGAATAAAAACGAATAAAAATGTTATATTTTATTGTACGGATCGAAGTTTTTAAATGAGACCATCAGGCTTAAAAGTTGTTTAGACTTCCCACAAAATAATTATCCAATACTCAGCCACTCTCCATGGAAGTTTGGCCATTTCGCAAACGGTCGTTTTTACGAAACTGCTAAATGACCTCCTCCGTCCTATTTATCTGCGTAACTTTTACCCCTGAAAAAGACCCTTAGCAGTTGACTACTCCAATTATTTGCTGTCTTGCAGACGTTTCATTCCCTGGACAACACCTTCCAGTTGCTTTTCAAAACTGATACCTTGTTCTCCAAGAAAACGTTCAAAGTCTGAAGGGGAAACAGATTGAATATACTCTTCCAATTTTAAATGCAGTGCATCGCGAAAATGCATATCTCGTGAGGCCATTTTAAACCTTGCATCTTCGATGTATGGACGCTGTTGGGGATGTTTCGCAAAATCAAAAAACAATTGATCGACTTCTTCTCTTTCGAGCCTGCGACCCAGTTCTTTGCTGCGCCTCTCAATCCCGTAAGCTAGACCCGTTTCAAATGAGGCAATACTGTTTAAAACTTCAGCATACATCGTATCGCGTGCATTATCGTCTTCAGCCAATTTTAAAATCTGCTTGTACTCCCTGGCATTCTCTTTAAAAATACTCTGGTAAATCCGATCCGTAAAAAATGAATATTTGTTGTTGTCCATCTTTACATAACGACTCAATGCAGAAGTAAAATCCTTCCGATATTTACTTTCCTTCATGGCATCAGGCAGGTAATTGGCATCACGACGATTGATAAATTTAGTCCCTCCCCCCGATCTTTGGTTAATCGTATCAATCACAATATCAAGCATCTTGATGCGAAGTAGTTGGGCATTTACACTCTCTTTGAGCAGCATTGCAAGATTTAGAAACGAACGGAAATTAAACAAGCCCAAAGAAGTTGTTTTGTTCGCCTTATCAATGAGGTGACCAAATTGCAACTTAAATTCTTTCAGTTGCTTACCCTTGTATAAAATATATCCGTTGTGTCTCAGCTCGCTCTCATGAGAACTTAAATAACGATCGATTGTGGATTGATCGATTTGAAAAAAGTCGGCTATCATTTTCTTTGTAAAACGGTATTCGCCTTCAAACAACATCCCTTCCAGTCCGATGTATTCCTGGATGCGTTTAAGGGCGTAAGGATTATTCAGTATATTTTGCCGCTCTATTCCCGAATTTGTTAAGTCTTTATTCATTGTATCCTATTTTTTCGGATATACAACAATCCAAAGCCCTAAATGTTTCATCCTTAAATACATAATACCTATGGGTCTGGGTAAAGGAATGGGATAAGATCAAAGATGCTGACCAAAATACAAGAACCAATGGCAATAGGATTAGGACATATTCAAGGGCGAGTAGCTCGTATAGTTTAGGATCGTTCTGTACGGCATCAACCACGGTGGGATAAAGTGGTACAATGCTTTGTCCGCGTACAGTTCCTTTGCCTGATGGCCAAACGTAGGGCTCGGTACTTTGAATCACTTCGTTCAATGGAGCTGCCGAGTGGGCCGTTGGAATACCCCGAACCACGGCATAAACACGATTACAGGATGCACAGGATTTCCATACCACCGCGACGTATACTCATTTCTTAATCATGTGCATCTTGTAATCGTATAAATCGTGTTCTGACGGTGCGATGCCGAAAATCCCCATCCCCTGTTCGATAAAAAATCCCTTAATTTTCATTATCTTTAAAGTAAAATCGGATCAATTCCCTGCTCATTGAATTGGAATTTAAAACTTCAATTTATGAATAAGACATCAGAATTGCGTAATAGAATGGTCACGCCACTGGGCGAGTTTACCTACTACAGCTTGCCTGAACTTGTCAGGGAAGGTGTAGATGTGGAAGAATTTCCGTTTTCAATCCGGATTCTGTTGGAGAATAGTTTTCGAAATTACAATGGCCTTAGCTTCAGTAAAGATCACCTAACCAATATCATCAACTGGAGTCCAAGGCCGGAAACAAAGGAGATTGCCTATTTACCGGCAAGGGTATTGATGCAGGACTTTACCGGTGTTCCTTCGATTGTAGATATTGCTTCCATCCGATCAGAAATAGCACGTAAAAACATCAATGCCCAGATCAATCTTCAGGTGCCGGTTGACTTAATCATCGACCATTCCGTACAGGTGGATTATTTTGGTTCAACCAATGCCCTTCAGCGAAATGTAACCCTTGAATATGAACGCAATAGTGAGCGGTATTCTCTGTTGAAGTGGGCCAAGACCTATTTCGAAAACTTCAACGTGTTGGCTCCCGGCATGGGTATTTGTCACCAGGTGAATCTTGAATACCTGGCAAAAGTAGTCACCATGCGAGATGGACTCATCTTTCCCGACACCTTGGTGGGAACGGATTCTCATACCCCCATGGTGAATGGGATCGGCGTCATGGGATGGGGTGTTGGCGGAATTGAAGCCGAAGCCGCCATGCTCGGTCAACCCATCTACATGATGACGCCCGAGGTAATCGGATTGAAATTGACAGGAAAATTAAAGGCAGGAACAACCTCAACTGATCTGGTATTGTCAGTTGCCCAACTGTTGAGAAAGCAAGGCGTGGTGGGAAAATTTGTAGAGGTCTTTGGCGATGGTCTGGATCACCTGACCGTACCCGACAGGGCAACCATCTCCAACATGTCTCCTGAATTCGGATGCACGGTCACCTACTTTCCACCCGATCATCAGACCCTGGAATATCTACGGGTCACCGGAAGGGAAGCCCGGCACATTGAAACTGTTGAAAAATATCTGAAGACCAACCTGTTGTGGCGGGCAAATGAAGACAAGATCAGGTTTACAGAAGTGATCGAACTGAATTTAGGTGAGATAGAATCCTCCATAGCCGGTCCCTATCGCCCGCAGGACAAGATTGAACTGGTCAAGGTAAAAGATAAGTTTATAGAAATTATGAAAGGAAACTACGAGAGAGCCTATGTTCCACCCGATAAAAGAACTGAAGAGCGTTGGTTAAATGAAGGCGGCCAGGATGAAAATATTCCGATTACAGCATCAGGGGATCAAAAAAATCAGTCTAAAGCTGTTGAAATAGAACCGCAAAAGAAAAAGAGCAATCTGTTTAAAAGTGTAAAAATTAAAGAAGATCATTCGGAATATGTACTCAGTGATGGATCATTGGTGATTGCCGCTATCACCAGCTGTACGAATACCTCCAATCCGACTGTGATGATAGGGGCAGGATTGCTGGCTCAAAAGGCTGTCCAGAAAGGGCTGATGACCCAGCCATGGGTTAAACCAAGCCTTGCCCCCGGATCAAAAGTTGTCACAAGGTATTTGGAGAAGGCCCATTTGCTGTCCTCTTTAGAGGCGCTGAATTTTTATACCGTTGGATATGGTTGCACCACTTGTATTGGGAATAGCGGGCCACTGCCGTCGCATATCAACAAAGCCATTATCGACCATGAACTGGTGGTTGGTTCCATTCTTTCAGGCAACAGGAACTTTGAAGCCAGGATTCATCCGCTGGTTAAAATGAATTTTCTGGCTTCTCCCCTATTGGTGGTGGCTTATGCCCTTGCCGGAAGGATTGACATCAATTTGGAGGAAGAGCCCCTTGGCTTGGATCCGAATCATGAACCGGTCTATTTACGGGACATTTGGCCAACTTCGGAAGAGATTCAAACGGTCATGAACCAGGTATTGAATTCTGAAGACTATATTGACACTTATAGAGATATTTTTGAAGGTGATGAAAAATGGAAATTGCTGCAATCCCCGCAAAGCAATGTCTATCAGTGGGATGAAAATTCGCTTTACATCAAAGAAGCGCCGTTTTTTAAAGCCATTTCCCCTATGCCTCCCGGAATCCTGGATATCCGCTCAGCAAGGGTATTGCTGAAATTGGGCCATTCGATTACCACCGATCATATCTCACCGGCTGGTTCCATTGCTGAAAGTTCTCCTGCTGGTCAATATCTGAAAATGCATCATGTTGCTAAAGCCGATTTCAATTCTTACGGTTCACGCAGGGGAAATCATGAGGTCATGGTCAGAGGCACCTTTGCCAATGTTCGCTTAAAGAATCAGCTGATTGATAAGGAAGGCGGTTTTACAATCCATTTTCCAAGCGATGAAATCATGTCCGTTTATGACGCTGCTGAAAAATACAGAGCCGAGAATATTCCACTCTTGGTAATTGCCGGAAAAGAATATGGGAGTGGTTCCTCGCGCGACTGGGCTGCAAAAGGGGTATCGCTGTTAGGGGTACAGGCCATCATTGCCGAAAGTTTTGAGCGTATTCACCGCAGTAACCTGGTGGGCATGGGCGTTTTACCGCTTCAATTCAAAAAAGGGGAAGACAGTTCGGCGCTCGATTTAAAAGGAGATGAAACATTCGATATATTAAATCTTGCAGGAATTACCCCCAACAAGGAAATTCAGGTTCTGGTAACCAAACCTTCCGGCGAGCAATCAGTCATCAATGTCATTGCAAGGCTCGATTCGATCATTGAAATCGCCTATTACCAGAATGGCGGGATACTGCAATATGTATTGAGAAGTTTTCTTGAAAATAAAAGTAGCTAAAAGGATGGATACAAGCAACTATTCCATATTCCGATAGGAAATATTACCCTTTATATCATTCCCCTCCCTTTCGAGCCTTACGGGTGCTCATTGCCAGATTGCAAATTTATTTATTTGGCAATCTGGCAACGTGATAAAATATCGATTAAGTCACTCTAATTGAATGGTATATCCTGTAATTGTGAACCACTGGTGTAACAATTGTTTCCGACTCATTATCAGTTTGTTGAATTTACCACCCCAGTGTTGCGATAATTCCCAAATCTTATCGTACTGCCATCTCTGCCAATTATGCCAATTATGCCAATTCCGCCAATTCCGCCAGTAGTGTTTTTTGCAAAATACAGTTCAATGGGGCTGGTTTTTACAATTGCCTTTCAATTGATTTTGTTCAGTTAAGTAGAACCAATTGGCAGTATATGAGGGATTAGACAAAAACAGAGTTCAATTTCTCCCCTTTGAAGCTTAAAAAATACTAATGGCGGAATTGGCATAATTGGCATAATTGGCAGAGATGGCGGAGCATTAATGCCTTAACTTGTATTATTAGCTTACATTGAACTCACATTACCATATTGGATGTCAGGATAATAATGATTTTACAAAACTCAATATTCAAATAGACTCCTCTATTCTTTATAAAAGCAGATAGTAGAATCCTAAGAGTCTAAATACCCCTCAAGTTGTTCGTTTATAGAAGCACTCATGTAACTTTAGCAACAACTACAATGTTCCTGCTTTTCATGATCAATTCCTCCAAAAAGTTGAATCCATCCCATCTATCAACCCATCTGTACCATTTTTTTTAGTAGTATTATGCCAAACTTTACTTTGGCTGCCAATTAAATGATCGCAACCAAAATCAACATCTATGAAAAAACTTTTATTCTTACTCATCGCCCTGTTAATGGTCTTCCTTGCAAGTGCAGAACAGCCCATTGTTATTAAAGGCAAAATCGAAAATTGTCCAAATCGTAACTATGCTCACATTCAGAAATATTGGTTTAATCCTGAACATTTACAGGAAGAAAATCAAAGGACTGATTTCACGATTGCGGAGGATGGTACCTTTTACATAAAATTAAAGGATACAGATGATTTCTATGTGAAATACTGGTTGCACCTGGGCAATGAAGAAACTCACCTTGAATTGATTGCCGGCGATAGTATTAATTTAACGATGGATGCCAACAGGTTCGATGAGAGCATTAAATACACTGGTCGTGGTGCTGGTAGAAATAATTACCGCAGGGATGTCTTTTTGGAGTTCTGGGAAACAAATTCAACATCAGAGGTCAATACCAGTGATCCAAGCCAGTTTCTCAGTCGGTTAAAAAGCCTGACAGATAGAAAGCTGGAGCTACTAAATAAATACTACGTGTCCAAAGAAATCGATTCAAGCTATTATAGCTATGAAAAGGCCCAGATTCTGAACGAGATGGCCAACCTGGTTTTGATCAACAACAATAATTTTCATCATCATAAAAATTTACCTGACAGCCTTTCGCGTAAAATGGCTGCCATCCTAAAAACGGCTGACTTTAGTGATGATCACTTTTTGAATTACAAAGAATTCAGAGATCTGGCCGCCGCATTACCCAGTTATCTTTTGCAACTTAATTCAATCAAACCGGGACTCGATCTGAAACGTGAGATCCAATATGGTCGTGATCATTATACCAATACCGTGCAGTTGTATTTCTTCAATGATCTCATCTATAAATATCTTAGGCAAGCCCAAAGCTTGAGTGAAAGGAATGTTTTGCTCAACTTCTTTGACAGCCAGTACGATACGCCTGCCTTAAAAAAAATAGTACAACAGCACAGGTATCACAGGCAGAGAAATCAGATAGTAAACAGCCAGATTTTCCAGGCTACATTGATCATTATCTCTTCCCTTGTTGCATTGCTGGTTGTTTTATTTGCACTTATCAAGCTGATTCAAATCTCCGCTAATAGCTCCAACAGTAAAAGAATGAAAATCAATTTAGCACTGTGGCTAAAAGTTATTTTTTACCTGGTAGTATCCTTCACTGCCTTGGTTTTTATCTCTAATAACAATGCTCCTTTACATGGCATACCTCTTGTGATTCTGGTATTTGGACTTTTTCTCACTCATACCTATGTGTTAATCCCCCAATACGCCATAAAAAAAGATCTCCATTATGGCATCTTGTTAGGTGTTGCACTTGTTGTATTTTTGGGTGGAAATATTATAAGTAAACAGGTGTCGGGTTCGTTGTTTTCAATACTTGGATTAAGTGATTTATTCTTTGGATTGGTTTTGCTTTCCTGGACATCGTATTTCATTCACCAATTAGCCTCCCGGAAATCTACCTTAAAAGATTTGATCAAGAACGGAGATTTAAACCCTGAACTTACATTCCATTTGGTGACGCTGTTTCTCATCAATTCGATATTCGTTGTCAATGTCAGACACGGTGGCGGGCTGTCACAGGTGTTTCTTTTTTACACAATCCTTGGGCTCCTTTACTTTCATGCCTTTGTTTCCTTTCCACGGTTTTTCAACAAAGAAAAAGTGATTCAATTTATCGGCATCAATGTGATCATTCTTTTAGGTGCATCGATTGCCATGATTGCATTGGATGCTTTTCAATCATATCATGCATTAAAAAATATCGGTGTAGCAACAAAAGTGTCCGAACTGATAAGTGTAAGAAATATTCGACTTGATCTCTTAGTCGTATTTACCCTCCTTCTCATTCCTTCTTTTATTTATTATTTTATAAAAAAGCAATTGATGAGCAATGAATCCACTGGATTCAAATTGTACCGCAAGAAAGAAGCCGAATTGGCGCAGTTGAAATCACAGGTGAATCCTCATTTCTTGTTCAATACATTGAATACCTTGTATGCTTTTGCCTTGAAGGAAGGAAGTGAAAAAACGGCTGAATGCATTGCCAAGCTGGCTAACCTGATGCGCTTTATGCTCGATGACATGGAAAAAGATTCGATTCTCCTGAAAAGGGAAATCAGCTATATCCAGGATTACGTGAAGCTTCAATCCATCAGAAGTGCCGTTGAGCATGACATTGCTATCAATGTAGATCTGGAAGATGAAGAAGGCTGTTCCATTGCTCCCATGCTACTGATTCCATTTGTTGAAAATGCCTTTAAACATGGGATGAACCCCAATGAGGTATCTCAATTGAAAATTGATGTTCATGCTAAAAGCAATCAAATCCAGTTTGTCATTGAAAACAGTGTGGATGAAAATTTCCAGGCCTATTACAAGGAAAAAGGATTTGGCATTGGAATAGAAAACGTAAAGAGCAGGCTGAAACATATTTATGCTGATCGGCATATCCTTTCAATTGCCAAAACAAATGCCAAATTTATTGTAATTCTTACCATTGACCTGGTATAAGGCATGAAGTATTAAAATAAGAATTGCCACTCAGTCACCAAGGCATCAAGTTACATTAAAAATAGATACCCTGTTTTGTGTACCTTTGAGTTCTAGTGCCTTTGTGGTAATTCTTTTCACTAATTTTGAACTTTCGAATTAAAATTAAGCTCTATGTTTGTTTGTATCGCTGTTGATGATGAACCCAAAGCCCTGGATGTGATCTCCATCCATGCTGCTAAAGCGCCTGAAATTGATCTGATCAAAACATTCACAAACCCTGAAGATGCCCTGGCCTTTTTAAAGGATAACTTTGTCGATCTTATCTTTCTGGATATCAACATGCCTAAGATATCGGGGCTTCAACTGGTCGAAAAACTGCAATCAAAACCCTACATCATTTTCACGACCGCCTATTCCGAATATGCAATTGACAGCTATGACTTTGAGGCAGTCGATTATTTATTGAAACCCATCGAGTTCGATCGATTCTACAAATCAATCAACAAGGTAAAAAAACTAATTCAACTCAATACCATTCAACAAGACTGCCTGTTAAGCAAATACATCTTTGTAAAAGACGGTTACAAACAAATTAAAATTTGTATCGAAGATATTTTGCTGATCCAAAGTGAAGGGAACTACTTAAACATTGTGACGAGCAAAGAAAAAATACTGGCCCGGATGACCTTCCAGTATTTAATGGAAAAACTACCCAGCAACCTATTCTTTAGGACTCATAATTCGTATGTAATTAATCTCAGCCACATCCAAAAGATTGAAGACAATCATATATTTATTCAGGATTTAAAAATCCCCATTGGTATTAAATACAAGGAAAGGCTGCTTAATTTTCTGCATCTCATTTAGGAATAGGTTCCACCAATTGGTGAAACCTATAAATAGTCTCGGAATTACTGGGTTCGTGGTTGGAGTAAAATAGTCAATCTCATTAATTCCTTGTTTCCGTAATTGAATTAACTTGTCGCATAAGTTCTGGCGTCTACCACTAAAAAAAAGGGCTGTTCCGGTAATGCGGAACAGCCCTTGGCCTTAGGTTGTTGGTATATGTTATTATGGAAGTTTTTTGAGTGTGATGGTCTCAGCGAATGCATCGATGGTTAAGAGGCACCAGCCAGCCTGATCGGCGGTAATCAGCCACTTGTTGTCGGGATTAAACCCGCCGGGAGTTGCCTGAACTTTGTTATCTGTCCAAATATTGCCATTGGACCCATATGGTCGCAAAAATGGGCAACCCCAGCCGCTGCTTTGATCGTTATAGGGCAGTTTGAAATCCTGACCGGCTTGCGTGTTGCACTCGAGCGTAAATAGATTTGGTGTACGGGCGTCCCACTTAAATTCGGTTGAAGACGGCATGGACCAGGCAATGCCGATCCCCGAACCTACACCCCAGACATGGTTGAAGCCTTTGTAACCGTATATAATTTCACCATTGTCTTTGTTGATAATGATTGAATACAATCCCGGTTTGTTGACCGTAAATTGGGCATCACCATCACTGACAATGGCATTGCTTTCCAGTTGCGCTTCGGTTGATCCTTTGATCCATGAGCCTTTGTCTTCGCTGGTGGAATTGACAAATTTGAAGGTACCGGCTTGTAAGACTCCCTCCCATTTATATTTGTTGCCAATGTCACGCCCCTCGATGATTTCCGTTAGCTTGAGACCCTTGCTTATCTCTGCTCCATTCGGGTTGGCCGAACCAACCAGGTAAAGGTTCACAGGAGCCACTTCAAAAGTTGTCACTACGAACTTGATTTTTGAGATTTCAGGTTTTACAAAATAATCGCCTTCAGACGATGCGATGATTTCTGCTTCCAATTGCACGGTACTTCCGAAACTAATTCCCAGTTTACTGTAAATCAACATATTTAAATCGTAATGAGAAATGTGGTATTCAAAAATACCATCTTCAATCACTACCTTTTCTGTTGCCGTTGAAAAGCCGGGAAGCCCGAGTTTAAAAGAATAGGAGATCTTACCATTGTTCTTTCGTTCCTGTGCCGGGGCCCAGTCAAAGCTCAAGGCTGTTTCGTCCATCTTATCCTGCGAAAGCACGATTTCCTCTTGATTGACCGTGAGGTTCATCCCGTCTTCGACAGTATCTAAAATGATTTTGACATCTTCACCTTCTTTGCAACTGTTCAGGGAGAGCAGGGCGAAAGAAAGGAGAATCAACAGTGTGTATTTTAATTTTTTCATCTGTCTTTTAAATTTTAAATGGTTCTGAATTTAAGACAACTAATCTTCGTCGGTCCAGAATGGAGCCTGGATCAAGTTGGGGTTTTTATCGATCTCTGTTTGATAAACCGGGAACCAGTAATATCTTTTCTGATAGACTCTTTCCTGGTACTTGGTGCGAACAAAGAATGCATTGGGATTGGATGAATCGTCTGATTTAACAGTTCCAGAGAAATTCATTCCGTAAAAACCACCATTTAGGGTTGTCTCTGCTTCTTTCCACCGCCTAAGATCATCATAGCGGCCTCCTTCACCACAAAGTTCAACACGACGTTCCATGCGGATCAGCTTTCTCATTTCCTCCTGATTGCCCAGGTTTACCTTGATAAAGCCATCGCTTTGAGTAGTTGCATAGGGAGGAATGCCTGCACGTTCACGGATCTGGTTGAGGTAAATCAGGATTTCCGGATCACCAGGTCTAACTTCATTCAAAATCTCACAATAGCTCAGATAGGCTTCTGCCAGGCGGTAAACAATGCCTGGACGGTATTGCCATGCCCCGTTCTTGGAATCCGAATTTGGGTGCTTGCGTTTAAGCCCAAGATAACCATTTTGAGGGGCATCGTGTGTATAATTGTTGTCTTTGCCATACTTGTAAAAGTCAACATTGCGATTGTCCCAGATATAATAACGTTCATTCCAGAGAATGGCATTGTAGAAACGTGGTTCTCGTTTGACGTACATATTGAAGGTCCCGGCTTTGGCAGCCACATTTTTAGTGCCATCGTACCAGTTCCAGTTATCTGCTTTGCGGACATCGTTTGCCGTTGAAAAACCTGATTCAGAATAACCTGATTCAGAATTAATAATTGGCGTTTTGCCATCTGATGCATAACCAGTAATAGCTGGAAGTCCGTTTTCCATAAAGAAAGCGTCCACCAACGACTGGGTCATTCCCAATCCACCGTTTCCACCGGCTCCATAAGGCGACATATGTTTATCCTGTTCTGCAATGTTTTCAGGGCGGGCGAAAAGGATTTCCTTGTTACCATCGGCATAGGTACGGGCATGAACCCAGGCAGTAGAAGCAAAAGCATCGATGCTGCCATCGGTGTTGTACATTTTATACAATTGATGACCGGCTTCTTGAGATTTTTCAAGCAACAACCGATGTGCGTCAAGCGCCCTGGTCCATTTTGTAGCATCGTATGAGCTGTTAAAGATTGGCACGCCAGTACGATCTTTATAATTGGCGTAATCAGGATTGCCATTTACCAAAGGCGAAGCGGCAAAGAGTAACATACGGGCACGGGCCGCAAGACACACAATTGAGGTGACTCTTCCATATTTAATGGCCTGTGGATAAGATGCGGGCAGGATTTTGGATGCAGCTAGCATTTCTTTTTCGCACCAATCAACAATTTCGTCATAGGGTTTAGGTCCGGTAAGCAGCTCTGCCGTTGATCCATTAGAGGGAGCAATAAAATCTGGCTGAAAAGGACAAACCCCGTAACAATGCAGGAACAGTTCGTAATAATAAGCCTGGAGAAAGCGGCATTCGGCTTTGATATATTCCACTTCTTTCTCGTCGACCGTTGTATCGTCGATGGGTTTCACGTTCGCCCGGAGAATATTGGCCGTACGAATACGTTTCGGAAGTCCGGCCCAATAATCTCCTGACCAGCTAGAGGCCGTATTCCAGTTGCCAGTGATTTTAGGGATGGCATCCCATCCCCATTGCTGCCAACGTTCTGAGGGGGTAAAATCGTCGCCCATAACATCCCAGCCGGTTCTGCTCAGGTAGCCCCATGAAGGGTCTGGAATACCCGAATAAACGTAAGCCAACATACCCTCCATACGGGCCTTGTCTGCAAAAACCATGTCCATCGTAAGTTCAGTATCTGCCTCCTTGTCAAGGAAATCTTCACAGGAAGAAAACAGGATCAGAATAAACGGGATAATATATTTAAATTTCATGTGTTAACGTATTTGAAATTAGCATTAAATTAGAAAGTTACATCTATTCCAAGCATCACCGATTTGATTGGAGGATATTTACACCCATTGGATGTATCGAGTTCAGGATCCCACAATTTGAAATTGGAAAGCGTGAGCAGGTTTTCACCACTTACATAGATGCGGAAGTTCTTCATCATCTTCTTGGTAACCGATTTTGGTAAGGTATATCCAAATTCAATTTGTTTCAGACGAAGAAAACTCATATCTTTCTTCCACCACGAAGAATTGGCATTGTTGTTATAGTTGGTGGCATAAGACAAGCGGGGCCAGAATGCTCCCTGCGAAGGATTCTCAGCAGTCCAACGGTCATTGTAATTGGAAAAAATATTCCCTTGAATACCCTGACCTGAGCCCGGAATAAAGTAGGAGCTTTCATTGCCGATAAAACGGTAGGTATCACCCAAGCCCTGTAAAAAGTAACTGAAATCGAATCCATGGGCAGAAATATTGCCTCCAAAACCATAGACCCAGCGCGGATCATTGGTCCCACCAATAAAACCTTTATCTTTCGAATTGATGAAACCATCCTCGTTCCAGTCTTTCATTTGAATATCACCCGGACGCACCGTGGCTAGTTCATTTTGGGGTAATTCGGCCAGCAGTTTTCCTTCCGTGTCAAAATCAGCTTCCGTGTAAAGGCCGATGGCCTGATAACCATAGAGTTCATTAATCGAATGGCCCGTAATATCCTGGTGGGTGCCTTGCATTCCTAAAGGAACATCATATTCCAGTATTTTATTCTTGGCATAGGTCACATTGGCGTAAAACGAAAGGCTTACCTTCTTGAATTTTTTGTTGTAGGAAAGTGAAAACTCACCACCCTGGTTTTCTACTTCACCGAAATTGGCGAACGGAGTCGACAACAATCCCGATTGGGTCGGAATAGTTTGGCGCTGCATAAAGATATTGTTCCGGTATTCATGGAAAATATCGGCCTGTATCCGGACTGCATCGAAGAAACCCAATTCGAGGCCTAAATTCTGTTTAGTAACTGTTTCCCAAGTCAGGTTATTCACCCCAATTTCGCCTTCTGTTACTCCAGAAATCCCATAGTTCCCGGTAGTTCCCCATGAATACCCGGTATTGCCTGCATTCATGGTAGTCAGGTAAGCAAACCGACGGCTTGAACCAATCTGGTCATTTCCGGCTTTACCCCAGGAAACACGTAATTTCATAAAATCGATCTTGTCTTTGATGGAGGCCCAGAAATTTTCTTCTGATACAATCCAGCCCATGGCCACTGATGGAAAGAAGCCATAACGTTTCCCTTTGGCGAAGTTTTCTGAACCGTTGTATCCGAAATTAAACTCACCCACATATTTGTTTTTAAAGGAATAGGAAGTACGACCTGCGATCCCCTGGTTCCGGTAGGGCTGAATACCGCCATCGTCAAAATTCCGCTGGTTGTATAGCAATAAACCGGTGAGGTTATGATCGCCGCCAAATGTACGGTCGTAATTGATGACTCCTTCCAAATAAGTCTGGTTATTCCCGTATTCACTCCCTTTGGAGTAACTCAGGAACTCAGAACCGGAGTTATTCAGCGTCAGGTTCAGTTTCCCCTCATCATCACGGGTCGTTGCGGGCAAGAAATAAGACGGATTTTTTGTCCGTCCCAATGAACCAAAACTGTAATTGTCGAAGGAGAAGGAGATTTTTGAGCTTAATCCTTTGGTCAGGAAGTCCATTTTTTGCTCAACTGACATGAGCGATTCAATTTTACTTGAGGTATTGATATTATACCCATATTGAGTCAGATAGGCCCATGGATTGACACGCTCGTTACGAACGGGAATTTTGCCATCCGCATAAACGGCTGGATGAACCATGGGTGGGGTTTGGAAAGCGTAATCCCAGACAGTGGAAGTCGAATTGGCCTGTTTGCGGAGCTTTTGCAAATAACCGCCAACACCAAAACGCAAGGAAGTTGTTTTGGTAATATTCAAATCGACATTTGAACGTAAGTTATAACGGGTTAACTCGGTGCTGGTATCATAGGTAAGGGACTTGTCTCTTTTCATGATACCATCTTCCGAATAAACAGAACCCGTCAGGTTGTAGCGCAACATCTCGGTCCCCCCGTTCACGTTCATATTGACCCGGGTATTAAAAGCCTGGTCTTTCGAGATCGCTTTCACCCAGTCAACATCGGGATACAATTCAGGATCGTAGCCACTGCGGGTCCGATCGATCGACCGTTGCTCGTAATAGGGAACCTTTCCTTCTTCTGAGGCCAGGTCATTGAGCAGTTGCATGTGGTCGGCCGCATTAATGAAAGAGGGCAATTGGGTAGGTGCAGTAATGGCATGCTCGATCCTGAAGTTCACTTCAGGCTTTTGAACTTTACCCCTTTTCGTGTTGACGAGTATAACGCCGTTGGCCCCACGTACACCGTACATCGCGCTGGCGGCAGCATCTTTTAGGATAGAGAAGGATTCAATTTCTGAAATATCAAGATCATCGAGTGTTCGTTGCACCCCATCGACCAATACCAGTGGATTGGTATTTCCCGAGAAAGAAGAAATCCCGCGGATCCAGAAACTGGACTGGTCATAGCCTGGCTCTCCCGAACGGGTCACGGCGATAATACCGGCCAGTTTTCCGGCCAGTGTGTTTGAAATATTCTTCCTGGAGCTGACCTGCAGCTCGCTTGGGCTAATGTTTTGAATGGCACCGACTACCGATGCTTTTTTTTGCGTGCCGTATCCCACTACCATGATTTCTTCCAGGTTAGAGGTTTCTTCCTCCATCACCACAATGTCGGTGCGGCTGCCAGCAGAAAGTTCCTGTGACTTCATTCCGATAAAGGAAAATACCAGGGTTGATTTGGCAGGTACATCGAAACCATAGATCCCGTTCTTGTCAGAAAGCATACCGGTCGTAGTGCCTTTTACAACAATAGAAACGCCCGGGATGGGAAGTCCCTTGGTATCGGTAACCTTTCCTGAAACCCGGGTTTTATCCTGCTGAACAGGAGATCCTGAATTTTGATTCTGCAGCACAGGACTGGGGACGGGAAATATGACAATTTGCCTGTCAAAAATCTGATAGGTTAAACCAGTCTCCTTCAGAGTCTCTGCTAAAATCACTTCAACTGTGGAATTCTCAAAATGACTGTCCACTTTCCGGTTCAGATCCACCTGTTTATCGTTGTATACGATGATGAATTCGCTTTGCCGTTGAATTTCTTCAAAAACATCCCGCAAAGAACTTCTCTCCAACGAAATCGTGAGTTTGGTACTCTGGGAATAAGAGGAACCGGCTAATACACTGCCGATGCCAAGAAAAAATAGAAAGAGCGTTACTCTCATAACTTTAAATACATGCGCACAGTCCCTCCTTAGATGAAAGGAAAGCGTACAACTGTGACTTTTTTTCATAACTTTGGTCATAGATTAAGATTACTATTCGTGTGATGTTAATTAGTTTCTAAGCTTATCGGTGCCGCAAACACTGGTAAGCTTTTTTTAGGTCCAGTTTTTATTCACTCATGCTATTTGATTTTATAATTAGTTGATCATTTACTTCTTTTACAGACAGTGGAACCATTCGGGAGATCACCGTGAGTACCTCCCGGGGTGAGTCTTTCAAATCAAGCCTGCCTGAAAAAGTTTCAACTGCCAGGACCTGATCTTCCACGATCATTTTTACATTGTAATAGCGCGATAGCTTTTTCAGGATGTCCTGTAATTTTTGAGCATGGATCATCATAAATCCATCTCTCCACGACAGATAATCGTCGGGGTTCACCTGTTCGGAAGTCATGGACTGGCTGACCGGATCATAAACCACCTTGGTTCCGGGGTTCATATGCAGGATCTTTTGTGAGAACAAACCACCTTTGCCAGACAATTCAATTTTACCTTCCGCCAGCACTGCACTCGACAAGGCATCGTCGGGATAGGCTGTCACATTAAAGACCGTACCCGTTACATTGACTATCAGGTTTTTAGTATTGACCAAAAACTGGTCACCCGATCTTTTTGCAACTTCAAAAATTGCTTCCCCTTCCAGAAATACTTCTCTTTTTCTTCCTTCAAAGTTTTGAGGGAATGCCAGGCGGCTACCGGCATTTAACCACACCTTGGTGCCATCGCTCAATAACAGCCTTGTTTTTGTTCCAAAAGGAACGATCATTTCGGTCAACCGTACTTCCTGGGTTGTTTGATCGATCTGGGGATGATTGGTCATTACACTGTCATCATCAACCAGGAGGACATTTTGATTTTTTAATACAGTAACTGTTGGATCTGCTGTTGCTATATCAACCTGTTCCCCGTTTGATAATATCAACAAAGGATGCTGATTCTGAGTATTTTGAGCATCTGAAAACTGATAACTTGATTGATTGGAAGGAATGAAGTGGTAGGCCAGGCTTCCTATTGCCGCAATCAACAAAATAGAAGCAGCCACCTTTAAATAGTTGCTGATTTGATGAAGCTTATGTTTTCGGGAGTTCTCTTGATCGAAGCTGCTGATTTCGTTCCAAAGGCTAACTTTCCTTTCCTGATCAAGGCTTTTACTCTTTTCATTGAACAAGCCAATAACTTTTTTAGCCTTCATCAACTCACTTCTCGATTCCCGGTTTTGCTCCAGAAAAAGATTCCATTGATCACTTGATTGAATCGATTTGACAAAATCAACAAATTCCTTGTCCTCCAATAACTCTTCAACTGAATAGCCCGTATATTTTTTATCTTTCATACTTCCCCTTACAATATATTCTATAAGGAGAATGATCACAGTTTGTGACAACAAAAATGAAATTTATTTTGTGCAGGTCAAGTATTTGGCAACCTTTGGTATCGTATTCATTTGTGAATGAATATGCTATGCTCTTAAAAGAAAAGAATATATTGTCGTGTAACAGTTGATGTGACGATATTGATTACCTGTTACCTGAAAATAGATACCTCCAATGGTGATTGTCCCTGATGAAAGAGGGTATTGAAGCTGTCTTTCTGATACTTTTCTGATACCCATCTGTAACCTTTCTGTATGGTGAGGTTACAGAAAGGTTACAGATGAGTTACACATGGGTTACAGA
>DASXUZ010000304.1:0-31468 GCA_036504555.1 Prolixibacteraceae bacterium | reverse complement strand
GGCAATGCTGTCATTCACCGACTGCATCACAACGCCCAGAACTGCCCGTTGAACCTCTCCGTATTTCTTTAAGTCGATGACCACCTTTTGGGCAATGGTGGCAGGGATGGCGAACGAATAGCCTGAATAGGTTCCTGTTTGAGAGGCAATCGCAGTATTAATTCCCACCAAATTACCCTTCATATCCACCAGTGCACCGCCGCTGTTGCCCGGATTTACGGCTGCGTCAGTCTGGATGAATGATTCAAGTGGCATCTGACCACTCACAATGCCAATACTTCTCGACTTGGCACTGACAATTCCGGCAGTCACCGTAGAGTTCAGGTTAAACGGGTTTCCCACAGCCAGTACCCATTCGCCCAATTTGAGTCCATCCGAATTACCCCATTCAAGATAAGGCAGATTCGTGGCATCGATCTTTACCAATGCAATGTCAGTGTTCGGATCACGGCCAATGACAGTAGCGGTGAATTTGCGGTTGTCACTCAAAATTACTTCCACATTGACAGCATCGTCAACGACATGGTTGTTGGTGACAATGTAACCCTCAGGATTGATGATCACCCCTGAGCCAGATCCCATTGCAAATTGTGGCTGCTGTTTGTATTTAAATGGAGCATTGCCTTGCGGGCCATTGGGTCCGAAAAAGAATTTAAAAAATGGGTTGTCTCCCATGTTATCCATCTGTTGATGCATTTTCACATCGATGTGAACGACAGCATGAACGCTTTTTTCGGCCGCCTGGGTCAAATCAGGGAATTGAGCCTGTTGATCATCATTCGAAATGCTTTTGGTAAGATGGACCGGTGTCTTTTCACTGATCATGAATTGATGGTTAGGAGCCACTCCAAATTTATTATTCAACACAATTGCCAATGTTGCTGAAACAAAAGCAATGATAAACACGAATACAATTTTTTTAATAGTTGTCATGGTGATAAGTTTTAAATTTTTTATCACCCTTTTCATATTGCGTGCCACAAAAAGTAAAATGAAATCAATTTTAAACTATTTAGAAAAATTTAAAATACGTTAACATAACAACCTCTGTATGAGCTGACAGTAGCCATGGGTGTCTGGCTGACTATGCAATTTTGACGGAGTTTTACAGGTTGCAACTGACATGAGTTTACCGTATACTTATGGGGGAAGGTGGGTTCAAGACATCTCCATTTTAGCCTTTTGAATCAATTCAGTATTAAAGTAAAGATAAATTTCAGCAAAGACCGTTTTTTATAGGAATTAGTTGCGTCCCTTTGTTCACTTTTGCGTCTTCATATTATACAACAAATTGATCGGGATGGCTTGGCATAGAAATGGCAGAGTAAATGGTACTTCAATGATCGGCATGAGTCCGATGATGAAGCAGATGATTCTGCTGGCATTGCCCGTGATAGGCTCTTCGTTTATGACGATGGCCTATAATTTTGTCAATATGATATTTGTGGGCAACCTGGGCAGTAATGCAGTTGCAGCCGTTGGTTCAGCCGGATTTTTCATGCACCTGAGCTGGGGATTGTCGTCCCTGATCACGGTTGGAGCTGGCATCAGGGTCTCTCATGCCATCGGAAACGGCAATCCTCAACTGGCCAGAAGCTATGTCAGGAGCGGTATTTTAGCCATTATTGGATTGGCTGTGGTTTACTATGCCTTTTTGTTTTTCATGGGCCATGAGTTGATCGGCCTGATCCGCCTCCAGGATGTAGAAATTGAAAAGGCTGCCACCGGCTTTTTACTGCTGGTTGGTATGACCATTCCATTTTCTTTTCAAAATCTCTTTTTCACCAGTGTTTTTATAGGTTCAGGCGACAGCAAATCTCCCTTTCGGATTAATGCCACGGCTTTTGCACTCAATATAGGGCTTGATTACCTGCTGATCTTTCAGGCTGGCATGGGAATCAATGGGGCAGCGATTGCCACGGTTATTTCCCAGGCCATCGGAACGATTTTGTTTTACATCAAGCTGAACGGTTCAGACAACCTGAAGCCAGTTGGGACTGCCTTTGAACGCTCCCTATTGAAAGACCTGCTAAAACTGGGGATCAGTCCGACATTTCAGCGGGTTTCATTTACCATTGTTGCGATATTCATGGCCCGCATTATTACCGATTGGGGAGCCACCGCCATTGCCGTTCAAAAGGTAGGGGTGCAGGTGGAAGCCATTTCATACATGACCGCCGGGGGATTCCTGGCCGCCCTTTCTACCATTTCAGGACAGGCCTTTGGAGCAGGTGATTATCGGAAACAATGGCAGGCTTTTCGCTCCGGTATACTTCTTGCGTTAGTCCTTGGAACCATTACTTCAGTTGTTCTGATTGTATTTGCCCGGCCTCTCTTTTCAATTTTCCTGAGCGATCCGAAAAGTGTGGAAATGGGGCGTGAGTACCTGGTGATACTGGGCTTTTCGCAACTGTTCATGGTGCTGGAGTTAATCGGTACAGGGGCCTTCTTCGGCTGGGGAAAAACGAATATACCGGCGATCACCGGAATAGCGCTCACCGTGTTAAGAATCCCGATGGCATGGGCCTTTATCAGTGTCTGGAAAAATGCACTTTCATCAGTCTGGTGGAGCATCAGTATCAGTAGTATGGCAAAGGGTATCTTACTGGTAGTGCTGTTCATTGTCATGTTTAAATCATTTATCAGAAAACAAAACGCATCGAATCGTTATGGAACGTGATTTTTTTCAATCCGCATTCAAGGCTTTAAAAGGGAATAGTTGGCTCGATGGTTTATTTGGCATCGAAAAGGAGAATATGCGCGTCGACCGACGCGGGATGCTGGCACTAACGCCTCACCCGAAGGTATTTGGGAATAAGTTGAAACATCCGTATATCACCACCGATTTTTCAGAAAGCCAGATCGAAATGATCACTCCACCCTTGCCTGACATCGGACAGGCCATCGGCTTCCTGGAAACCATTCACGACATCGTCAGCCTGGAATTGACAGATGAATACCTCTGGCCGCAGAGTATTCCGCCCATCTTACCTGATGAAAAGTTAATCCCACTGGCCCAATTTGAGGAAGATGGAAAGGACGCCCAGTTATACAGGGAATTTTTGGCTCAAAAGTATGGGGCTAAAAACCTGATGTTCTCCGGCATACATTTTAATATCTCCTTCAGTGAGCGCTTGTTGGAAAGGCTGTACCATACAATCAATCCACCCTTGTCATTTGAAGCATTCAAGGATGAGGCTTATCTGAAAACAGCCCGTCAGGTTTTGCGATTGAGATGGATCTATATTTTGATCTACGGCAATAGTCCAGTGGTCGATTCAAGCATGAAACTTCAATGTAAGTTGGCTCCCTACGCCATCGATAGTAATTTGATTGCCCTCTCGATTCGCAACAGTTGTTTTGGCTACCAAAATATTGATGAATTGTATCCCGATTATAGTTCGGTCAGTAATTTCAAGAACAGCATCCATCAAATGGTGAAGGAAAAGAAATTATCGGCTCCAAAAGAACTGTACTCACCGGTTAGGCCAAAATTCCTAAAGGATCCCGATCATATCTCGTACATTGAACTGCGGTTTGTGGATATCAATCCGCTGGCCAAAAGCGGCGTTACAAAGGAAGCGCTTCAATTTTTGCATGCACTGGCCCTGTATGGTTTACTAAGCGATGAACCCGATCAATTTGATGCCAAGGCCCAGGCTGAAGCCAACAAATACCACGGCAGTGTAGCTTTATTCGCCTTGAATACAACACCCAACCTGGCTGATAAAAATGGAAACCCTTTCAATGTCTGGGACAAGGCATGGGCACATATCCAGGGAATGATCGATTTGTTTGTAAAGCTGGAAATCAATGATCAGGAATATCAAAACTCATTGATACAGGCCAGAACCTTGATTGATGATCCAAAGCAACGGGATGTTTTCGGAGTACTGACTGGAATCCTTCAAATGGGCTATATTCCCTATCACATGGAAAAGGCCCATGAGTACCTGTATGAAAGTCAGCAAAAGGATTACAATTTCATTGGATTGGAAGACATGGAACTTTCGACCCAACTCCTTTTGCGGGAAGCCGTAAGACGGGGAGTTACCTTGGAGGTGATGGACCGGAAAGAGAATTTTATCAGGCTCAACAAGGCTGGAAATACCCAATACATCAAACAGGCCACCAAAACATCGCTTGATAATTATGCAAGTGTTCTGGCCATGGAAAACAAACTGGTCACCAAGAAAATACTGGACAGACATGGTCTGCGGGTTCCAAAGGGAACTGAATATACCGATGCAGAAACGGCCAGGGCAGATTTTGAGATCCTTCAGGGTAAGGCTGTGGTGATTAAACCCAACCAGACCAATTTTGGTATCGGGATCACCATTTTAAAGGAGAACCGCGATGAGTCTACTTTTCGAAGGGCTGTCGACATGGCTTTTGAACATGATTCCACCATCCTCATTGAAGAGTTTATGCCCGGAAAAGAGTATCGCTTTTTTGTCATTGGCTCCGAAGTGGTGGGTATCTTGCACAGGGTACCTGCCAATGTTACAGGCGACGGGTTAAAGTCCATACGGGAACTGGTGCATCTTAAAAACCAGGATTCGCTGCGTGGCAAAGGCTATCATACCCCTTTGGAAAAAATTCAGTTGGGTGAAGCCGAAGCCCTGTTTCTAAAAGGGCAGGACAAAGACTTCGATTCGGTACCAGAAAGCGGTGAGACCGTTTATTTGAGAGAGAATTCAAATATAAGCACCGGTGGCGACAGCATTGACTTTACGGATGATATTCCTGATTCGTACAAGCGAATTGCCCTGGAAGCAGCAAAAGCCCTGGATGTCACCATTACCGGGCTGGACATGATGATTCCAGATACTACACAGGAAGCTTCTGATAACAATTATGCCATCATTGAGATGAATTTTAATCCCGCCATTCATATCCATTGCCATCCGTTTAAGGGTAAAAACCGTCATTTGAATGCGAAATTGATGGATGCTTTGGGGTATGGGTTGGGGAAGGGGGAAGATTAAAGTTTAAGGTTCCAGGTTTCAAGTTTCAAGTTCCAGGTTGCATGCCGATCGAAGGCTGCTAATCCTTTAATTTGAAAGCTTCATCCAGATTGGCACGCGTCTGGAACCTGAAATCCTTCAAGAGAAAATCAACTTTTTGGAATGGTTTCAAGTTTAAAGTAGGTAATCTAATTGGGTGTTTTTTACATGAAATTTGTTGGTAAAAACAGCGGGAATGTGAATGTTTTTACCTATATTTAAAACAGCTAAACGATTCATCGCTAAGCCTATCACGTGATGAAAAAGAATGATATTCTCTCCTTGTTGTTGTTATCCCTTACACTTATCCTCGCAGGATGTTCGGGAACCAGGCTGGTAAAGTCATTTCCCAGTCTGAAAACCCTTGACCTTCCAACAAATAAAAGAGAAAGCATTAAAATCCATCTGAAAGACGGGGGCCTTTACGTGTTAGATCAATGGAAATTTACCAAGGCTTCAGATACCATTATTGGTTATGGTGAACTTTATAATTACAAGAGAGAACTGATCAAGTTTGTTCAGAATGACCTGTCTGGGGAAAACGATCAATCCATTCCCTTTTTAATTCCTGAAGGTGATATTTCCTTGGTAGAAGCCAATAAAATTATGGGCAATTCAGGCAATATTGCCGCACTTTCCATTGTTGGGGTACCAAATGCTATTTATACCATCTACTGCATTACCAATCCAAAGGCATGCTTTGGTTCCTGTCCTACATTTTATGCCCGTAAAAATGGCCAATGGGCACTGATGGCTGAAGGATTTTCCTCCAGCATCTCACCTTCGTTTGAAAAAAGCGACATTGACATGTTGTATGGAGCTGATCAGGCATCAGGTGAAATGTCATTGAAATTGACCAATGAGGCCCTTGAAACCCATGTGATCCGCTATGTTGATTTACTGGCCTTCCCGGAATCAGGGGAAGAGCGGGTATATGCCACCCAAGAGGGACAATTTTACCGCGCCTCCAAGGTAATGGCTCCCCGGAGCTGTGTGGCAGAGGAGGGCGATTGCCTGGACCTGGTAAAAGCGATGGATCGGCAGGAACGATATGGTGGTGCGGATCCCAAAAATCTGGCCCAAAAGGAAGAAATCATGCTTAGCTTTGATCGGGATGGCAATTCTGACTCTGAACTGGGATTGCTCATGGGGTCAAAACAAACCCTATTGACCACGCATCTATTCTACCAGGTGATGGCCTATACGGGTAATCGATATGGATCGTTGGTTTCAGAGGTCGAGAATGGAAACGTGCAACTGAAAAACCGGATTCAAAAGTTATGGGATAAATTGGGAGGCATCGAAGTATTTATTCAGAAGGAGCATAAAAAATGGGAAAAGATTGATGAAATCAATGAAATGGGACCCATCGCTTCGGATGTACATTTGATAAAGCTACCTGTCTTGCAGGAGGGGAAAATAAATTTAAAGCTTCGGCTTACAAAGGGATTGTGGCGGATAGATTACCTGGCCCTTGCCAGTTTGGTGGGTGAGGAAACTCCGGTCAGGATAAATCCTGATATGGTATTAAAGGATGATTCCATTGATGGGGATGCCCTGAATCAATTGGTCAAAAGAGACAAGCCATTGGTCAGCCTGCCGGGTGACCAATATGAATTAAAATATAAGTTACCCACCGATTGTACCTTTCAATTTTTCCTTGAAACAAAAGGCTATTACCTGGAATGGATGAGGGATGGCTGGTTGGAGGAAGAAAATTTGAAAAAGGCAGCATTTGCGATCTATTTCCCCGGGCTGTTTATGAGAAAGGCAGCCCCTGAGTATAAAAAAGCAGAACCACAAATGGAAAAAGTCTTTTGGGAGAGCAGATATGTCAAGCAATAAAAAAATCATATTCTTTCTGATAATAGGCATACTATTGACTGCCTGCCATACGATGATGCTAGTTCCTGGTCCTTATAATTTTACCTTGAAGCAAAGCAAGGTCAGTCCATATGGTTGCTGGACGATATTGGACATTCAATCTGAGAAGAAGGAGCCCACTGGCAATCAAATTGCCGGCGAGCTTATATATATGGACGCTGACACGCTCTATTTATTGACAGGGGATCGAAATGTGCAGGCGATTAATTCCAAGAGAATTAAAAAAGCTGAATTATATATCTATAAAAATCAGGCAGGAACTTATTTTGCTTTTACTTCAATCACTTTACTTCCAAATATCATCGGGTCATTCATCGTTGCCGGTGAATTTGCAGGGGATATATTGGCTCTGGGAATACCGATGGCTGTGGTCGGTATTGCCCATATTATAATCGAGGGTTCATCGGATCGAAATATCATGGTGTACCCTGAGAGAAATAAACTTGAAAGCTTTAAACCTTTTGCCCGCTTCCCTGGTGACATGCCTATGAACGTTGATTTAAAAGAATTAACCTTGAAAAAGCCAGTAATGAATTAGGGTTTGCTGAAAGCCAAAGTTCGATGTGTTTTTCCTTGTGAAACTGACAATCAAATGCAAGAAGAAAACCATGCTGGGATCCTGAACTAAAAGCAAATGCAAGCATATTGTTATTGCTTGTACTTATTTTTCTGCATTTATACTTGCCTGTTCTTCCATTAGCGAATCGATTGGTATCCTTGTGGAATACCCTTTTTTGACAGGACAATTTGCCAAAGCTGGTTCCTCCTGGCGCGGAAAGAGGCGGCACAGGAGAGCAGGTAGTATTTCCACATCCGGTAAAACCGATCATCGTAAGCGGATTTGAGTTCCTCCCATGATTGGTTGAAATTTGCATACCAGGACATGAGTGTTGTATCGTAATATTCGCCGAAGCTATGCCAGTCTTCCATCACAAACAGGTTTTCGATGGATGCACCGATTTGGGCAATGGAGGGGAGCATCGCGTTGGGGAAGATGTATTTATTGGTCCATGGATCCGTACTGACTTGTGATTTGATACCCCCGATCGTGTGCAGGAGAAATAATCCGTCGTTTTTGAGTAGGCGGTGAATGGTGGACATGAATATTTTATAGTTCTTGTATCCAACATGTTCAAACATTCCCACAGAGACGATGCGGTCGAAAGGGACTGTGGTATCCAAACTCCTATAATCCTGAAGCTTGATGGTCACAGGCAGACCATTACAAAACTCATTCGCCCATTCAGCCTGCTCTTTTGAAATGGTAATTCCAGTGACCTGTACACCGTATTTTTCGGCTGCATATTTACAGAAGCTTCCCCAGCCACAGCCAACATCCAGTACTTTCATGCCAGCTTTTAAATATAGCTTCCTGCAGATTAAATCCAGTTTGGCCTCCTGTGCTTCATCCAGATTATTGGCATCTTTCCAATAACCGCAAGAATAAACCATCCGCTTATCGAGCATCTTTTGAAATAGAGAGTTCCCAATGTCATAATGCTTTTTCCCGACCTCAAAGGCCTTTGATACTTTCCCACCATTAAAGATTTTGGCTTTTATAATAAGAGGGACAATATCCCTGCCTTTTACTTTGTCAGGAAGGGAGGCTTTAATCAGTTGAAATAAGAATACATCCAGCTTTTTCACATCCCACCATTCGTCCATGTAGGACTCTCCAAGTCCAAGTATTCCTTCGCGAAGCAAGCGGTTGTATAAATCCTGATTCTTTACCTGGATATCGGAATCGTTGGAGCCATTGATTGTAATTTGCGCTTCAGAAAGAAGCGATTGGATGACTTCTTTGTTGGTTGGCATAAGGAAGTTATTTGAAGGGTGAAAGACCAGTTCAATCCTATCGACCTAACAAACAGCAGAACAGTAAAAAAGTTGATTGAGTTTAAAATAATTGTTCTTGCACGCTCTTTGTTCTTTGTGTGATATTGCAAATTGACGAAGCAGTCATTATTCTTTCAAAAACCTATCTATTCCTTTTTCCAGGTGAATGCCATGTAAGTTTTTTGCTACGATGATTCCATCGCCATCAATCAAAATATTAAATGGCAAACCCTGGATATTATAGATCTTGGCCACCGGAGATCTCCAAAATTTCAGGTCACTTACCTGAATCCAGTTTATTTTATTTGTAGTGATGAAATTTTCCCAATTGGATTTTTTTACGTCCAATGAAACTCCATAGATCTCAAAACCTTTCCCATTGGTAAAAGCGGCCTGTTTGAATTTACGGTACAACTTGGCCAATTCAGATTGTTCTTCTACGCATGGCGAACACCAGGTACCCCAAAAGTCAATCAAAACCAACTTTCCTTTTAGGGAAGACAATGCCACAGTATCTCCTTTGGTAGTCGGAAGCTTTATTTCCGGGGCCTTATTTCCTATTTCAAGCCCGGTTGACTGGGCTGATAAGGTTGAAGTGAAATTGCAAAATAGCAATAGGACGACAGACAAAATTAGAGTTCTCATCATTGAATAATTATGTATTTATTCAGCAACTGGATAACCTTTGTCAATCCAGTCAACTTTAACATTTTGCGGCAGGTTTAATAATTTGTAATTTGTGAATTGCATGCTTTTTAAAAGCTCCATTGCAGGCCCTACATTGGGGCATCTTGAAAAGGGACAACACCCGCAATAGACAACAATATTTGAATTTTTTGGCAATTTATTCAGCTTTAGTTTCAATTGGTTTAAGTTCTCCTTGGCCATAACAGGTCCAATATCTATTGAGCCTTTGATCACTGCTTGCATACCAATACTGAAAACAATTGGTTGGGGCGATTTTGGATTTTGCAGAACTTTTGCAAGATCAGCCGGAGCTAACAATTGCTGAGCTGTCCATGGGTAGTTCTGTCCTTGAGAAAAAAACTCATTGGTTGCGAATACAGAACTTGTAATGGCAAAAAACAATAAGATTAAAATTTTTGTTTTCATGTGTTTAATTAATTGATAGTATATTGACTTTATAATTAATTCAATTTATTATTCAGACTTTGCCATCCACCGCCGTTGTGGACATTGGTATAACCATTTGAAGTAAAAATTCGCTTTGCAGAGGAACTTCTCATTCCTGATGCACAGCAAGTAATTATGGGACGTTTTTTGTCTTTAAACTTTTGAAGGTTATTTTGCAATTGCTCAACGGGAATATTGACTGATCCTCTGATATGCCCTGATCCATATTCACCTTTGGTGCGAACATCCAAAATAATTGCACCTTCTTTTACTAATTCGGAGAAGTCTACTTTGGGACCAATACCCAGTAATTTTTTTAGTGTTGAAAACATTGTTTTTTGTTTTAAATGATTGATTAAATATAGTTTCAAGTTCCAAATTTCAAGTTCCAAATAACGTGCCGATCAAAGGCTACCCATTGTTTGAATTAAAACTTTGAAGCAGTATCCCGATTAACACGTAACCTGGAACCTGAAACTTTGAACTTTAGCCCTGTCTCATCATTTGCATGATGCCACCACCGTTTTTCACGTTGGTAAAGCCCATTTGCTGCAAGCCCCTTTGTCCGTATGCAGAGCGAGCTCCGGAAGCACAGTAAAGTGTTATATCTCTGGACTTATCGCCTAATTCGATGACTCGCATCTGCAATTCATCCAGCGGAATATTGATTGCCCCTGGGTATGCTCCACCCTTAAATTCTTCGACAGTGCGCACATCAACAATCACAGGTTCGTTTGACGAACTTGAAATGGAAGATTTTTTGTTTAAACCGGACATCATGGCAGCAATTCCACCGCCATTTTTTACATTGGAATAACCCAACTCACTCAGCATTTTTTGTGCATAAGCAGAACGGGCCCCCGAAGCGCAATAGACAATGATTTCACGATCTGCATTGCTTCCCAGTTTCTCCAGCCGTTCCATTAATTCATCCAATGGAATGTTAATGGCATCGGGGTATGCACCCCCTACAAATTCTCCGGGAGTGCGAACATCAACTACAAGCAGTGAATTTTCGTCTTTGGCCGTTGCCACTGCTTCTTCTTTGGGTATTGAAGGTTCTTGTTTTTCCGCTTCTAAAGATTTCAGTTCAACAGTTAAAAGATCAATTTGAAGGTGTTTAAACCCAACGGTTCTTGCTTGGCGTTGCAGGGAGGTGTGTCCACCTGAAATATTGGTGACTTCTTTAAATCCTTCACCCAGCAAGGTGCGAAGCGCCTGATGTCCCTTTTTGCCTGTTTCATCATAAACAATCACAGGACGATTGGAAGGGATTGAATTGATTTGTTGCCCTAAGATTTCAAGGGGCAAATGAATAGCTCCTTTTATATGACTCTTTTCGAAAGCAAAAACATCACGAACATCAATGAAGATAGGGTTTTTCCCTTCGATTAGGGCATCAAGCTCTGAAACAGTCACTGATGGACTGAATCCTGAAATTCGGTTTTCTGCCGTGTATGCAGCCATGTTAATCGCATCGTTTGCCGTCCCGATGGGAGGGGAATAGGCTAAATCAATATCTGCCAGATCGCTGATGGTCAATTTTGCTGCCGTGGCAGTGGCAATTACATCGAGACGTTTGTCAGCTCCTTTGTAGCCAGCTGTTTGTCCACCCAGGATAACTCCCGAATGACGGTCATAAATCAGCATCGTGGTTACCGTTTCAGCACCGGGATAATAGGAGGTATGATGTTCCTTGTGTACGACCACTGCATCGGCATCCAATCCGGCAGCCCTTGCTTGTTTCAAAGAGAAACCAGTAATTCCGGCTACTGCTTCAAAAACTCTTACCACGGAAGTTCCGATTGAACCTTTGTAAGGGTGATTTCCACCAAGGGCATTTTCAGCGGCAATACGTCCCTGTCGGTTTGCCGGTCCTGCCAGTGGTATGCGTACTTTCTGGCCATTTACCCGATGGTCGATTTCCACCATATCACCTGCTGCAAATATATCGGGATCTGAAGTTTGCAACAATGAATTTACTAGCAATCCTCCGGCTTTTCCAATTTCAAGACCAGCATCTTTGGCCAGTTGGAGCGTTGGACGAACACCAACGGAGAGCAGTACCATCCCGGCCTCCAATACCTGTCCATTGTCGAGTTTTACCGATTGAGGCCTGATTTCCGAAACTGCTGCAGCTGTGTGAATTCCAACTCCATAGGAAAGCATTTCAGTCTCAATAAATCCAGCCGTTTCAGCTTCCATTATGGACATTACATGGGGCATCATTTCCACCACATTGACTTTCAATCCTCGCTTTACAAGCGCTTCCACCATTTCAAGTCCTATAAATCCGCCACCCACGACCACTGCACTTTTGGGTTTCTCGGTCTCCAGGTAATGCGCAATTTTATCCATGTCTTCCAATGTCCAAAGGGTGAAAACATGATCGTAATCAACACCGGGCAAGGTTGGAGTGATGGGGCGACCGCCTTGTGCCAGGATTAATTTGGTGTATTCGAATGTATTCTGCTCCCCCGTGTGGCTATTCCATGTTGTCACCTTGTGGGTAAGCCTGTCGATGGCTGAAACAATGGTATTGATGTGTACCTCAACGTCATATTGTTCTTTGAAACTTTCAGGACTCTGGAGAATCAATTTTGATCTGCTTTTAATATCTCCTCCAATGTAATACGGCAGGCCGCAATTGGCAAAGGAGATATCCGGTCCGGCTTCCAGCATAGTGATATGAGCAGTTGGAGAAATGCGGCGTACTTTGGCCGCCGCTGTTGCTCCTGCGGCAACACCCCCTATGATTAATATCTTTTCCATATTCTTTTTATCTATATTGTCTTACAAGTTATTTATTTGTTGTGTGCGGCATTTTCGCTTTCTGCAAATTGCTGGTCTAAAATGGCCTTTACCTGAGCTTTGGTTTGCAGGCCTGATGTGGCTTTTACGATGTCCCCATTTTTGTAATAGATAACAATGGGAATTTCTTTAAAGGTACTCATTTCAGGCAAAGAACGAATGACAGTCAATTCTGGATTTTCATATTCGAGGTCATAAAATTTCACATGAGCGTATTGATCCTCCAATTCTTCAGTAATCCTGTAAACAGGGATACTGCCTGGGCCCATGTTGCCACAGATAACCACTACCTGTTGGTTTTCATGGATGATTTGTGAAAGTTTGTAAGCACTTTCGATGTGCTTTAAATTGGTGTATAACATGACTTGCATTTGTTTAATATGTTATGGCACAAAACTACATCACAAAACAAGAGAAGTAAAGATATTTGGGTTGAAGCACATCTGTGTATGAATTGAACTGCGACAACTTTTTTATTGATATAATCCTAACTTTACCAATCTAATTCAGGAAGATTAAGTTCATGAAACCCATTTTAGAAACCGATCAGGAGTTTATTTGTGATATACAGGCCCCTTGCTTTCAAATGCTAACGCCCGAAGAAGCCGTATTGGTAAGGGCCAGTAAAACACAGGTTCTGTTTCGCAAAGGCGATCATCTGACCAAACAGGGGGCATTTGCTTCCTACGCCTTGTTTGTAATCAATGGACTGGCCAGGCAATACATCGAGGGAGATGGCTCCAAAAGTTTCAACCTGAGAATTATCAAACCGGGTGAATTTGTTGGACTGTCAGCAGTCTTTACAAAAAACACCTTCAGCTATTCGTCAGTTGCCTTGACTGATTGCCAGGTATATTTGGTCGAAAAGGATACCATTGCCACGGTGGTAAAGCAAAACGGGCAATTCGGCTTCACTTTGATTAAACGGTATTGCGAGCAAAATGTCAACCTTTTCGATACCTTGCGAACAGTGATGTACAAACAGATGAACGGTAGAATTGCCGATACACTGCTCTACATTGATGGCTTAAAAGCAGAAAATCCTGATATCTTTCAACTGCTTTCACGGAAAGACATGGCCGAGTTTGCCGGCATTTCAACCGAGAGTGCCGTGAAATTGCTTAAAAGCTTTGAGAAAGATGGCTTGATTGAACTGCGTGAGAAAGATATTTTAATTATCAATCATAAAGAGTTACTTGAGATAAGCAAAAAGGGGTAATGCTTTCCTTAACATGTGATTAATAGTTTTTGCTTCGCATGTTCGCAAGTTCGCAGTTTTCAAAATTTGTACAATCAATTGAAACTGTCTTAATAGTAAAAATATACTTGGATGCGAACTTGCGAACTTGCGAACTTGCGAAAGCTTGATTCAAAATGACTGTTGTCGCTCCCGAGGAATTTCAACTAGATACAAAGTGACAGTGCTTTCAGTAGGTGAAATAATTACTAAACAGACTGAGCGATAGTATCATTAAAACGAGGGCCGTAATGGCCACATAGATCCAGTCTTTTTCCATCAGAAAACCGAGAAGGGATAAAACTACCCTGGCTACTGGTGTGGCAATCAAGAGCAGAAGGCCAAGCTGAATAACAGCTCTTCCCCTAAAATTCATTGCTTCCTTTACAATCAGGTGTACTTGCCGAAACCTTGCAGGTTCTCCCTTAAAAATTGAATAATCGAAGATTTCATTTGGATGCTGGATGAAAAATAATCCTCCTCCGAATACCACTAAAATTGCTGAAGTTATTACCCCAACCCTTAACAATATTCCCATTAGTTCCCTCATACGGGCATCATTCCATTGTTTTACATTCCTAGGCATGTCAGATGTTTTTAGCAATTCCGTTATAAATCATTTCCATTGCCAAAAGGGTGATCACGATGGCAAAAACCAAGCGGATGGATTTGGTTTGTGATCTTATCAGAAACCTCGCTCCCAGGAGAGATCCAATTAATACCCCTACCATCACCGGCATTGACAGTACCGGATCAATGTATCCCCTGTTCAGATAGACACCTGCACTGGCGGCAGCTGTTACTCCAATCATAAAATTACTGGTGGAAGTTGATACCTTGAAAGGAATTTTCATGACTGAATCCATGGCAATCACTTTGAGTGCTCCCGATCCAATACCCAGTAAGCCGGATAAGATCCCCGCCAGGCCCATCACGGTAAAACCACCCGAAAGGTGTTCCAGTGTATATTTCTTCAAGCCATTGGCAGTAGGGTAGGTGCCTTTTGCCTTTAACAATTCAATCATTCGGCTGTCTTTCTTTTCGGGGACAATTTCTTCATTCATATCCTGTTCTCTCTTTAGAAACGAGGATAGGGCTGAATACAACAGCACGAAACCGAACACAACGGCAATGGCATGGGTGGGGGCATACAATGCTATGGCAGCTCCGGCAATGGCTCCCAGTGTAGTGGCTATTTCAAGAAACATGCCGATGCGGATGTTTAAAATACCTTCTCTGACATACGCAGATGCCGCACCCGACGAGGTGGCAATGACCGAGATTAATGAGGTGCCAATGGCATACCGTATGTCGATCCCAAACCCGATTGTCAACAGTGGAACAATCACAACTCCTCCACCAAGTCCAGTCAGTGAACCGATAAACCCTGCAAATAAGGCTCCCGCAAAAAGTATGGCTAAAAAAGTTACCATCCGATGATTCTATAAATACGCTGAATGCTGCTGTTCTGTATAGCATTCAATGATTTATAGAATCAAATTTACATCAATTATTTAAATGTAAAGGGCTAGCGGCATAAAACTTTTTCTTAAAATAAAAGGCCACATTCACCAATCCAACCATCACGGGAACTTCGACCAGCGGACCAATTACCGTGGCAAAGGCTGCCTGGGAGTTGATTCCAAATACTGCAATGGCAACGGCGATGGCCAGTTCAAAATCGTTGCTGCCGGCTGTAAATGCCAGGGTGGTTGATCTCTCGTAGCCTTCACCCATCCATTTGGCAATGAAGAAGGTGGTGAAAAACATGAACGCAAAGTAGATGGTATAAGGGATTGCAACCAGGACAACATCCATGGGCAACTCAATGATTTTTTCGCCCTTTAGTGAGAACATCACAAAAATGGTGAATAACAAGGCGATGGGTGTCAGCAAGGACACTTTAGGGATAAATTGGAAGAAGTACCAATCGCTGCCTTTCCAGGAGCGCAATACAAAGTTTGATATCAATCCCGCGGCAAATGGGATTCCCAGGTAAATCAATACAGTCAGGGCTATTTCAGAAATCGAAACTTCGACAATAGCCCCTTTTAAGCCGAACAGAGGAGGCAGAATGGTAATAAACACGTACGCGTAAACCGAATACAAAAAGACCTGGAAAATTGCATTAAAAGCCACTAATCCGGCAGCCAGTTCAGGATCTCCCTTGGCAAGGTCATTCCAAACCAATACCATGGCAATACAACGGGCCAAGCCTACCAGGATAACACCGACCATTAACCCAGGCTGATTGTGCAGGAAAATGATGGCCAAAAAGAACATGACCAGTGGGCCTACCAGCCAGTTTTGGGTAAGCGACAAGCTCAGTAGTTTCAGGTTCTTGAAAACCAGGGGCAACTTCTCATATTTCACCTTGGCCAGTGGAGGATACATCATCAACACTAAGCCAATGGCAATGGGGATGTTGGTAGTTCCAGAACTTAACGAATTCCAGAAACCTGAAATGCCAGGCATGGCATAACCAATCACCACCCCTGCAAACATGACAAGGAATATCCAGAGCGTCAGGTAGCGATCAAAAAATGAAAGTTGTTTGATGGTACTCATGGCGTATGATTTGAAGATTACTTAAATGTTTAAGCCAGCATTGTGATGATTCAACCATGAAATTGCAAGTTGGAATTGATTTTCATGAAGAGGAAACCGAAATAATGAAGGATCTGATTACCTTGGTTTTGCAATAAACTTTGATGGGCAATCGAATCCTATTTTTCCCGAACAAGTAATTTTAATTCTTCGGCATTCACAACTGTGGCTTGATTTCTTGCACATACAATTTCCAGAACCCTTCTTTTATTTCATCACGCACACGGATAAACTCGCTCCAGATAAATTCATCAGTACCTGTAGCATGGGAGGGATCTTCAAAACCAATGTGCAGGCGACGTTTCACCTTTCCCAAGAATGCAGGGCAGGTTTCGTTGGCTTGATCGCAAACGGTAATCACATAATCCCATTCTTCACCCAGGTATTGATCTACCATTTTCGGGGTATGGTGACTGATATCGATGCCAATTTCATTCATCACTTTCACGGCCGTTGGGTTGACCCGACTGGCAGGTTCAGTCCCGGCCGAACAAACGGTGATGTTTTTATCAAAGGACTGTAGAAAGCCGTGAGCCATCTGGCTGCGGCAACTGTTACCGGTACAAAGAATCAGGATTTTCATTGTTTTCATTGTTTAAATACAAAGAGACATAGTTCACATGGAATCCAGGAAAGCCATGTGTCCTATGTATCAATGTGTTTAATTTTTGATGTTTATTGTTTGGCAGTAACAAGTCCTTTAATGGTCAAAACAACAGGTGAATTGATGGCATTTGAATTGACGGTGATTGATTTGGTAAATGCGCCCACATTGTTGGTATTGTAAGTCACTTTGATCGTACCTTTTTCTTTTGGTGCAACAGGCGTTCTGGTCCATTCAGGAACCGTGCAGCCACAGGAGGCTTTCACATCGTTCAACACGATGGGTGCTTTTCCTTTGTTGATGAAAGTAAAAGTACAGGTTCCATCGCTTCCCTGGACAATGGTGCCATAGTCGTGGGTGATGCTTTCAAATTTAATGGAATCGGTAGGAGTAACTGGTTTGTCCTGTGCCTGGATCGTTAATGAGGCAAGGAAGACAAAGAGCATAATGACGAGTGATTTTTTCATTTTATAAAATTTAATGGATTTAAAATAGACATATTAATATATAGACAAATTTATTCCGTTCAACAACAATTGATTTCCTGTGACTTGATCGATGCGAAAAAGTGATCAAATATATCAATGAAACGGGCAATATCCCTTGAATTCAAACAATAGTTGATTTTTAAGCCCTCAATTTCGCCACGAATGAGCCCCAGGTCCCTAAGTTCTTTCAAATGTTGTGCCACAGTGCTTCGGCTCAAAGGCAGATAGTCTGAAATATCACCTGAAATGCAGGTTTTGGTCTCCGCCAGGTATTGCAGAATGGACAATCGTGCCGGGTGTGAAATCGCCTTTGCAAAACGGGCCAGTTCCTGCAAATTGGGTTCGAATTTTTCTGACTTATTCATATATCTGACTTTTATGACGTAAATATACGTCATAAAAGCCTTCGATCGATTACAAAAACATTAAATTTTCAAATCGACCGGGGTTTGATCTCTGAATTGTTCAAAAGAGGGTAAAAAGCAAGGATGAATAGGCCAGGAAATTTAACCAGAGGTAGATCAATCATCTAATCTTGGTTAAATTACAACAACCTTTATTTTCTTAACTACTGTATCCATCTACCCAACCATTTGATTGAGGCTACATTATTGGTATAAGTACTCTTTGAGTACTGTATAAGTACTAAAATGACCAATTCAGTACTCATACAGTACTAAAAGAGTACTTATACCAATAATGGAACAGTGCAGAATTACCACACAATCGTTGCCCGATAGTTTAAATGGGGTCAGAATAAGCTATAAAAAAAGCCCCGTAGGAAGGCGGGGCTATATCTGAAACCTGGTTGGTAAATGAAACTGCATAAAGTAGGAAAGTAATTGGTGACTACTTATCTTCTTCCTTCTGTTCATTTCCCATCATCCGGTCCATCGATTTCATCATGGTCATCGGATCAACGTCTGAATTCCAAGTTTCTACTTTTATCTTCAGGGAGCCGTCTTTTTGTTTTTCCCAAATAGTCAGGTATTTGCCTTGATCATCCATGGGTTTATCCATGTTTGGCATGTTCATACTAATCTTATAAGTACCAATTTCGGTAATCAGGTCGCCATTGGGTATTACCTTGAGGGTGGTAGGTTCAAATGAATTGACTTTCCAGCCCGACTTGGCCATTTCCTCACTAGCCTTGCGGATCTCAGCAATGCCTTCATGCATGGGTTCATAACTTGGCATTGAAATGGCATCCTGGGTGTACAGGCTCAGGTTTTTCTCAGTATTGCCTTCCATCATGTATTGCCCCATTTGCTTGTTTAATTTTTCGATCTGCGTTTTATAATCCTTGGAATCCTGAGAGAACACAACACCGGCAGTAAATACAATAACCAATAGCAACAAAGTTGATAATAGACTCGATGTTTTCATAATTGTCTGTTTTTAAGGTTGATGAATAAATTAATTGATTAAAAACAGAAACAACGACACGGCTCATTAGGTTTATTCAATCCCCAAATATTTTCAGAGCCTAAGTTCATCAACATGAATGGTCCTTCGCATGGGAAATGATTGACGTTATGGTTTAATTTTCTCCCACAATCCCACTAATTTTTCCTGGTAAATGGCTCTGATCTGGGCTTCGTTTTCACCAATCGGTTTTACGGGGATCAGGTTCATCACTTCAGCGGGATTCATACCCGAACGATACATGGTATTCAGTGAAGCATTCAGGGTTTGGTAGACGCTCTCCCGACATTCGGTTTGGCTGAGCCCAAGTTGAGTCCCGATGGTTTCCAGTTCATTCCACTGGAACCAGAAATAGGTGGGCAACATGGCTGAAATGAGGGCATATGCTTCCAGCTTGGGTTCGGCTACCTCGAAGGTATTTCCCAATAATTTAAGCATCGACATAATTCCCGGCTTTTTATTCTCGTCAAAACCGGTTGAAAAGGTCACTGGATTGTATCCTTCGTTGATATACGAAGTGGCATTGGGAATCAGGCGCACGATGTTCTTGGTTTTTAGTATTGATTCAATCTTTTCAATGGTAATTTTTGGAGCCAGTGAAATGACCACTGCATCGGAGGGGACTACCTCAGCGATTTTGCCAAGAGTTTCCATGATCATTGGCGGATGAAGAGCGATCAAAACAGTGGACTGTTGAGCGGCCTCTTCAAGACTTTGGGCAACGACAATGCCTGGAAACTGTTGTTTAAGTGAACCCAGGACATCAGCATTGGTATCAAATATGACCACGGGTTGAAATTCAACTTTTTTATTGGCCAGTGCCTGAAGAAATATTTTGGTGATGCGTCCACCACCAATAAAACCAAGTGACGTTGTTTTCATAACAGTTGGGATGAATGGTTAATAAATGATTTGGTCTATATTAATTTCTGTGAGTCATTCCAATTCAAATCCGCCTTACACTTTTAAAATCGAGATTCACAGGACTATTTTTCCTGGGAGCTGATGACAACGAAAGCTCATCTATATTTTTGCTGGGGCTTGATTTGCAAGCACATCCTGCAGGCGATGACTGGTTGGTTAAAGGCAATCCTTTTGCTTTCCAGGCAAGCAATCCTCCATCGAGACTGGCTACACTTTGATAGCCATGTTGAATCAACAAATTGGCCACCTTTACGCTTCTCACACCACTGTGACAGGCCACAATAATATTTTGATCTTTGGCGATGTAGGGCAACCTTTCAGCAATTACCGACATCGGATGATTCAATACACGGTCGAGTGGAAAGCTTTCCAGCTTAACTTCATTTAATTCGCGCACATCAATCATCACAGCCTCGCCGTTTGTTAAGGCTTCCAGTGCATCTGAAGGATTGATATGCTTGATGCCTTTCATGTGAAAAGCTTGCAATGTTGGTTGTTCTGTTGTTTTCATATTTTAAATACATAATTAAATAAATAACCTACGATCATGATTCCTGTGCCGACAATTCCTATGAAGGTAAAGATCAGAGGAAGTTTCAGTACTTTGCGAAGGATCACCATTTCGGGCAATGAAAGTGCAATGACCGACATCATGAAGGCCAGGGCAGTTCCCAGGGATGCACCTTTTTCAATCAGTACCGAAACAATGGGAACGATTCCAGCTGCATTGGAATACAATGGAATACCGATCAAAATGGAAAGGGGAATGGAATACCAGGCTGATTTTCCCATAAGGGCAGCCATGAACTCTTCAGGGACAAATCCGTGAGCACCAGCGCCAACAATGATTCCCAAGGCTACGTATATCCAAACCTTCCCCACAATTTCTTTTACGGCATCATAACCAAGATTGATTCGTTTCTCAAAGGTAAGTTTCTCTTCTTCCGCTCCGCCATCGCCCAGGTGGGTTTGATAGACCCAAGGTTCTACCCATTTCTCCAGTTTCAGAAGTCCAATGATCCAGCCAGCCAATATGGCAATGGCCAGTCCTGTTCCCACATAGATGGCGGCAACCTGCCAGCCAAACATTCCATACAAGAGGATGATGGCCACTTCATTGATCATGGGAGCTGCAATCAGAAAAGAAAAGGTGACCCCAAGGGGAACGCCTGATTCCACAAATCCAAGGAACAGTGGGATGGCTGAACACGAACAAAATGGGGTAACAATGCCCAGGGTGGCTGCCATCACATTGCCGGTAAATGTTCTTTTGCCTTCAAGGGCCTTTCGGGTGCGTTCGGGGGTAAAGTAGCTGCGGATAATTCCAACAAAGAAAATGATGAGTGTAAGGAGTAGCATCACTTTGGGGAACTCGAAAACGAAGAACCGCAGTGCTTCGGTCAGATGTGCCCCTTTTGTCATTCCCAGAAACGAATCAATGAACCAGTCGGTCATGGGCTGGAGCTTGTGATAGACGAGGTACCATACGGGCAACAACAAAACGGGTAGCCACAGCTTTCGGTTATTACTTATTTGTTTCATAGTTGATTCGTAAAAAGACGAACAATATTTATAAAATTTTTTAACTGCAACCACTTGGTTTAATATATACTAAACCTTCATTTTTAAGTAGCCGATGGATGTCGCCCGAACAACACTTTCCTGAAGGATTCAGCTCTTTACATTGATTCCCTGTGCAGGCACCAGTGATTTTCTGGATATCAGACAATGTTTTTGCGCCTTGCTTCATGGCTTCTTCAATCTGGCCTTGAGTTACATGGTTACAATAACAGATCATTTTCCCAGGGTCGATTGTCTTTAAATGATGGAAATCAACTGTTTTCATAGCAATGAGATGGTTGAATAATAAACTCCAACTCCAATAAACAAAACAGCAATACCACGTCTAAACCAGATTTCAAAAATCTTTATCCGGTTGTAAACCCCTCCAATTGACCGAATGGAGAATGCCAGTATCCAGGCCAGGATGATTACCGGAATACCGGTTGCCAATGCAAAGACCAATGGAAGATAAAGTCCCGAGGCGCTTGAAATTGTAAGGGGAACCAGCATTCCAAAATAGAGAACACCGCTGTATGGACAGAAAGCCAGGGCGAAAATCATTCCCAGCAAAATGGCATCCAGGTATCCCCAACTGGCTTTGTTTTCCATTTTTGATGTCAGGCCACTCAGTCCGGGAAACCTTATTTTAAGTACATCCAGCATAAACAGGCCAATGATAATAAGCAGAGGTCCAATTATCTTTTCACCATAGAGCTGGAAAAAGCCTGAGAATTTAAACTGATCGGCTCCAAAATAGATGATCAGGGCAATAGCGGTGTAAGAAATAGCCCTGCCAAGGGTATAGAGCAATCCATTGATAAATACACGGTTACGGTTTTCGATGTCCTTGCTGATAAATCCCACGGCGGTGATATTGGTAGCCAGAGGGCAGGGACTGATAGCAGTCATCAATCCCAGTACCAATGCCGAAAGCCAAGGCATGTTGCTGTTTTCAAGAAGATTGGTCAGAAACTCCATGGTTTATAAGTCCAGGAGTTTGTCAACCTTTTCCTTCATAATGGACTTGAATTTTTTAGGGTTTGTACGGGCATACATAAAGCCTTCATTTGTAAGGTTGATCTTCTGATCCCCTTTTACAATCAGGAGTGTTTGGCCTGAAACCTGTAACTTTTCAGCAATGGCTTTGGTTGCATTCTCTTCAAGATTTAGCGCCTTGAAAATGACTTGATTACCGTAAAGGCTTTCCAAATCAGCTTTGGCTTCCGCTTCAACGGATTTACAGGTCACACAACGAACCGTATTATGAAAGTAATAAGCTTCCACTTTATTGGAACTTGAACTTTGTGATTCCTTCCTGGCAGTCTGTGCATGTAGTGAAATGCTGGTCATTAAAAATAGTGCACAACTTAAAAAAATGAATTTTTTCATGCTGGATGTTTTTATCTGGTTAATACTTGTTTGATTTCTTCAGCGGATGGAACACGGCCTTTGATTTCAACCTTTTCATTGACCACCAGTGCTGGTGTAGTCATGATTCCATACTTCATGATTTCCATAATATCTTCAACTTTGATGATATTGGCTTCAAGGCCATTTTGTTCAACTACTTCGCGGGTCAATTTCTCAAGTGTTTTACACTTGGAGCAACCGGAGCCTAAGATTTTAATTTCCATGATTAGTTGTTTATGAACATTTTTGAATGGGTTCTTCCAGATTGATATCTATTAGGAGAAATTTCCTGAATAAATCTTGCGCTTCTTTCCAGTTTTCCCTGTTCAGGCAATATTTGATACGGGGAGCTTCAATTTCGCCCTGGATTAAGCCAGCATCCTTTAATTCTTTCAGGTGCTGTGAGAGCGTTGATTTGACAATGGGCAGGTATTCGGTTAAATCGCCACTGTAGCAACATGATTGTTTTGACAGTAAATCCAACACATACATGCGAATGGGATGGCCCATGGCTTTTGCATAACGGGCTGCCTTTTGATGATCTTCTGTAATGGTTTTATTGTGCATCATTCGTAGTTCGTGAAATTACGAACAAAGATAGAGAATTTTTAATTACTATCACTTTTAGAGAAATATTTTTTGTTTGTTGTTATATTGGCGCCTTCAATTAAAAGATAAGCTAACCAACCATGCCTGAAATCAGTGTACTTCAGAAAAACGCCGTAGTTACAATCGTTTCCACAGAAGGAAATACTCTTTTGAAGGAACTTCAGGAACATGGATTTGACATTTATTCACCATGCGGAGGAAACGGAACCTGCGGAAAATGCAAGGTACATGTGAAAGGGGAGGGGGATGTCACTTCGTGCATTTATCCCATTACCAGGAATGTGGAAATTGTCCTTCCTGAGAAACGGGAAGCAAATATCCTGGTCGAGCAACATGAACATACCATACCGATGCCATTTAACCCGGGCGATTCAACTCATTTGTCATACTATCCGCATGGAGTTGCCATTGACATTGGAACTACTACCCTTGTTTTCTACTTTGTCAACCTGGTTACCGGAGCTATCATCGAAACAAGGGCTGTAGTAAATCCACAGAAAAAATTCGGAGCTGATGTCATTTCAAGAATTAATTTTGCTGCTACGGCTGAGGGAGGATTGGAAACACTTCAAAAGGAAATACTGAAGGCAATCAATTTGCAACTTGATCATTTTATTGGAATGGGGGAAGTTATGGGCAAGGAATTGGTGAAAATCACCATTGCCGGAAATACCACCATGTTGCACCTTTTACTTGGAATTGATCCTTTGCCCATTGCACTTGCACCATTTAGACCGGCTTTTGTTGATGAACAAATCCTGAAAGGCAGCCAATTGGGTTTACATTGTCATCCAGAGGCTGAAATAAAAATACTTCCTTCCATTGCAGCCTACGTTGGGGCAGATATCGTGGCTGGACTTGCATCGATAAAGCCATCGGAGGAGTTCCAACGGTTTTTATTCCTGGATATCGGTACCAATGGAGAGATGGCTTTGGTCACTCCTGAAAACATCTGGTGTTGTGCCACGGCTGCTGGTCCTGCTTTTGAAGGGGCAAACATCAGTTGCGGAATGAGTGCCGTTGAGGGCGCCATCAGCGTATTTGGAGCAGATGGTTATCAGGTAATCGGGAATGCCGTTCCGGTGGGACTCTGTGGATCGGGACTCATTGATGTGGTAGCCCATTTGGTTGAAACCAGGTTGGTAACAAGCGATGGTTCAATGGCCGAAGATTTTGTCATTGTTCCTGAAAATAATCATTCAGGAGCCAAAGGAATTGTTCTAACGCAGCAAGACATCCGCGAAGTACAATTGGCAAAGGCAGCTATCATGGCAGGATTAAAGGTATTGCTGAAAAAAGCATCGCTTACATTTGAAGATTTGGATGTCCTTTTCCTGGCAGGTGGATTTGGAAATTACGTCTATATGGCCAGTTGCATTATAATAGGAATGTTGCCCCAGGAAATGGAGCATAGGACTCTTTCGCTGGGCAATACATCGGGTACCGGGGCTTTACTTTCGCTGAAGTCGGTACAGTTCGATCAGGTTATTCAGGACATCCGTCGCCGGTCTTGTTACGTCGAACTTTCAGAAGACGAAGACTTTGTAATGGATTACGTAATGAGCATGGATTTTGACATACAGCATTCAATTGATTAACAATTCAATAAAGGAATAAATAATAATAAACAATCAAAATAAAAACCACTATCAATGAGAAGTTTTAAAACACTTGCAATTTCTATTTATTTGCTGGCAGCTGCCTGCATCACTCAGGGCCAAACGATAGCACAGTGGCGTGGGGATCAGCGTGACGGAGTCTACCAGGAGAAAGGCCTGCTGAAAACATGGAGTGAATTAGGTCCTCAATTACTTTGGTTAAATGAAGTCATTGGCAATGGATATGGTTCCCCTGCAGTTACAGGCAACCAGCTTTTTATCAACGGCGAAATCGACAGTGTAAGCCATGTATTCGCTTTTGATTTGAATGGTAAATTGTTGTGGAAATCTCCCAACGGTAAAGAATTTATGGGCAAGGAGTATTCGGCCAACTTTCCCGGATCACGTTCAGTGCCCACTGTATATAATGACTTGGTGTATGCTTGTTCTGGAATGGGACGAATTGCCTGTTATGATGCTGTTTCGGGTAAAGAAAGATGGGCCATGGAGATGTTAGGCACCCTAGAGGGAAAACTGGGCTATTTCGGATATTCGGAATCGCTGTTTGTCGATGAAAAGAACGTGTATTGTTTTCCTGGAGGCGCAGAATCCAATATTGTTGCCCTGGATAAGTTAACAGGAAAGATTGTCTGGACCTCGAAGGCGCTGGGAGATGGAGTTTCGTTCTGCTCACCAATTGTGGTCAAATCGGCCCAGCGAAACATTCTGGTGACTGTGTCCCACGAGTACTTGATGGGACTTGACACCAGGAATGGTGAATTGTTATGGTCGTACAAGGAGGATTCCGTCAAACGGGAAGGAGAATATTGTAATACACCCGTTTATTCTGATGGATTCATCTATGGAGTGTCAGGTGTCCCAAAAGGCCGTGGTGCTTACAAGATTGCCTTATCGGCCGATGGTAAAAGTGTCAAAGAGGTATGGCAAAATGGCAAAGTCCTGAATAAAATGGGTGGTTTTGTGAAAGTGAAGGATCAGCTTTTTAGTACTTCAGCGGATCACAAGCTAAAAGCAATAGATACAAAAAACGGGATGGTAGTTGATTCTCTGCAAAATTTATTTGGAAGTGTCATTTATGCTGATGACCACTTGTACTGTTATGCAGATAACGGCAATATGAACCTTATCAGCCTTTCAGACTCGAAGATGGAAGTGATCAGCAAGTTTAAAGTGGTGAATGGAACCAAGGAGCATTTTTCGCATCCGGTTATCAGCAATGGAGTTTTGTATATCCGGCATGGAAATGCCCTGATGGCCTATCAGATTAAGTAGTGCCTGCTTAAAAAAAACTTCATTTGCCTGATCCCAAGATATTTATAACCGAATTTGTTGTCACTGGTTGCAAAAATAGGGTGCTAAAGTACTCCCAAAAGCCTGCACCCAGGAAGCTTGGAATCTTGCCCCCTTCGTCTTTCAATCACCCTGTATCAGGACGCTGTGTGTTACCTATCATCTGATACCCATCTGATACCCATCTGATACCTTTCTGTAACCTCAGGTTACAGAAAGGTATCAGATGAGTATCAGAAAGGTATCAGAAAGGTATGACTTGAAGGGTCGGACACAAGTCTCCGGTGACAGGAGAAAAGCAGTGAACCAAAGCATTTAGGGTTTATTAAAAAACCCAACTATCGGTTTTTCAGCAAGCCCTCAGTAAGCTTTTCATGATCTGCAGGAGGAATTGAATAAGAATTGCCTGCAAAGTTAAATAATTGCTTAATTTAGTATCACTTAACTGAACCACTCTTATGAACTTAAATAATTCAAATTCAAGGCGAAGCTTTCTGAAAAAAGCCGGTGGCGTATCTCTGGGAATGGCTGGAATAACTGCCCTGGCAAATACTTTGCCTTCCCAAATGCAGGATCAGAAACCAGGAAAACTGTTTACAAGCAAAATTTCAGGCGTAAATGACCGCATTGAGCGGGTTAAAATTGCAAGCCTTGGCATGCAGCGCTATGATTGGGAACAGGGAACAGTTGCGCAGGCTTTCCTCGAAATGGGAGAAACAGACTTGGCTATTTCATTTGCCAGAGGTGCCATTCTCAGGCAGGAAAAAGGCAGGTTTTCTGTGCTCAAAGGAAACGGGCCCATCAACGATTGTTCGAGTGTGGGGGAGGCTGTACTTTTTGCAGCCAAGCAAACTGGTGATCCAATCTTTCAAAAGGGAGCAGATGAAATGCTGGAGGTCATCAGGACCACCAAGCATAAAACATCTGATGGAATTATTTACCACACCCAGGAACCGCAAAAAGGTGTTTGGTCAGATGCCACTTACATGTTGCCGCCTTTTTTGGCTGCTGCAGGCGAATACCAGGAAGCCCTTAAACAAATCGAGGGTTACCGGAAATATCTTTACCACGAAAAGGATCAGCTCTATTCGCACATGTGGAACGATGAAAAGAAACGATTCGATCGGGAGGACTTTTGGGGTGTTGGTAATGGATGGTCCGCTGCCGGAATGACACGGGTGATTAAATTGCTGCCCGATTCGATGTTGGCTGAAAGGAAGAAGCTGATCGGTTATACCCGCGATGTGATTGTTGGTTGTCTGAAATATCTCAGGCCAGACGGACTGTTTCATGATGTGGTAAACCGTCCCGATACTTTTGTTGAAGTCAATTTAAGCCAGATGCTCTGTTATTCGATATTCAGGGGCGTGGCTGCAGGCTACCTCGACAGTTCGTACCTGAAGCCGACTGAAATCATGCGCAAAGCTGCCAACGACAAGGTTGATAAGTTAGGTTACGTTCACGATGTATGTGGAGTACCCAGTTTCGATCGTCCCTATTTCGCTCCTGAAGGTCAGGCTTTTTATCTCTTGATGGAAGCTGCAGCCGCTGATTTGGGCAAGAAGAATAAATAAAACATATAAACAAACCTATTACCTACAATTATAAGCAATGAAATCAATCTTATCGTTTTGTATTCTGATGGTTATCAGTTTTGCAGGCTTTTCCCAGCAGGGGATCGTGAAAGAAAGTTTAAAATACCAAAGCAAATTACTTGGTGTTCCGGTTGAATATTCCATCTATTTGCCCCCTGGCTATGAAGCCTCCGGACGTAGCTACCCGGTATTGTATTTATTACACGGTTATTCTGATGATGAAACCGGATGGGTACAATTTGGTGATGTTGCAAGGATTGCAGATAATGGTATTGAAAATGGGGATTTTCCTCCGGTTATTATCATCATGCCAAATGGCAAGGTAAGCTGGTATTGCAACGATTTCAAAATGGCCAACCCATGGGAGGACATGTTCGTAAAAGAGTTTATCCCTTCCCTTGAAAAAACATATCGGATCAGGTCAAAGAAAGAATTCCGTGCTATTTCAGGACTTTCAATGGGAGGCTATGGCTCATTGATGTTGGCCATGCGAAATCCCGATTTGTTCTCAAGCTGCGTGGCATTCAGCTCAGGAACCTTTACTGATGAGGAAATTGTGGCGATGCCGGATAAAAACTACAACATGTTTTTTGGTGAAATATTTGGGAAAGACCTTGTGGGAGAGAAGCGTATTTCAGACAATTGGAAGGCCCACAGTCCTTTGCATCTCATTTACGATGTTCCAAAGGACAAGCTAAAAACTATCCGGTTTTATATTGATTGCGGTGATGATGATTTTCTATTTGAGGGTAATTCACAATTGCATATTCAAATGCGCAAACTGGATATTCCACATGAATACAGAACCCGTCAGGGGGGTCATGAATGGTCTTATTGGCGTACCGGACTCGTTGAAGGCTTGAGATTCATCGGGCAGAGTTTTCATCGGTAAATAAGAACCCATTCCGAAAAGTCTATTTATAAAGAAGGGTTTAAAGTTCCAGGTTTAAAGTTTAAAGTTTAAAGTTGCATGCCGATCGAAGGCTACTCCTTATTTAACTTTATCCCGACGACTCGGGATGAATTTGCATCCAGATCGGCACGTAACTTTGAACTTTGAACCTGGAACTTTAAACCCTTCTTTATAAATAGACTTTTCAGAGTAAACTCAGATATTAAACAATTCCCCTTTGTTTCTTCAGCGTTTCCCAGGCTTCATTTACTTTCTGAATCTTTTCATTGGCCACTTTCTGAATATCATCACCAAGGTAGTGAACCTTATCAGGATGGTATTTGATGGCCATCTTCCGATAGGCCTTTTTCAGTTCTTCATCAGTGGCTGTTGGTTCAACTTCCAGGATTTTATAGGCCGCATCCGTATTGGCCACAAACATCGATTTAATCGATTGGTAATCTTTTTCGCTGATGCCCATGTGTTGGGCAATTTGCGCAATCAGTTGATGTTCGGAGGCGTGAACCTGACCATCGGCTGCAGCAATTCCGAAGAGGAAATGCAATAACTGTAGACGTGAGGGATGATCCATGTTTTGACGGATCTGGATACAAACATCGTTGACCGGTATATCTTGCTGCAATAAATCGCGTAACATTTTGAGGGCATCGCCAGCTGCTGCTGCTCCAAACGATCGAACAAAGAATTGTTTGGTAAACTCCAGTTCCGACTTCATTACCTTACCATCGGCTTTCATGACTGCAGCAACCAGCACCAGCAGACTTACCACGTAACCGCCCCTGGTTGTAGGCTGGCCGGGCTGATAGGCTGCTTGACCCTTGACTCCTTGCGATTCATCGATCATTGATCCGACCACAAAACCCAGTATCCCTCCGATTGGTCCAAATAGAGCCCAACCTAATCCTCCTGAAATCCATTTTCCTGCGTTACTCAAATATTTGCCTGCATTTCCCAAATACTTTTTATCCATATGCTCTTATTTTTTTATCAATATTCACTATTTGTGGAATGATTAGTTCATTGTCATTGTTGCCGATTACAAAATCAGCCATTTTAATTCTTTGTTCATCGGTCCATTGGTTCCCAATCCGCTGTCTGACTTGTTCTTCCGATGTCCCATCTCGTTTCATCACCCGTTGAACCCGTTCTGCCTCGTCGGTTGCTACCACAATGGTCTTATCCATCATTTTGTAGAAGCCACTTTCGAAAAGAATGGCTGCTTCCTGAATGATATAGGGTGAATGCTGGTTTTGATACCAAGTCTCAAATGCATGTCGTACCGCAGGATGAACAATGGAATTCAGTTCTGAAAGTAAAGATGGGTTATTGAAAACAATGCCCGAGAGGTATTTTCGGTCGACTGTCAGATCTGGTAGGTAAACAGCCGAACCGAACAAGTCAATTAATTGGGTACGAACCTTTGCATCCGAATTCATAAGCTCTCTGGCTATGCTGTCGGCTTCAAATACTGGAATGCCCAAGATCTTAAATACTTTGCAAACGGTGCTTTTCCCGCTCCCTATGCCACCTGTAATTCCAACTTTAATCATGTCATTAATTTTGAATCAGGTATTCAATTTCTTCCGGTGCTATTTTTAGGTCGTACAAGTAGGCTGGTATGGATTCGGTGATCACTTTTAACCGCTGTTTGCCTTCGCCTATGTCGGAATAGGCAACAGTTAATTTGAAATCTTCAGGGCGTATTTCCTCAAAGCGGCTTAAGCCTACCTTGAAGGTAACTTTTACTTTCTCCGGGAAGAGTTTGATATTCACCCCAGCCGATGAAGGATCTTTAACAACTACGGGGACCGATAGTTGTGCTTCGGTATATTCTTCGACCGGAATGTTTAGTCCCACTTTTTGAACATCAAAAAAGACTTCTTTTATTTTTGATAAGGAAGCTTCTGCTTGAATGGGCTCATCAACAGAGTTGAATTTCTCTAATTCAGTCCTTACAAAATGCATGGTGTCTAAAACAGATTGCGGGCCATTTACCATCACCGAATCAGGGTTGGTTTCAATTCCTCCTGAAATCTGATACTGCTTTTTTAGGTTTACCATGACCATCGGTTTCACCTTCATCAATTTATGGCCCATCTTTCCAAATTTAAAAAATAAGGTATCGGGGCTCATGCTCAGAATCTCCATTTCATTCGAAAACTGGTTGGACAATTCGGTCAGGAATTGCCGGGAAGGAAAGGCGAAACTGTTTTTTTTGCTTTCCATCATCCGGTTGTCGGTCATTTCCTTTACATTAAACTCAAAGGGCATAAATAGAAAACTAACCTGATGCCTTAGGATATTGAATCCGTGGGAACTGATCGTCAAATCGAACTTGTCAGGAAGCTGGTTTTCCAGTGTCTTGTTATTGGGCAGGTTGATATAACTGACCGGAACGGTCATTTTAACGGTATAGGTCTTGTTCAAGGCATTCAGGAACCAAAAACCCGTTGCGATAGCTACGCAAATCAGGTAAGCAACCACTCGCCGGTCGTTCTTGAAATAGACTCGCT
>DASXUZ010000303.1:0-19194 GCA_036504555.1 Prolixibacteraceae bacterium | reverse complement strand
GTGCAAATCGTGCAAATCGTGCAAAACGTGCAAAACGTGCAAAGTACTAAGTAATAGCAGAAAAAGGGGTGGTAGATTTCCTGTTGCTGTTGGGTTATCATGGAATATCTGGGAAACTTGTTGAGAACAATATTCTATCATAAAGTTACCGCTCAATTTATTTGTGGTAAATTTGACTTTCTGGCGTTGTATTATATCTCAATTTCGCCCCTCAAATACGTAATGGCTTTCCCGGCGATCAACACCCGGTCACCAGCCAGGGTACACCACAACTGGCCGCCTCTTTCGGAAAGCTGGAGAGCTGTCAACTCCGTTTTTTGAAGTCTTGCCGACCAGAATGGTACCAGCGAAGTATGGGCTGATCCGGTGACTGGATCTTCATCAACACCGACGCCTGGGGCAAAAAAACGGCTTACAAAATCGACCTCTTTTCCCGCAGCTGTTACCATGATCCCCCTGGCATCTGTTTGTTTCAACAGGTGGAAGTTGGGTTTTATCGTCTGTATCATTTCTTCCGATTCAAACAAGAGAAGGTAGTCCGTGCGCCCTTTAAAAGTTGCTATTGCCTTTAAACCCAGTGCATCAGTAAAAGAAAGGTTCATTTCTACCTGTTGGATAAAATCAGCAGGGAAGTCAAGCTGTAGCTTATCATCCGTCTTTCTGACAGTCAGCATACCGCTTTTACTGTTGAAAACAAGGATATTACCCTGAAATTCCAATTCATTAAAAAGAATATGGGCGGTCGCCAATGTAGCATGACCACAAAGATTTACCTCTGCTTTGGGGGTAAACCAACGAATATGAAAATGATCACCTTCAGCAATAAAAAAGGCTGTTTCCGAAAGATTATTTTCAAGGGCAATTTGTTGTAGTATCTTATCCGGCAGCCATTCGATCAAAGGCACAACTGCAGCCGGATTTCCTTTGAATAAACTCGAGGCGAAGGCATCTGCCTGAAATAGGGGAAGTCTCATATGTTTAAATTTTTTAACACATAGAACACATAAATACATAAAGTTCCAGGTTCAAAGTTTCAAGTTCCAAGTGACGTGCCGATCAAGTTCAACTTGGAACTTTGAACTTGAAACCTGAAACTGTTTAGAACTTAACAGTCAGCTTTAAATTCAATTTCCTTCTGGTCAGGTAATTCGGCACACCAAATAGGTCGCCCGAATTGTTGGATACCCATAAATATGAAATGGTATTGTTGATGCCCAGCAAGTTGAACACTTCGAGACTCAACCACAGGTCCTTGATCGAATTGAGGGCTTTATACCGATAGTTTTTGTGATCAGGATTGATCAGCACTTTTGACATCCCCAGGTCGATCCGGCGGTAGGGAGGAATGCGGAATATATTCATATAGGGTTCCGAGTTGGGAGGTCCTACTGGTAGCCTGGAACCATAAAATGCAGTCAGGTTCATTTTCAAGGTAGGATTCCCAGGGAAATAATCCTGGAAGAAAACACTAAAACTAAAACGCTGATCGGTGGGTCTTGGAATGTAACCATGCCCGTCATTTAACACGTCTTCTGCCGTTTTCATAATGGATAGGCTCGCCCAGGACTCTATACCACTGACAAATTCACCATTCACCTTCATATCCAGCCCCGTTGCATAACCGTTGGCCGTCTTGTTGGGCAAGTACCGGATACGGACATTGTCAATCTCATAGGGAATCAAATTGGTCATTACCTTGAAGTACATTTCAGACGTGAATTTGAACGGACGATCCCAGGCACGGAAAATATAGTCGGTTCCAAAAAGTACCTGCGTCGACCGTTGCGCCTTGGTATTGGGGTAAATAACCCCTTTCATGTCTTTCAACTCTTTGTAAAAGGCAGGTTGATAATAAATTCCTCCTGAAAGATGGAATACAAAGTTGGTTTCCCAATCAGGGTAATAGCGTAATGTGGCCCTTGGACTAATTAAAACCTCCTTGGAAAACGACCAGTATTGAGCACGAAGGCCCCCGGTCGCATACATGGAACCCTTGTTGACCGGTATTTGATAAGTATCCTGAAGGTACCCGGTAAAACGGGTCGAATTGATGGTCGTATCGGTGGTGGTGGTACTGTACAGCTCAATTCGATCTCCCTGATAGGGAATGGCGTAACCAGTCGAATCACGTAAAATCCACTCATTCATCCGGTCATTAATCCTTTCAGTTTGGACCTTGAATCCCCAATTCAACAAGTGGCTTTCAGAATTATAAGCCCCCTTGTGTTCAAAGCTGTAAACAGAGGCATTCAGGTAATTCCGGGCATGGTTCAGAAAAGTTCCCACACCGATATTCAGCACACTGTCACCCAGATTTTCCGATCCCAGGTTACGTTCCAGTTCATTCAGATAATATTGCCCCAGGATATCGTAGGCTTCCTCTTCCTTGGAATGAAAAGCCGATGCGATGAATTTCATGTTTAGCCGTTCTCCCGGATGATAATTGGCAATCAGGGCACCTGTACTTGTTGCAAATCGGTCAAGCTCCTGACCTTCAAAATAAACAGTTGCATTGTAGGCACTGTTGAAAGTGCCAAAACTGGTTTTCCGATTTTGCGGAATAAAATTATATTGGTTTTGTGCAATGTTTCCCAGGAAAGAAACATCGAATGCTTTGTTGAATTTGTAAGTCATGTATGTTTGGGCATCGATAAAACGTGGGTTGTATTCCCCTTTTTCATCGAGCGTTCCCAACAGGTATCTGTTTGTTTTATAGCGTACTCCGGCAATGTAGGAGAATTTACCATTCTTGCTCAGGTCTTCCAGCTGCAAGGCCCCACCCAATAGGCTGACGGTTGCTGTTCCGGCAAATTCGGTCGGCTTGCGATATTTGATATCGAGCACCGACGACATTTTATCCCCATATTTGGCATCAAAACCACCTGCCGAGAATTCAATGGAGGAAACCATGTCCGAATTGATAAAGCTCATTCCTTCTTGTTGCCCGGCACGGATCAAAAATGGACGATAAACCTCTACATCATTGACATAGACCAGGTTTTCATCAAAGTTTCCACCTCTTACCGTATATTGCGAACTCAGTTCATTGTTGGTCGAAACTCCGGGAAGTGTCTTGATCAGCGCCTCTACCCCACCAGTTCCTGCATCAATAATGCTGGTCAGGTATTTAGGATCAATGCGGTCCATATTGGCTTTATTTCGGCGGTGTTGGGTGACCTGAACCTCTTCTATTTTCTGGTCCATTTGATGAAGTGTCATATTGAGTTCAAGCCGTTGTTCTTCGGAGGCGGTCATATTTTTCTCAACAGCCTGGTATCCGATCATTGAAAACACGATCACCATTGGTTTTTTTGCCGGAATGCGTAAAAGGTATTCCCCTTTGCGGTTCGAAACAGTGCCGATGGAAGAGTTTTTGATGGAGATATTGACCATATCAAGCGGCTTGCCTGTTTCATCATTTATCTTGCCATACAAAGTGGCATTGTTGCTCTGCGCAAAACTACTTGCTGCACCCAGCATCAGAAGGAGTTGGAATAAAAGTAATTTGATGGACCTCATACCGGCAAAAATAATATATCCGTACTAATAAACTGAACTTAACCCTAATAATTGTATATGAAATACATTTTTGTTAAGTATATTTTTAAATATTCGCCATCATTCATTTTAAACTATTCCTTTCCAAGGTCGGTTGAACAGATAAACAATAAGTAATAAAGAGACAAAGTAGCAAAGAAACTTTGGTACTTAGGAACTAAGGTACTTTGTTACTCTGTTACATAGTGGCTTTCACAAAGCAATAAACCTTTTCCTAATATTGGGAAATCAGTTGGAAGATCCATTCGGGAAAGACTCCAAGGCCAAGGATACCAATAACGATCAATCCAAGAACTAATTGGCCCGTGATGGAGATATCAGGAAGCTTTTGGGCATTGGGCGTTGAAAACATCGTTGAAACCACCCGAAGATAGTAATAGATACTGATGACACTGTTGAGAATTAGGCTGACTACCAGGAGCCAAAGGTTTGAATCGATCCCGGCAAAGACAAGGTAGAATTTGGACATGAATCCTGCCGTAAGCGGGATTCCCGCCAGAGAGAGCATGGCAAGGGTAAAGACAAATGCAATCCATGGCCGTTTCCAGAACAGGCCTTTATAATCCTCCAGCATTTCGCCATCGTGTTCTCGATCCGAAAGCAGGGCGATGACCCCAAATGCCCCAAGGGTCGTAATTATATAGGCGATGATGTAGAAGATAGCCGCCGGGATTCCATTTTTACCGCCTACAAGCAGCGTCACCAAAAGATAGCCCATATTGGAAATGGAGGAATATGCCAATATCCTTTTTACATTTTGCTGCCTGATGGCCAACAGGTTTCCAACGAACATTGAAACAAGGGCAATTACAGTGATGATCTGGATGAAACCAGAAATCTCATAACCCTTGATGGCATAGAAAAAACGAAGGAATACGGCCATAACAGCAGCTTTGGAAACAGTTGCGATGAAGGTAGCAACAGGAACTGGTGCCCCCTGGTAGATGTCGGGCGTCCACATGTGAAAAGGCACCAGGGCCAGCTTAAAACCCAAGCCTACGATCATCATACTGAATCCGATCAAAAGTAGCGGGTCAGAATAAGCTGTTGTGCTTAATACAGAGGCAATTTTTGAAAACTCCAGAGAGCCTGTATCCATATAAATCAATCCCATGCCAAATAATAAAAATGCTGAGGATACCGATGCAAGCACCAGGTATTTAACCCCCGCCTCAATGGAATGATCGAGCAGACGCCTGTAGGCAATCATGATGTAAAGTGAAATACTCAGGGTTTCCAGACCGAGAAATAAAGTGATAAAGTTATTGGCAGCTACCAGAATCAGGGAACCCAATACCGCAATAAAAAGAATAATAAAAAACTCTTCTTTTTCGCTCTCCTGGTAAAGCAAGTATCCTTTCGATAAGATAGTTACCACCATGCTTGCCAGGAGGATTATGGCTGACAGCAACACAGTAAACTTATCAATAGTCAATAAGGAGGATACCTGGTGGGGAAGGAAAGGAATAACAAAGAAAATCGAAAAGAAAGCTAGCGTGAAAGCCAGCAATGAAAATCCGAAGATCAACATGAAAGCTCTCCTGAATGCGATCGTTAGCATGATCATGATCGGTGCTCCTGCAACAATCATGAAAGGCGTTAAACACAAGAAATCAGTTCCGTTCATATTATACGAATTACACTAAAATACCAATTACACGAATTTAAACGAATTACACGAAATTAAGGAATCACTTCTGGGGACATGGGGTCAGTCAGATCAGTGTTCGCTTTAATTTTTTCAATATATTTATACTCACTATCTTGTGAAATTATAGTTGCATCATTATTGAATTCCTTCAATTTTACATGATAGGTTTGAGACCCTGCATTCAATATGGTGGTCAATGACGGTTCTGCGGTTTTAAGTACATGTTGCGGAGTAAGTCCTATATACAGGATGGCTACCACAAGGGATGCAAACACAATATTTTCACGAACCGATAAATCAGGAATTACCCTTTTGGTTACCTCTTTGCCAAAGAAGACCTTTTGAACAATCCTAAGCGAGTAAATCATGGAAGCGATCAATCCCAGACTTGCCAGGCAGGCCATCAGAATACTGACTTTGAATGTTCCGGTGAGGATCAGAAATTCAGCGATAAAATTCCCCAATCCGGGCAAGCCAAGCGAGGCAAGGGTAAAAATAAGCCCCATTGAACCCATCACCGGCACCCTGTTCCACAGTCCTCCCATTTGATTTAAATCCCTGGTATGGATTCGTTCCTGCAGTTGTCCCACCACGATAAACAGCGCCCCGGTGCTGATGGCATGGGCAATGATCTGGATCACCACACCCTGGAGGGCTATCACATTAAAAGAAAATACCCCCAGCATGATAAATCCCATGTGACTGACACTCGTATAGGCCACCAGCCGTTTCAGGTCGGTTTGAGCGTAAGCCAGCTTCGCCCCGTATAAGATTCCGATCACCCCCAGAATCATTCCATAAGGGGCAAAACTTGCCGCTGATTGTGGAAACAGCGGGATCACAAACCGAAGCAATCCATAGGCACCTGTCTTTAAAAGAAGCCCTGCCAGGATAACGCTCCCGGCAGTAGGCGCTTCCGTATGGGCATCAGGCAACCAGTTGTGCAGAGGAACCACGGGCAACTTGATCAAAAAGGCTGCCAGAAATCCAAGCATCAGAAGGAAACTAACCGATGCTGACATGGATGTACCCAGCAATTCCATGTAATCGAAGGAATAAACTCCTGTATGCTTACCATGAATAAAGTACAAGGACAGGATGGCAATAAACATGAGCAGACCACCTGCCTGGGTATAAATAAAAAACTTAAAGGAAGCGTAGATCCTGTTTTCATGGCCGTAAATGCCGATTAGAAAATACATGGGCACCAGCATCAATTCCCAGAAGAAATAGAACAGGAAAAGGTCAAGCGAGAGAAAAACCCCTGTAATCCCTGCAAGTATCCAAAGGATATTGAAATGAAAAAACCCACTCTTCTCTGTGATTTCTTTCCATGAAATAAGAACTGAGATTAACCCCAGGAAAAGTGTCAGCACTAACAGTATCATGCTTAAACCATCCAATGCCAGGTGAAGATTGATGCCAAAACGAGGAATCCAAGCTGCCTTGTAATCGATTAACCAACTGGTTTGCCGTATGGGTTCACTTTGCAGGTATGCGGGAAAGAGTAAAATCAGGTCAAGCGTTATGGCAATGAGGGAAATGATGCGCGGAAGCATTGCACTCCATCTGCCCGCAACCAAGGCGATCAGTCCGGCGAAGAGTAAGATCAATATCAGGTCAAAGAGTATCATAGGTAAATCATGAGAGTTAAAATACATACAATGCCAAAAGCCAGGGACATTACATACCACCTCAACTTTCCATTTTGTAACAGGCTGAGCAGATCATTCAGGATGTAAGTAATTCTGGCAATTCCACGGTTGATTGAATCGATAAAGTCATTGCGGTCAATTTCAGATAGCCAGACAATGGGCCTTACAAAAAGAAGATCGTAGAGTTGGTCAAATCCCCAGCCCTTATAAAAGAAATGGTTGCCCCTGCTTGTATCAAACGATTCGGCTAGTGCAGATCTCTTGAAATAAAGCAGGTAAGCGATGTAGATGCCCGAGAGTGAAATAACTGATGCCAACACCTGAAAAAGTAGCTCAGAGTTATTTTCAGGAGCTATATGGACAGTGGGGAGCAAGGGTGACAGTAAGTTTGAAAACAAATGAATATTTCCCATTGATTCGGGCAGTTCAATAAATCCGGCTATCAGTGAGAGTGCAGCCAGAATAACCAATGGGACGGCTATCAGGTTTCCAGGCTGACGGGTGGGTTGCGTTTTTGCTTCTCCAAAGAAGGTGAGAAATACCAATCTGAATGTATAGAGTGAAGTGATAAATGCCCCGACTGTTCCGGCAAGCCATAACCATCCACTACCCTGTTCGGCAGACCATGAGAACCAAAGAATCGCATCCTTGCTATAGAAGCCTGCGGTGACCAATGGGAGGGCACATAGTGAGGCTGAACCGATCAGGAAGGTCCAGTAAACAAGGGGCAATTTCTTTCGGAGTCCACCCATTTTATAAATATCATGTTCTTCGTTCAAAAGCAGGATCACCGCTCCTCCGGCAAGGAATAAAAGGGCCTTGAAGAAGGCATGGACCATAAAATGAAAGATGGCCGCCGACCACGCTCCTACTCCCAGGGCCAGGAACATATAGCCGATCTGGCTGATGGTTGAATAGGCCAGCACCCGCTTCAGATCATGCTGGGCAAGGGCGCTGAATCCTGCCACCACCAAGGTCATCGCACCGATAATGGCAACGGCGGTCTGAACGGCAGGAGCAAGTGAAAAAAGAACATGCGTACGGGCAATCAGGTAAACGCCGGCAGTTACCATCGTGGCAGCATGGATCAACGCGCTAACGGGTGATGGTCCTGCCATTGCATCGGGAAGCCAGGTTTGCAATGGTACCTGGGCCGACTTACCCAAGGCCCCGCCAAGGAGCAATGCGGCAGACCAAACAGCAAGTGGTGATCCAAGGGCCCAATTCTGGGAAGCCGAAACCATCAATTGGTCAATATTTAAAGTCCCCAAGTTGACAAAGAGCAGAAAAATCCCGATAATCATGGCCACATCTCCTACCCTTGTGACAATAAAGGCTTTCCGGGCGGCATAGCCATTCCCGGGGTCTTTGTACCAAAAGCCTATGAGCAGGTAACTGCACAAGCCAACGCCTTCCCATCCAAGGTAAAGAAGCAACAGGTTATCGGCCAGCACCAGGATGAGCATCGAACTGACAAATAGGTTCATGTAGGCAAAGAAGCGCGAATAACCCTCGTCCTCTGCCATAAATTCAACCGAATAAATATGAATGAGGAATCCGACGAAGGTGATGACAAAAATGAATATCAGTGATAGCGCATCCAATCGCAGGGCAATATCCACCGACAAACCACCTGTATTGAGCCATTTCCATAGCTTCACCACCGTGACTCCCCCAGCAGGAATGGATGTCAGAAATATCCAACCCACAATCAGTGTAAATAGGGCAGCTATCCCCACTGAACCTGTGCCAATCAGGGCGATCAGGCCCCTCGATAGCTTTCGCCCCACCAGGGCGAGTATCAGGAACCCCACTAAGGGCAGGATCGGAATTAATGCAAGCAACAGTTTCATATCTAAGTTTCAATTGGCTTCAAATTGTTATTCCCCCTTGACAACAGACAGATCACAAGATATTGATGTAGGGAAAGCAAAGTACCAAAGTCACAAAGTACCTATGTTCCTATGCTATTTACCTCATTTTGCTGCTTTGTCTCTTTGTCACTTTGTTTCTTTGTCTCTTTGTCACTTTGTCTCTTTATTACTTTGTCTCTTTGTCTCTCAACGTATTTAACTGGTCAACATCCACTGAATTATAATGATGGAACATCTGTAAAATGATGGCCAGTCCAACTGACACTTCAGCGGCGGCGACCGTGAGAATAAAGATGAACATGACCTGTCCATCGGCCTGAACCCAGTGTGAACCGCCAATGATAAAAACAAGTCCTGCACTGTTGAACATGATTTCAATGGACATGAGCATGAAGATGATATTCCTGCGTACCAATACGCCGATTAGCCCCAGCACAAAGAGCGCCGCCGCAAATAAGAGTTGTATTTCAACCGGAATAGTTACCATAGCTGTTTGTTTATACGGTTTCTTCGTCAGGTTCCAAAGATTCTTGTTTTTGTAGAAAGCGATGCATGACTTTTTTCTTTTGCCGACCCAGATGGTAAGCCCCCACGATCCCTGCAAGTAGAAGTATAGCAGCAATTTCCACCCCTATAAGATAGGTAGAAAAAAGGGATATTCCAACTTGTTTGGGAAGTATTATCCGTCCATTTATTGCATTTATATGGATTTTATTGACCCCGACTATAAAATCGACCAACAGGACAAGGGCCAGTATGGATGGGACTATCCACATCCGGGGATGAAGCCATTTTTTCTCCATCTCCTTTTCCAAACCCACATTGAGCATCATGATCACAAAGATGAACAGGACCATAATGGCCCCTGCATAAACGATCACTTCCAGGGCGGCAATAAATGGCGCTCCGAGCACATAAAATATGACCGAAATTGAAAGCAGGGAGGTGATCAGAAACAGCAAGGCATGAATGGCATTTCTGCCCGTTATGGCCATCACTGTCGAGAACAGGGCAACTGCCGCGGCTATGTAGAAAATCGTATTCATCCCAGATATTTACTATTAGACTATTTACAATTTACAATTTAACACAACACAGATTGTAAGCAAGTTCAATTACTTACGGCATTAAATCCTTTACATCTACCGGGCTTTGCTCATTCTCTCCGGCGCCCTTCTCTTTCACCCCAATGCCTACACCGGCTACCTTGTAATAATTATATCCGTGATACTTGCCTTCTCCCTTGATCAGTAGGTGTTCCTTTTCATAAACCATGTTCTGCCGGTCGTATTCGCCCATCTCAAAATCAGGTGTTAACTGAATGGCGTAAGTCGGACAGGCGTCCTCACAAAAACCGCAGTAGATGCAACGGGAGAAGTTAATCCTGAAAAATTCAGGATACCTCCTGCCAGAAGGATCTTCGGTTGCCTGCAAGGAAATACAATCCACCGGACAGGCAGCGGCGCAAAGATTGCAAGCCACGCATCTCTCCTGTCCATCAGGATCGCGGCTTAAAATGATCCTGCCCCTGTAGCGTGGCGGCAGGTAAGGTTTCTCTTCAGGATACAAAACCGTTTCCCGCTTGTGGAATGCATGTAAAAATATATACCAAATACTTCTTAATACGCTGAACATGTGTTCTCCTTTCCTTTTCCGGAGCCTTAACTGAGACCCCAAAGAATTTTATTTGAATGCGATTAAAATTGCACCTGTTACCAAAATATTCACCAATACCAGAGGCAGTAAAATCTTCCAACCCATATTCATCAATTGATCGTACCGCAATCTTGGTAGGGATGCCCTGAGTAATATGAAAAAACAAATGAAAACGAAGGTCTTTAAAAAGAACCAGACCACAGGGGGCAGGAAAGACGGTCCAAGCCATCCACCAAAAAACAGGATGGTGATCAATGACGAGATCAAGGTGACACCCAGGTATTCACCCACAAAAAACATCCCGAATTTCAACCCTGAATACTCGGAATGAAACCCTGCAATGAGCTCACCTTCGGCTTCAGGAATATCGAATGGAAGCCGGTGTGTTTCAGCGATCCCAGCAATGAGGAATACAACAAAGCCTACAAACTGTGGAAAAATGAACCATCCATGATGCTGGGCTTCCACGATTTCACGGAGGTTAAAACTATCGGACATCATCACCACTCCCATGAGCGAGAGTCCCATGAACACCTCATAAGTAAGCATTTGGGCCGAAGCCCTCATGGCCCCCAACAAGGAGTATTTATTGTTGGATGCCCATCCGCCCAAAACGATGCTGTATACGCCCAGGGAAGAATTGCCCAGGAAAAAGAGCAAGGCAATATTGGAATCGAACACATTGAACCCGGGGGCAAATGGTACAACCCCGAAGGTGAGCAGGATGGTGAAGATCAATATGCCCGGTGCAAGTACAAAAACCGCCTTATCAGCAAAGGGCGGAATCCAGTCTTCCTTCATGAAAATCTTTAACATATCGGCCAATACCTGTCCAAGGCCAAAGGGACCTACCCGATTGGGACCGTAGCGATCCTGCCACAGGGCCAGCAGCCTGCGCTCAACATAGATCAACCCGGCGGCGATGCTCAGCACGATCAGTAAAACTCCGGCTATGATGAAAACATACTTCATACTTTCTAATATTAATCCAACAAAAAATAATAGAACGCGGATTTAACCTGATGGGGCGGATTAAAACGGATTTATAATACTTTCGTATTGGATCTTTCAATAAGAAGTCTTATAAATAATATATCATCAAATAATATTTATAGCTTTTTGAATCCGTTCCAATTTATTGAAAATAAATCCGTTTTCAATCCGCTAAACCAGTTTTAATCCGCGTTCTATTACTTTATTATTATAATTTATTGTGACAATTCTCCAAATCCGGGCAATTCAACAAACTGCATTCCGGGCAAATTGACCGACAAGCCGACCATCCCGGCAGGAAGGCTATCATCGGTTCTGAGAGACACTTCCATTGACTTTTGAGCAATTTTAAGGGTTAAAAATCCACTTTTATTGAGTACAAATCCCACTGCATCTTTCCTGTTCATTAGGATAAAAGGCTTGGGGATCCTTTCTGCAATGGCCGGAGCCATGGCACTTAATTCCTCCGATCCAAAGATCTGATAAACTGGCAGGATCAACCATTTGCCTTTTTCGCTTTTGGCTGTTGTTACATCAGGCTCGAAAAAAGATATCTCCCTTTTCACCTGATGGTCAAACAGACGGATCCCCGGATCGCCTCCTTTCATTGAACCATTGGGCTCATCCAGGTAAAAATTCATCGCCTGGTAAGAATTCCAGCCAGGCTTCCAATAATAGCTGATCAGTGAGGATGGTGGAATTTCATCGGCTCCTTCCATACTGAAGACCAGCGGTGAATCCACGTCTTCCGGGGGCTTTGGTTCACTGACTTCAATATTTGCATTCATGGAGGTTCGTCCGCTGAACCTGCTGGTTTGTCTTTTGATCTTCGCGTTGAGCATCCTGAAATCAGCCTCGGGCAAATGTCCCTTTATGGCTGCAAACACTGGAAGGGCATTGGTCATCGAGTAGGTCACCTGATCGAAAGTCAGCCATGAAATGCCTTCCTTTTTCCCCATCAGTCTCATCATATACCTGATACGGCGCCAGCTTTCCTTGATGGATCCTTCGGTAGGAAATACCTTGTAGAAACGCTGTGCCCTGCCCTCATTATTCACCAGGGTACCTTCTGATTCTGCATAATTTCCTACGGGAATTAAAATACTGGCTTTCAAAGTGGTATCATTCACAAAATAGTCTAAAACAATCACTTTTTTGCTCCTGGCCAGAAAATGGTCAATGGTCCCTTTATCAGACCTGCGGTACAAGTCATTTTCCAGGATGACAACAGTATCGGCCTTGCCACTGTTGATTCGGTCAATGGCCTCCTCCAGCGATTCTCCATCCATCATTCCCAATCCCAGGGAGTTGCATTCGGGGAATAAAATACTCAAATTCACCTTTTTCCCCTTCGAGGCAAGGGCTGCTGCAATGTTGGCTGCAGCTTTTAGTATTTCAACAGACCCATGGTGAATGCCCGTTACGATCACCGGATTGTTGGCCTGCATTAAAGCATCTGCAATTTGCCTGGCCAGCATCTTTTGTTCTGTATCAAGATCCATTGCCGTATTGGCCTGCGAATAAATCAATGATGCTACTGCAAAGCCAAGTTGTGCGATATGATGGGGAGAAGCTTTGTAATTATTTTCTGTCAGGTCATCCAGCTTGGTTTGAAAGGGCACGGCCGAGTAGACCGGACTCTTTTGATTTTGGCTCCAGTTCCGAAGTGCAGCATCGTTCCATTGCGCAATACCCGCCTTGCCTGCCATCTGAACCGGGATGGTCCTGGCCGCCTGCCGGATAGCAAGGGCAACCATCGGCGCAGTATTGGTGATATCTTCCCCCAAAATAAAAACTGCATCTGCCTTTTCAATTTCCTTTAAAGAGGGAGAATGTGCAGGACCATCTCTTAAAATCTGAATCGATAACTGAACAAGGGCCTGTTCGGTCTTTGAAAAGCCATGGTAGAAATTTTCCTTCCCCACCAAAGTTGCCAGGGAGAAATTGGCTTCCAGTGAAGCTCTGGGTGAGCCAATGCCAATAATCCGCTTCATCCCGTTCAATGCTGAGGACATGGCCAAAGCCAGTGTATCTTCCGAAACCTCCTCCATCCCTGTATCATCTGACAGGTGGATTTGCGGCTTCTCAACGCGATTCTTGTCATTCACAAACTCGTAGCCAAACCTTCCGCGGTCACAAAGAAAGTAACCATTCACAGCGCCATTGTAACGGCTCATGACCCGTCGCAGCAACCCATACCGCTCCCCGGCAATGGTATTGCATCCCACACTGCAGTGAACGCAAATGGAAGGTGAATTGGTCAAATCCCATTTTCGGGTGTAATGCTTTTTTGAGGTCTTATCTGTAAATACGCCGGTCGGACATACCTCAACCAGGTTTCCGCTGAATTCATTCTCCAGCACCCCTTCCTCCTGCCTGCCAAAATACACATGGTCATGGGATGAAAATACATCCAGGTCATTTCCACCCGCATAATCCCTGTAAAACCGCACACACCTGTAACATTGAATGCAACGATTCATTTCATGGTTGATGAATGGCCCCAGGTATTGGTTTTGATAGGTCCTTTTCTTAAAAATTGTCCGTCTGTAATCATGTCCTGTCATGACTGTCATGTCCTGCAGGTGGCATTCCCCGCCTTCATCACACACCGGACAATCATGCGGATGATTCAGCATCAGGCTTTCAATGATTGATGCCCGAAAGGCCTTTGCCTCCGGATCATTGATCGAGATGATCATCCCTTCGGCTACAGGTTCCATGCACGACATGATGATGCGCCCCTTGGTGTCGTTGGCATCCTTGTATCTTTTGACCGCACATTGGCGGCAGGCTCCCACCGACCCCATGGCTGGATGGTAACAAAAATAAGGCAGATCAAACCCCAGGGACAGACAAGTCTCCAGTAGATTTTTACCGGGACTCACCTCATAACTGATCCCGTCGATCTGTATTTTTATCATTTCTTCCATGGACATTGTTTTTCGTTGATATGCCTCATAAAATCATCATGAAAATATTTAAGCCCACTTTGCAGGGGCTCCATTGCTCCGGGGGCATGGGCGCAAAAAGTATTTCCTGGTCCTAAATAATGCGTATGGTGTTTGAGTATGTCAAGGTCCTCTTCCCGTCCCATTCCCTGCTCGATGGACAGGAGTATTTTTTCAACCCATGGAAGACCTTCCCGGCAGGGCGTACACCAACCGCAGCTTTCAAGTGCAAAAAACCGTTCTATATTGTGCAGGAAAGCAACTGGACAGGTCTGATCATCCAGCACGATCATGGTGGCTGTTCCCAGGCGACTTCCCACAGCTGGCAGGGAGGCAAAATCCATTTTTACATCCAGCTGATCTGCGGTCACAAAATCAGTAGAAGCACCGCCTGGAATCACTGCCCTTAAACGGTAACCATCCGACATACCGCCTGCAAACTCTTCAATCACCTGGCGCATGGGTATGCCCAGCGGCAATTCCCACAGACCGGGCGTTCTTACATGGCCGCTCACCCCAAAAAGCTTGGTACCTCCTTCGCCTGTCAGGCTAAGGGCCTTAAACCAGTCCACCCCCTTCTCAACGATGTGTGAGATCCACGACAAGGTCTCCACATTGTTGACCACCGTGGGTTTTCCAAAAAGTCCGCTCACAGCTGGGAATGGTGGTTTCGCGCGTGGAATGCCCCTTTTCCCTTCCAGTGAATTGATCAGTGCCGTTTCTTCCCCGCAGATATATCGTCCCGCACTTGTATGTATATACAGGTCAAGATCAAACCCCGTTCCCATGATATTTTTCCCAAGGTAACCAGCTTGATAGGCCTCTGCAATGGCATTGCGAAGCACAAGCTCAGATTTCTTATAGGCCCACCGCAGAAATATATAGGCTTTCTCTGCCTGGATCGCATAGGCTGTTAGAATCATACCAGCAATTAACTGGTGCGGATTCCCTTCCATCAGATACCTGTCTTTGAAGGTGCCAGGCTCCATTTCATCAGCATTGCAGATCAGATACTTTTGCCTGGGGGCATTTTCACCCATGGGTACAAAGCTCCATTTAAGGCCCGTGGGGAAACCGGCACCGCCCCTACCCAAAAGATTTGAAGTTTTTATCAGGCTGACGATGTCAGCCGGGGCCATTTCTTTCAATGCCTTTTGAACACCAGCATACCCGCCTACCTTTAAATATTGTTCCAAGGTCAAGGCAGTGCCGGGGGTAATATGTTCTGTTAAAGGCCTTTCCATTTATTGATATCTTTTAAGTATTTCGTCAATCTTTTCTTCCGTCAGCAGGCTGAAAAGTTCATTGTTGATCATCATCGAGGGTGCCAGGTGGCAATCACCCAGGCAGGAAATAGGGAGCAGTGTAAACCTTCCATCGGCAGTCGTACCGCCAAACCGTATTCCCAGCTTCTCTGACATATACTCATACAGGGTTTCATAGCCCATGATCATGCAACTCATGCCATCACAGATCAGGATCACGTGCCGGCCCACCGGATGACGATAGATACGGCTGTAAAAAGTAGCCACACTATCCACCTCATGAACCGACATTTCAAGAAAACCGGCAATATCCTGAATGGAATCATCCGATACCCAGCCATGGTGATGCTGCACAATTTTCAATGCATCCACACAGACAGCCTGTCGATAAGGGTAGGCCTTTGATTCTTTAAGTATCTCCTGTTTTTCCTCGTCAGTCAACATAGCTTCAGGTTTTAATTTACCGGTCAAGATCGGCCAGCACAAAATCCATGGCTCCCAAAATGGCCAGCAAATCGGGGATCGTATAACCTTTACTGATCAATGGGATCATTTGAATATGGGGAAAGGAAGGGGTACGGATCCTGGTTCTATAGGACGAAGTCCCTCCGTCGCTTACCAGATAATAGCCATTGCTCCCCTTGGCGCCTTCAATGGGCACCATTGATTCACCCGCTGGAATGACCGGACCCCAGGTAACACCCAAAAAATGGGTGATCAATGTTTCTATATCGTACATGGTCTTCTCCTTTCGGGGCGGCGTGGTCAGTGGGTGATCTGACTTATAATGCCCTGCAGGCATCTGATCGATACATTGTTGAATGATTTTTAGGCTTTGCCGCATCTCCTCCATCCGTACCAGTGACCGGTCGAAGCAATCACCATTTTTGCCAAGCGGGATCTCGAACTCAAATTGCTCGATTCCTGAATAGGGACGCTTTTTGCGGTAATCAAAGTCGAACCCTGTTGCCCGCAAACCGGGGCCAGTTACACCCCATTCAATGGCCTCTTCAGTCGTATAGGCCCCGATCCCCACAGTGCGTGCCTTAAAAATACTGTTGCGTATGACTACCTTATCATATTCCATGAGTCGCTTTGGCAGGTAATTGACAAAATCCTGCATGGGCTTCTCCCACCCCTTAGGAAGGTCATCGGCCACCCCACCAATCCTGAACCAGTTGGGATGCATCCTCCCTCCCGTGATGGCCGATACAATGTCAAAAGCATGCTCCCGGTCATTGAATGCAAAGAATACGGGTGACAGTTGCCCCAGGTCCTGGGCATAGGTACCCAACCAGACCAAATGGCTGATGATCCGAAACAATTCGGTCATCATGATCCTGATTACTTTGGCCCGGTCAGGGATTTCAATTCCTGCCAGTTGCTCCACGGACAATAAGTACGGCAGGTTGTTCATCACCCCTGAAAGGTAATCGATCCGGTCGGTATAGGGGATGTAGGTATGCCAGGATTGACGTTCGCCCATCTTTTCCGCTCCCCGGTGATGGAACCCGATGTCTGGAACCACATTCACGATATCTTCACCGTCAAGCTGCAAAACCAACCTTAAAAGTCCATGGGTGCCCGGATGCTGGGGGCCGATATTCAGGAACATGAAGTCGGTATTCTCACTGTGCCTCTGTAATCCCCAATCTTCTGGTTTGAAATGAAGGTCCGCATCTTCAAGTTCGCGCATCTGATCGCTGAGCACAAAAGGCCCCAGCTCTGTTGCCCTTGCCGGATATTCCTTCCGCAAGGGATGCCCTATCCAGGAAGCGGGCATCAGGATTCGCCGTAAATCAGGATGACCCGTAAACTGAATGCCAAACATATCATAGGCCTCCCGCTCATACCAGTTGGCCATGGGCCAAATGTCGGCTATACTTATAACGGAAGGGAATTCGCCCAAGGCGGGAGTTTTTATGCGGATATCCTGGTTGCCCTCCAGGGAAGTCAGGTGGTAAACAATGGTAAAATCGGAAGCAGGCTGTCCGTCTCTATTGGCCCTTTTGCGCTCGTCAATGGCACAAAGATCGTAGAGCATGCGGTAAGGACTTGGATGTTTAATCTTCAGGTACCTGAGTACCTGCCTGATGTACTCCTGGCTGACCCAAAGGGTCGTGGTATGATCGGCCGTTGGCTGTTCAGAAATAAGGACATTTGCTCCGAATTTGTCCCTCAACAAGGTTGATATGGAAGATGTTTCATTCATTTCAAATCACTGTAAATGATTAAATGATCACATTTCATTCATCGGCCGTATATTTCCCATCTTCATCCGCTCTTCGGTCTTTCTATCACGTTGACTTGGACTTTCAAGCCGTGTAATTATTCCCTGGTCTCCCAACGCCCAGCTCAAGGGTCGTTTCTCCTTGCCGATCGAATCTCGCAACAAGAGCAATCCCTCCAGGAAGGCATCAGGCCGGGGTGGGCAACCCGATACATATACATCCACGGGGAGAAATTTATCAATCCCCTGAACCACACTATAAATATCATACATCCCACCCGAGTTGGCACATGACCCCATGGAGATGACCCACCTGGGAGCCATCATTTGTTCATGAAGCCTTTTAATGATCGGAGCCATCTTGATAAATACCGTTCCCGCGATCACCATCATATCGGCTTCCCGGGGCGTTCCCCGGATCACTTCCCCACCAAAGCGTGCAATGTCATACCGGCTGGTAATGGAGGTGGCCATTTCGACAAAACAGCAGGAAAGCCCGAATGCAAATGGCCAGATCGAATTCTTCCGGCCCCACGAAATCAGATCATCCAGCCGGGTTAATACAACCGACTGCTGCAAGGCCCCCTGAAGAGAACCGGTTTGTGAATGAATATGCCCATTGGCTGGCCGTTGTATACTGTAATTCATTTTCTCTTGTTTTTAGCCTGTAATATTTTTTTACCATCGGGCCCAAAATTTAAGGCCCCGATTCCCAATTCGTAAATCAGCACTGCCACGAAAATGAGGATAAAGACTGTCACCCCGATATAAGCTCCAAAACCAAGCTCCCGGAACGATACGGCCCATACCATGATGAAGGCTGCATCGAGATCAAAAATGACGAAGAACATGGCAATCAGGTAAAAATGGGACGAGAAGCGCAAGCGGGCACCTCCGGTAGGAGCAATCCCTGATTCATAAGGTTCGTCGGTCGTTTTTTCCTTGTGCCGTTCACCCAGTAAATAAGAAAGACCAATCATCACCCCCACGATTCCAAAGGCTGCTATGGTATACACCAAAAACGGCCAAAAATAAATTGGTTGTTCTAAAAGGATTGTTAACAGGGTGATATGCTCCATTTTAAAAGTCCTTTTTGGGTTGATTGTATTAAAATTACGACAAAAAAAAGACTTATAGGATGACTTTTTGAAAATATATTCAACAAAATTTATTTTTTTCTCCCCTTGCTGATTTTCAAAATTAGATCTCCCCGTAGCAAGTTTGAAACCCTTTTTTTTTGAATAAATTCCTCCAAGTATCAGGCACCTGGTGTGCATACCTGAAAACCCACAAAACAAAAAAACGGCTGATTTGACATCTGGCATTTCCTCGATCTACTTACCCTCCAGCATGGTCAACCC
>DASXUZ010000302.1:0-15303 GCA_036504555.1 Prolixibacteraceae bacterium | reverse complement strand
TACAGATACATTACAGTTAGATTACAGATACATTACAGATGCCAATGCTCCGGCAGTGCCTTGGGCGTTTTGAGGGAGGCAATTAATCTTGAAAATGGGAGGCCAGAATCTATTTGCTGCTTTGCCTGCCTTGTCCTGGCCGATACCTCAAATCATGTAATATTTAAGTGAAGATGTGTAACACCGTTATTTTTATGTGGGATAAATTTGTTTCACAATCGAGTGAGCAATCAAACATATCCATTTTAATTCAATTGCAATGAATAAAAATATGAACAATAACAGTGGTAAGGGATCGCAAAGGGGCCCGGTTCAAAATGGGGGAAACAGGCAAAACGATGGGCAGCCCTCGGGGCAAAGACCCAACTTGAACAGGGATAGTGAACCCAACAGGGTGGAATCATGGCGCAACCAAAATACCGATGGGGACCAAGATATTCATCAGGAGAAAACTTCGGAAGTGAAAAACCTGAATCAGGAAAGAGAACCCATTCCGATGGGACCCGGGCCTATTCAAAATGCAGACAATCCTCAAAAGATTCATCACCTGGAACCATCGGTGGAGAAAAACCGAAACAGGGATCAACAATCTCAATCCACCCGGCCTGGAGCAAACAACCCGAAGGGGAACAATGAACGGTTCGAAGTTAACAAAACGCAAAACCCGGAGAAGCAAAAAGAAATGCGCCGGGAGGAATCAACCGCAGAGAGAAATCTAAACAGGATTCAGGATCCCAACAGTTCGGAATCATGGAGCAATTCTGACAGGGAAAGGGTCAAAGCAACAGATGGAACCGAACCCGGGAACAAGACCAGCGCCACCCAGGTTGAAAGTTCTTCTACTTCTCAAACGCAGGCTATGTACAACCGCCGACCTGTTTCCCAAAGTTCGGCTTTCCAGGCCAACACTCAAAATCAGAAAGTGGACAGCAGGGTGAGTGACTTTATCAAACCTAAGACAATGGGAGCGGCCCTTTACGTAATTGCGGCCATACTTCTGATTGCCTGGGGCATCGGCTTTTTCTTTTACAACGCGGGAGCCGCTATCCATGTTCTCCTGGTATTGGCCCTTATTTCTATCCTGGTTAAAGTGGCCCAGGGTGCCAGTGAATGAACTGAAAGTACATAAGTCACAAAGTAACAGAGTAACAAAGAGACAAAGAGACAAAGTAACAGAGTAACAGAGTAACAAAGAGACAAAGTAACAAAGTCACAAAGTAACAGAGCAACAAAGAGACAAAGTAACAGAGTGCCTAAGTTCCAGAGTTATTTACACTTATCCTTTCTAACATAGTAAGCATAAATAGCTAATTTAAACTTGTATCACTTTGCTACTTTGTCTCTTTGGTACTCTGTTACTTTGTTACTCTGTTACTTTGTCTCTTTGTCTCTTTGTTGCTCTGTTACTTTGTTACTCTGTTACTTTGCTACTTTGTCACTTTTTATTTGAAGGGCACTCTGTGTGTCAATATACAGGATTGCCGAAGGATGATTTCTCAGGATGGTCGAGGGATAAAGTGCTGATATTTCCTTTTCAAGGGTATTTGCAACCGCCTGGGCCTTGTTGATCCCGGGAACCATGCAAAAGATATAGGGGGCCTTTAACAAGGCCGGTATGGTTAGCGTCAAGGCATGTGTCGGGACTTGCCCAATGGCAGAAAAACATCCGTCGTTGACCTGTTGCTGCCGGCACAGTGCATCCAGCTCCACTACTTTTACCTGGGACGGATCATCAAAATCAGCCACATGTGGATCGTTAAAGGCAATATGTCCATTTTCGCCAATGCCCATGCAGACGATATCGGTTGGATGCAGACTCAAAAGTTGACTGTACCTGTTGCATTCTGATTCGATTGATCCACACTGTCCATTCAGATAGCTCACCGAACGAAATGGCCGATGCTTGAAAATCCGTTCCCTCAGAAAATTGCCGAAGCCCTGTGGAGCGTCAGCAGGCAGACCTAGATACTCGTCCATGTGGAAGGCATTGATGCGATCCCAGGCGATGCCTTGCTGGTTGATCAGACTTTCCAGGAATTCATTCTGTGAAGGGGCGGCGGCAAAGATGATATTTATAATTTGTTGGGAATTCAGCAATTCCTTTATTTGATTGCCTGCTTCATATCCTGCTGCCTGGCCTAATTCCGCTCGGGTGGAATAAATTTTAACTTCCAGCTTATCCTTTTTTATCCTTTGGATCATTGTGATTTCTTTATCGGTGAATTATAACTGGTTTACAATCATTCGTCCATTGATCATGGTAGCCATGATCTGAATATTGTCATCGAAAATGACCAGATCAGCATCCTTGCCCGCAGTGAGAGATCCTTTACGGTGGTCAATGCGGCAAATTTGAGCGGGTGTGGTGGTGATCATCTGAATGGCATGGAGTAAGGGGACACCCACCAGTTTGACCATGTTGCGCACCAACAGATCGGCTGTTGCGATGCTTCCGGCAAAGGCTGTGCGGTCGGGCAGTTTGGCCACCCCATCTTCTACAATGACTCGTATGCCGTCCTTCAGGCCTCCAAGGATGCTTTCGCCCGCTGAAAGGCCAGCTGCCCGCATTGAATCAGTCACCAGGGCGATGCGCGAAGGCCCTTTTTGCTTGTAGATCAACTGCAGCAAGCTGGACGGCAGATGAACCCCGTCTGCAATCATTTCGACATACAACTGATCGAACAGGAAGGCGCTTTCAATTACCCCCGCATACCGAAAGGCATTGCGTCGCATGACACCCGACATGGCGGAATACAAATGGGTGACAAGGGTATACCCGTTTTCGATCGCCTGGGCCACTTCGTCTGATGTGGCATCGGAATGAGCGATGGCCGGAAGGATACCCCTTCGTGCCATCTCACGTCCAAATTCCATGGCCCCTTCCAGTTCCGGGGCGGCGCTCCACCGGATAATGTCATCCGAATGGCTTAAGATAAACTCATATTCCTCACTTTGGGGATTTCTGATATAACGGGGATCTTGTGCCCCCTTCTGGTTCATCGAAAAATAGGGCCCTTCGAGGTGGAGACCCAGGAATTGGGAGCCATCGGTATTGATTTTTTTTGCCTGCCGGTATACCTCGAATAGCTGGAACAACTCATCGGTGGTGCTTGTCAGGGTGGTTGGAACCAAGGCCGTTGTTCCGTGCAGGGCATGCATCCTGGCAGCACCTAAAAAAGCTTCTACGGTGCCGTCCATGAAATCATGCCCGCCGCCACCATGGGTATGGATGTCAATAAATCCAGGGGAGACATAGTGGTTTTGCGCATCGATGATCTGTGCGCCGGGGTAATCGGTATCGCCCGGGCAAACTCCCGTTATCTGGCCCCCCTCAATCAATACCGTCCCGTTTTCAATCAAACGGTAGGGTGTAATGACTCTTGCGTTGACTATTTTTATTTTTCCCATACTGATGGTTTTTCAAAGTGTAAATTCCTTAGCCTCTGATCTGTATTTCCCGTTTTACAGGTACCCAGCTTTTGATGTTGTGCCCATAAGAGGCATAAAATATGAGGTAAAAATAACAAGGTACCAGGATGATGTAGGCCAACCTTACATTGTACAAATCGGCCATGTGTCCGTACAGTAATGGGGTGATGGCATTTCCGCACAAGCCCATGATCATGATCGAGGAGCCCAGCTTGGTGAATTTGCCAAGCCCTTTGATGGCCAGGGGCCAGATTCCTGCAAAGATCAGGGAGTTGGGAAACCCCAGTGCACAGAGAAACCAAATGGAAATGTCGGATTGATGACCGAAAATATTGACCGTTCCATGGGCAAACAGTACCCCAAACGACAAGAGGAATCCAAGGATCGTGCAGGTCAGCAGTGCATTGCGCTGGTTAATAAATCGTGGGATGGCAATAACGCCCAGTACATATCCACACATGGTAGCCCCCAGGGTATAGGATGGAAATATTTTGGCTTCGAGTAAATTGATGCCCATTGTTTTGGCATACCCGATGATGGTATCAATGGCAATCACCTGGGCTCCCACATGGAAGAAAATAGCCAGGGCACCCAGGATCAGGTATGGATACTGAAAGATACTGGTTTTTTGGGTGGCTGGATCCTTGTTTTCACTCTTGTTGGTCTGTTCAGTATTTATTTCCGGCAGAGCAGAAAACCGGATCAGGACACCAACCAGGATCAGCAGCGTTCCCAGGATGCTGTATGGAAGAATTACCCTGCGGATCAGGGCGTCCAAAAGGTTCGCCTTGGCCGATGCGCTCAGCAGCCCGCTGTCGAGTGATTTAAACAATTCGTTGTCGGTGACCCTTAATACGACGGCAGCAAAGATCAAGGGAGCCAGGATGCCTGCCACCTTATTACAGATTCCCATGATACTGATCCGTTGGGCAGCCCGTTCAAGAGGGCCCACAATGGTGATATAGGGGTTGGCTGCCGACTGAAGCAAGGCCAGGCCTGTTCCGATGAGGAACAATCCCCCCAGAAAGACCGGGTAGGAGCGCACCATTGCAGCAGGAACAAAAAGAAATGCCCCGAAGGCCATGGTGAAAAAACCGAACATCATCCCCTTTTTAAAGCCAAATTTATCCAGCACAAAAGAGGAGGGAACCGACATGAAAAAGTAGGCAATATAAAAAGCAAAGGCCACCATGTAGGATTGGAAATTGCTTAGCTCGCAGGCAATCTTGAAATATGGAATCAGGATGGCATTGACCCATGAAACAAAGCCGAATATGAAAAACAACAATCCAATGATTGCTATTGAAAGGAATGTGGTCCAGTTATTTTGCCTGGTAGCAGCTGCCTGATTTGTTGTGCTCTCCATGGTCTTTACAGGATTACCTCTTCCCATTTTTCACTTGAGACTGATTTTTCCATGGCCTCCAGTACCGCGATCGGTTTCAAGATACTTTCATGGCTTAGGGGTTCATGGCCCGTGCGAAACATTTCAACCATGTCGCGGTAGCATCTGTCTGGATTGGTCTCCGGGATTCTCGATTTGAGTTCCACGATCCCTTTTTTTGTTTCAACAAATGTTTCCCAGCCATAGTGTTGGGTACTGAACACGAGGTTGGCCTGAAGTCCGCTTTCGAAAATCACCACTGCCCCTGCTTTGTTTCCATATTTGTTGATTTTAACGACCTTGATGTCTTCTCCGAATAGATACATCAGGGGTTGTACCAGGTGGATGCCGTAAAAGAAGATTCCCCCGTAAGGAGATTCAATATCTGCAGGGCCGTATCTTACAATGTTGTTGAATTCGTCCATCGATTTTACCTGTTCGGCGATATCAAAAGTTGAGTCGCTGTGGGCAATGGTACTGTAGGAGGAGATGGGGGTTTTATATTCGCGGGCCATGGCCAGGAACTCTTTTCCTTCGGCAACCCGGTAGCAGAATGGCTTGTCGATAAAGGTGGGGATCCCTGCTTTGACAAATGGGGTAGCGGCTTCAAGGTGATATTTGGGGTGACGGTGATCCACGATCAAGGCATCAATCTTACCAAGCATGTCGAGGGGGTTCTTCACCATCGTTGGAATTGGGCCCGATTCCATAGCCTTTTTTGCAAATTCTTCGGTTTCGCCCCATACATATTTGACTTCAAGTCCGGGAAATTGTTTATCTGCATTGAACATTTTTGCATAGGCAATCGTATGCGAGTTTTCAGCACCAATGATCCCGATACGGATTGGCTGATCCGCGGCCTTGTCGGTTGAGATCAACCGGGAAGCAGTCGCCCCGATGGCTGAAAGGGTGAGGGCGGAGAGGGCTGTTCCGGTGCCTACTGTTTTTATAAATGATCTTCGCGTGTTCATTTCCTTTTATGTTTTATAAGTTTAAACACATAGACACATAGTTCACATAGATCCCGAGGCCTCGGGATAAACTATGTGATCTATGTGCCTATGTGTTTATTTTTCATTTTACTTTTTTGATCTTACAATTTCATTTCCCAGCCTTTTTCATAGCTGCGTTGCCAGTATTGCTGTGCTTGCTGGTCACCAATGATGTGCCCGGTTTTCGGGTCAATATTCAGGCTGTTGCCCACACGCTGCGATATATTTCCCAATTGCACCAGTAGGGTGCTTTTATGCCCCGAATCAATGTCTGAATTCAGTTTCTCTCCCGTTTTAATGCTTGCAAAGAAATTTTGAATGTGCAATGCATCCAGGGTTGCATCTGGATTTGATAAATTTCGGGCATCTACTGCCACTATGTTTTGGTTTTTCACTTCTTTGACCACTTTGCTTTGGAGATCAAACACGGTGTATGAATTTCCATCAATCAGCAGACTGCCGTTTTCGCCATAGAACATTGCCCCTGCGGTACTTCCTTCGATGGATTTGCCGTTGCAGCTGCGTCCTTCCCAGCTCATGGCAATTTGATTGCCGAACTCAAAGTTAATGATCTGCGTATCGGGTGTTTCCCAGTCATCCTGGTAACGGTAACGTCCACCCGAAGAACTGACCTTGGTAGGATAATCGACCCCAAGTCCCCAGCGTAGCAAGTCGACCATGTGAGTGCCATTGTTGAGGGCCTCACCGGTTCCCCAGTGCCAGCGCCAGTGCCAGTTGTAATGGACGATGTTGTCTTTGTAGGCTTTTCGGGGTGCGGGACCCTGCCAAAGATCCCAGTCGAGCCCCTGTGGAGGGGCCATCTCTTTTCCAATGCCGATGGGACCGCGGTTGTTGGTGTACCAGCCTTTGCCCAGGTAGGGACGTCCAATGGTTCCGTCTTTCAATTCCTGAATGGCTTTTACCACATTGGGGTATGAACGACGCTGGTTCCCCATTTGGATCACTTTGCCGTATTGGCCTGCCCCTGTTACCAGAAGTTCTCCTTCTGCCGGGTTGTGGCTGCATGGTTTTTCTACGTAGACATGTTTCCCGGCCTGCAGGGCCAAAAGTGCGGCAGGAGCATGCCAGTGGTCAGGGGTGGCAATGACCATCCCATCAATGTCCTTACTTTCGAGTGAAAGGCGAAAGTCGCCAAATCCTTTGGGCCTCTGTTTCTGAATCTCGTTCACCGATGCGATGCACTTTTCCAATACGAGCCGATCCACATCACAAATGTGAACTACCTCGCAATTGGGTTGACTGGCATAATTTTCGGCCAGTGCTTTACCACGCGAGTTAACGCCCATGACCGAGATCCTGATTTTCTCGTTCGAGCCAAAAATGCGGTTGTAACTGCGTGCACTGTAGCCGGGCAAAATACCCCCGGCAACAACAAGGGCTGATGCCGCTGCTGATAATTTTAGAAATTCTCTGCGAGTGTTGGTTGTCATGGTATGTAGGTTCAATGGTTTATGCTGTCGCACCATTTCCGACTATCAGAGTCCTGATCTGTAAACACAATCATATAGTGCTTTACGGCTCTGAAAACCCGGCATAAGTGATCTTAACCTTACAAATATAAATAAAATGATAATCAATGCCTTCCCTTCCGCAGCTTTTCACCCCGATGAATCGGATTGGCGTTAACTTTGTCCCATCTGTCTTATAAGCAAATGAAAAATAAACACATAGACACATAGAAAACATAGTCCCGAGGCCTCGGGATTAACTATGTGTCCTATGTGTCTATGTGTTTAAAAAAATAAACAGATGAAAAGTGTCCCAAAAGGTTGAGACTGCCTGGTAATACTGTTTCAAGTATCAGATTATAAGCATGAATATAACAAAGTTAACGCCAATCCGATGAATCGGGGCCATTCAATTCGAAAGTTTATTTGGAATAAAAAGGAATCAATGAATATTCGTAACAATTTAGATATCAACTTATACAGTAGAATTCAGCAGAACCCACAATCCCTGCAAAATGTCCTGTCTTTATCTGTCAATTTCAGTTTATTCAGTGCATGGTTATTGAAGTTATCGAAGATATTGAAGTTATTGCAGTTTTTCGAAAGTTGCAATAACTTCAATAACTTCGATAACTTCAATAACTTCGCAAAACCAAAGCAACAGGGTTAAGGCTAAAATGCCTTCTGATTTTCATTTGCACTTTCCCGGTGGTCATTTCAAGCCTGTACAATATTGAAAACGGGAGATTCCTTTCAGAAACCTCCCGTTTATTATTTTTAGTGCAAGGATGGTTAAAATAAAACTATCCGAAGCATTTGTTGTCGAAGAATTTAACCGGTTCGCTGCAGTTTTCACCATCAACGATCCAGGTATTGCCCGACTGAAGCAGTTCGTCCATGCAGGTAACCTTTCGCTTTTGCTGAACAGTTTCAATCTGTTTGGTCATTTCCTGGTCATATATCAAAGCCTCAACTGCGCGGATCACTCCCATGGCAACGGGATATTCAGGAAGGGCCATATTGATCAGGGCTACCTGTAATCCCAGGTTGTCTTCTTCAGGATGATGAACCAGGATATCTTCTCTTGAGATCCCGTTTTCACCAATCTGGACTACCTTCAGTCGGCCATTTTCCAGGATCAATCCCTTGTCTTCCTGTTCACCAAAAATCATGGGTTGTCCTTTCTTCAGGAACAACTGACGTTCGGCCCTGAATTTCGGATCTGAAATATGTTCGTGGATGCCTTCATTGAAAATCACGCAGTTTTGCAATACTTCAACCACTGAAGTTCCCTTGTGTTGAGCGGCATCTGCCAATACTTCCTGGGTGTGCTTGATATTGTTGTCGACCGCCCGGGCAAAGAATGTACCGCGTGAACCGAGCACCAGCTGGCCGGGAACAAATGAATCCTCGATGGTTCCGAATGGAGATGTTTTGGTGATCTTGCCACGGTCGGAGGTGGGTGAATACTGTCCTTTGGTCAAGCCGTATATCTTGTTGTTGAAAAGTACCAGGTTCAAATCAATGTTACGGCGAACCAAATGGATGAAATGATTTCCACCGATCGCCAATGAGTCACCGTCACCGGTCATCACCCATACGGTGAGGGCGGGATTGGCTGTTTTTACGCCTGAGGCAATGGCAGCGGCGCGTCCATGAATGGTATGAAACCCATAGGTGCTCATATAGTAGGGAAACCGGGAAGAACATCCAATTCCTGAAATAACGGCAAAGTCTTTGTGGGCGATGTCCATATCGGCCATTGTTTTCTGAACTGCATTCATGATGGCATAGTCGCCGCAACCGGGACACCAGCGAACTTCAGCGGCACTCTTGAAATCTTTGGCAGTATAATTAAAATTTGTCATGATTAAGCCTCCAGTAATTTATCAAAGTTTTCAACTAATTCGTGTACAGAGAAAGGCAATCCTTTCATTTTATTTACCTGGTGATAGGTAAACTGGGGTAGCTTATCGCGCAGGTAGCTGGCAAATTGTCCCATATTGAGTTCGCAGACCACGATCTTTTTAAATTTACCAAGCACTTCAGCCGTGTTAGTGGGCAGAGGCTTGATGTAATTAAAATGAGCAAGGCTGACGCTTTTGCCGGCATCCTGCATGGCTTTCACAGAACTGATCATGTGTCCGAAAGTTCCTCCCCAGCCAATGACCAGCAAATCACCTTCAGGATTACCCACCACTTCAAGTTCAGGAATCATTTCAGCCACTTTTTGAACTTTGGCTTCCCTGATTTCACTGTTGCGCTGATGATTGTCAGGGTCCTGGTTCACGCCACCGGCATTGTTCTTTTCCAGTCCTCCGATGCGGTGCTCGAACCCTTCCATTCCTGGAATGGCCCACTCCCGTGCAAGGGTTTCCGGATCGCGGTTATAGGGTAAATAAGTTTCAGGATTTTTGGCCTTCCGGGGTGTGATGGAGGGCAGTTCATCCATTGAAGGAACTCGCCATGGTTCACTGCCATTGCCAAGGAATCCATCGGTCAAAAGGACCACTGGAACCATTCGTTCAAGGGCAATTTTTGCCGAAAGAAAGGAGTAGTAGAAACAGTCTGAGGGAGTACTGGCGGCCAATACAACAACCGGGCTTTCACCGTTTCGTCCGTAGAGGGTTTGCAATAAATCGGATTGTTCTGTTTTTGTTGGAAGACCCGTTGAAGGTCCACCGCGCTGAACATTGACCACCACAATGGGTAATTCGGCCATGACCGACAATCCAAGTGCTTCAGATTTCAATGCAAAACCTGGGCCCGAGGTGGAAGTAACAGCCAGATCGCCGGCAAATGCCGCTCCAATGGTGGTACAAATGCCTGCGATTTCGTCTTCTGCCTGAAATGATTTGACACCCAGGTCTTTTCTTTCGGCCAATGCCTGCAAGATGTCGGTTGCAGGGGTAATGGGGTAGGAGCCAATAAAGAGTTCAAGCCCGGCTTTTTCAGCAGCTGCGATAAATCCCCATGCTGTGGCATTGTTTCCGTTGATATTTCGGTAAATCCCCTTTTCGATCGGAGCAGGATGAACGATGTATTGCGGGGTCATGTGCTGCAGGTTCATCCCGTAGTTGTACCCTGTATGGAGGACCGTCAGGTTGGCTTCAGCAATCAGGGGGCTTTTCTTTCCGAATTTGGACTGAATAAACTTTTCGATGTAATCCAGTGGACGATCAAACATCCAGCAGATTAATCCCAGTGCGAACATATTTTTGCAACGCAAAATACTCTTGTTGTCCAGTTCAAGATCCTTGAGGCTCTCTTTGGTCATGCTGGTAATTGGAACCGGAATCAGGGAATAATCGTTGAGTTTTAATTCAGTAAAGGGGTCGTTTGTTTTATACTGCGCTTTCTCTAAATTTTTTTCGCTGAATGAATCTACATCAAAAATGATGGATGCCCCCAGATTCAAAAATGCTGCATTGGCCTTCAATGCTGCAGGATTCATGGCCACCAGCACATGTGCCAAATCACCGGGGGTGGTGATTTTCTTTTTGCCGAATTGTACCTGGAATCCCGAAACTCCTCCAACGGTTCCCTGGGGTGCCCTGATTTCAGAGGGGTAATCAGGAAAGGTCGAAATGTCGTTTCCAAAAAGAGCCGAGGTGTCCGAAAATAAGGTTCCTGTCAGCTGCATCCCATCGCCCGAGTCACCCGAAAACCGAATGGCTACTTCTTCAAGTTCTATTACCTTTGTGTCTTTCATCCGATGTATTATTTTTTTAGATCTGTCTGTTCACTTATGATTTGTTATTGAAATGGGGTCGAAAATAATAAATTAATATTTTTGAATCAATTTTCCGAAGCATCTTCCCCCATTTTTTAAAAGCGTCAAAAATAACCATTATTTAATAAGAGACTGTAAAAATTTGTTTTTGATGAATGTTTTTGACGAATTGAATTAGGACGCAAGAAACCCTTGATGTGATTATCCTCCCTATTTATCAAACCTTTAACGCAGCTTGAGGGTTCAATCGTATAAAGGCAGGCAATGATTTGTATTTCATTTATTCGAACCAAAAATTCGAAGGATTTAATTCGTGGAAAGGTTTAAAGTTTAAAGTTGCGTGCCGTTCCAGATGCAACTTCATAATTTAAGTTAAATGATGGACAGCCTTTAATCGGCACGCAACTTTAAACCTTAAACTTTGAACCATTCACTTTCCTGTTATTCCCCTTGTTTCTTATCTTTGTTCTCAAGATAAAACAAATTCGAGAAAATGGCATTGATAAAATCAATATTAGGAAAGACCCCGGCATTTGGTGAAAACTGTTTTCTGGCCGAGACTGCCACCATCATAGGTGATGTGGTAATGGGCGATGATTGCAGTATCTGGTATGGGGCAGTTTTGCGAGGCGATGTTCATTACATCCGCATCGGCAACAACACCAATGTTCAGGACAATGCCGTGATTCATGCCACCTACCAGAAGTCGCCCACCAATATCGGTAACAACGTAACCATTGCCCATGGGGCGATTGTACATGGCTGCACCATTCATGACAATGTGATGATTGGGATGAATGCTGTGGTGCTCGATAATGCGGTGATTGAAAGCAACAGCATCGTGGCAGCCGGATCGGTTGTAAGCAAAGGAACACGGGTGGAAAGTGGCGCCGTTTATGGAGGTATTCCTGCTAAGAAGATTAAAGACATGAGTCCTGAATTGCTCGAAGGTGAAATCAAGCGCATTGCAAAGGCCTATGGTATGTATTCGGGGTGGTATAAAGAAGTTTAAAGTTTAAAGTTTAAAGTTGCGTCCACTCCGAAAAGTCAAAATTACCTCAAAGACTCTAAGATAATCCCGAGGACTCGGGATCACTATGAAAAATAACAGATATTTCCCGAGGACTCGGGATGTACCTTTGGGTCTTAGTCACTTTGTGGTAATTTTTATTTTTTTTGACTTCAAAAATCGAAAAGTATGGTTATTAAATATGATAAAGATATTGATATTATCTACATCAAATTAACTGATGCAAAGGTGGCTGAAAGTGATGAAGATAAACCCGGTATTATTCTGGATTATGATGAGGCTGGGAATATTGTAGGCATAGAAGTTTTAAATGCTTCAAAAAAAATAAATCAACCCAATGGGGTTATTTATGAAGTTGCCTGATTAAACTGTGTTTAAGTGGACTCCATCAATGATTGGATGGTGCTAATCAAATCTTCACTTATTGATAATCACATCCGTAGCGAAGATATCCTTTGCCGTTAGCCTTTAGGCAACGAATTGTATAGAAATTAAATATTTAGTAGCTTTGTTTAAAATTAAATATATATGGATGCAGTTGTGATTGAAGTTAAAAGTGATGCCGATGCTAAATTTTGGCTCAATCTGGCTAAAAAGACCGGTACTAAGGCAAAATCTATCAATACAGAGAATATGGAAGATTCCAGGCTTGCTGATTTAATTGAAAAAGGGATGAAAACCAAGTCTGTAAGCCGCGAAAGTGTAATGGAAGTTCTTGGGAAGAGAAAATGAAATCCGAATTTAAGGCTTCTTTTCTTAAGGCCATTAAGAAGGTTGAAGACAATCAAATCAAAGAGGATGTTCAGAATGCTATTCTAAATGTAGAATCAGCAGAAAATACAAGACAGATCAATAATTTTAAAAAGCTAAAAGGATATAAACAATACTATCGGATAAAAATTGGTAATTATCGTATTGGAATTAAACTTGAAGCTGAAACAATCTTTTTTGTTGATTTTGACCATCGAAAAAACATTTATAGAATCTTCCCCAAATAGTCTCAATACCAATCCCCGTTAAGCTATCTGTTTATGAAATGCATTTTGTCAATTCTCTGCATCACCTTTTTACTGTTCTCCTGTTCAGAAAAGAAACCAGTGGCCGATCCAAAGGTTTTGATGGATGCTGACAGGGCATTTTCGGATTATTCAATCAAAAATGGATTCCAAAAAGCATTTGTGGAATTTGCCCATGACAGCGTGGTTTTACTCAAACCCAACCGGATGCCCATCGTAGGCAAACAAAGCCTCGTCGATAGCTATATCGGTCGCAGCGACAGCAACATTGTGCTTACCTGGAAACCGACAAAGGCGCTCATTGCCCAGAGCGGTGAGCTGGGTTATACCTATGGATTTTGGACCTTTGTAGCCAAAAACGACACTTCCCGGGGTACTTATCTCTCCATTTGGAAGAAAAATGCCTCGGGTCAGTGGAAATTTATTGTTGATACCGGTAATCAGGGCTTGGGGAAATAAAGTTTAAAGTTTAAAGTTAAAGGTTTAAAGTTTCGTGCCGATCTGGAGTTGCAGCAACATTCATCTCCATGTCTTCGGATTCAATCAAACCTCGATATGCAAGCAACTTTGCCCGATGCATCGGGGTAAACTTTGAACCTTTAACTTTGAACTTTGAACCTTAAACTTTAAACTTTTTATAGTTCAAATAGCTCGTTAAGTCCGTTGAAATAATCTTCTTCCCATCCTTCGGCAATGTTTCTGTAGGCTTCATCGGGAATGTTGGTTTGTACCACTTCCATGCTGGTGCCATTTTTATCGGGATGAAGCTTGATGGTCACAATTGACTTTTTATCTTCGTCTTCCTCGCCGAAAAACCACTCCTGAACGATCTTGTGGTCTTTTTCGAATTCAAGGTTGATGCCACAGATACTTTCTTCCCACAATGAAAATTCGGAACCTGGTGTTTCCTCCATCACGGCATCTTCCCCGGTCCAGATTTCCAGCATGTTCTTGTTGGTGAGCGCATTGTACACATCAGCAGGAGCAGCTGTTATCCTGAAGTATTTTTTGTATGTTTTCATCGATTCCGTCTTAAGATCATTGGTTTTACAAATTGGATTCCTGTCCGGAAATTGAATCCCGACAGAATATCTGCCCAAATATAAGCTATTTATCCACTAATCTTCCTGCGTTTGTAAATGTGCTTGTTAATTTTGTAGGAGAAGCCAATGGTCGTCAATTCCTTGGTTTGCATTTTTGCCTTGAAGATTTCAATTCCCTCGGGGTTAAATTTTCCCGTTGGGAAAGTCACATTGTCGTCATAGAGCATATAGATCATAAAGTTCATGCTGATACGGTTCGTCAGTTGAGCCACCACTAAATTTTCCCAGGTAATATCAAATTTCTTAAATGGACTTTGATAATTGATAAACATCTTGTACTTGGTCTCATAACTGATTTGAGGGGTGAAATCTATTTTGTACCTCACATCTGCATTGAGCCCCGGCTCCCACAAACTTTGGCTGGTGGGCGAAATACCATACCTGGTTTGATCCACATGGGCCGTATCGCGAACATACACGGTCTTGGAGGTGAAAGGCGAAAGGAACAAGGAGAAGTTCTTATTGGGTTTGTAGTCAAGCCCCACCTTGATAAGGGTTTTGGCAGGTGACAAGTAACTTGAAATTACCTTTTCTTTATCGGGGTAATTATACCCATTAAAGAATTGGGTGAGAAAATCAACTTCAGCACTGTAAAACCAATGGTCGAATGCACTGATTCCCAGCCGTGAGATCAACTCCAGTTTGTCGTCATTCTTTTGGGTCTGATCAATTTCCCCGCCTTGCCTGATCCAGCCGTTGCGGATTTCACCGCTGTTTTCCCACCTCAGTTTTTTGTCTGAATAGTTGGTATACCCTTTCAAAACCATCAGGAATGAAAAGGCGCTTTCGCCCCCACCTTTCCAGTTGTTCAGGTAGGTCTGAGTTAATCCAAAGGTCCCGTTGCCACCATACTCCCAAGGGGAGACAATTTCATATTTCTTTTGAATCTTATTTAATTTATCATCGGCCTTGAATTGCTTGAAATCGTAATTGCGGTGTTGACGCTGGGCCATCCTGTTGAAGGTCACATCATCATCAATGGCGATGCCAAGGGCATGTTTATCGAGGTTCATGATCCTGATGGCCAGCGAATCATTTTGTTCATTTTTAATATATATCCGGTTGACCGATTGTTGATTGTTCCTCAACCAGATCTGCGAGGGCTTTCCGGTCAGGCTATGGATCCATAATCCCACAGAGTCGTTTT
>DASXUZ010000301.1:0-6608 GCA_036504555.1 Prolixibacteraceae bacterium | reverse complement strand
CACAAACGGTTGGCCACCAAAATGGCGCTTAACCCTGAAGAATCACAGTAGTTACATTCACTGACATCCAGAACAATGTTCTTATCTCCCTCTGCATTAACTGCTATCAATTCTGATTTTAAATCTGGCGCATTGTTGATGTCCAATCTTTCAACCAAAACTTTAACAAGTGTATAGTCTGTATGTTTTTGTATTTCGAAATCCATAGTTGAAATATATTAAATTCTAATGGATTTTTAATAACTCACGACTAATTTTCTTTTTGCTCGTCTGCTTCCATCTGCGTTCTTAAAGCTGCAAGTTCAGAAATATCACCCAATGTAGTTTTTTCTGCATTGTTGTTTTCTTTTACTTGTTTTACAGCCTTCGTTGTAGTTGGCTTGGCCTTGCTGGTTTTTCTTTTGGCTGTTTCTTCAGCTTTTTTCTCATCTTCGAAAACTCTTGAATGAGATAAGATAATCCGTTTGGCTGCTTTCGAGAATTCAATGACTTTGAATTCAAGTTTTTCTTCCAACTGAGCCTGGCTTCCGTCTTCTTTTACAAGGTGACGTGGAGTTGCAAAACCTTCAACACCGTATGGAAGAGCCACTGTTGCACCCTTGTCGAATAATTCAACGATGGTACCTTCATGAACTGAATCCACAGAGAAGATGGTTTCGAACACATCCCATGGATTTTCTTCCAATTGTTTGTGTCCAAGGCTTAAACGACGGTTTTCCTTGTCAATATCGAGCACGATCACTTCGATTTCAGAACCGATTGAAGTAAATTCTGAGGGGTGTTTGATTTTCTTGGTCCAGCTAAGATCCGAGATATGGATCAGGCCGTCAACACCTTCCTGAATTTCAACAAATACACCGAAATTGGTGAAGTTACGTACATTGGCTTTGTGTTTTGTTCCAACACCAAATACAGTGTCAATATCTTGCCAAGGATCTGATTTCAATTGTTTAATGCCCAATGACATTTTACGTTCGTCGCGATCCAGGGTTAAGATCTGAGCTTCTACCTCGTCACCTACTTTAAGGAAGTCCTGAGCCGAACGCAGGTGCTGTGACCATGACATTTCAGATACGTGGATCAAACCTTCTACGCCAGGAGCGATTTCAACAAATGCACCATAATCGGCCATCACAACTACTTTTCCTTTCACAGTGTCGCCAACTTTCAATTCAGCGCCAAGGCTATCCCATGGGTGAGGAGTCAATTGTTTCAGACCCAAAGCGATGCGTTTCTTTTCGTCGTCGAAGTCAAGAATTACCACATTCAGTTTCTGATCCAGTTCAACAATCTCGTTCGGATGAGAGATACGGCCCCATGACAGGTCAGTAATATGGATCAATCCATCTACCCCGCCAAGGTCAATAAATACTCCGTAGGAAGTAACATTTTTAACCGTTCCTTCAAGTACCTGGCCTTTTTCCAGTTTAGAGATAATTTCTTTTTTCTGCAATTCGAGCTCTGCTTCGATCAATGCCTTGTGAGAAACTACCACGTTACGGAATTCATGGTTGATTTTAACCACTTTGAATTCCATTGTTTTGTCAACATACATGTCATAATCGCGGATAGGTTTCACATCGATCTGTGAACCTGGAAGGAATGCTTCGATTCCAAATACATCGACGATCATACCGCCCTTGGTACGACACTTGATGTAACCCTTGATGATTTCATCTTTTTCAAGCGCTTCGTTCACACGATCCCATGAGCGTAAGGCCCTTGCTTTTTTGTGTGACAGGATCATTTGTCCTTTTAAATCTTCCAGGCTTTCAATGTAAACTTCCACCATATCTTTTGGCTTCAATTCAGGATTGTAACGGAATTCGTTCAAACTGACAATACCATCTGATTTGTAGCCGATGTCAATGACAACTTCGCGTTTGTTCATTGAAATTACCTTTCCTTCAACCACTTCTTTTTCCTGAACAGTGGTAAGGGTTTTTTCATAAAGCGATTCCAGATCATTGGCCGCTCTGCCGTTGAATCCTTTGTCTTCTTTTACCAAAGCATCCCAGTCAAAATCAGCTGACTCGGCTACCACAGCTTTTGCTGCTTTTGGTTGTTTTGCAATTTTTGCAGGTGCAACAAATTCGTCTACTGCTACAGGAGCAACAGTTTTCTCTACTTCTACCGGTGCTGCTGTTTCTTCAACTACTGCCACTGGTGTTTCAATAGCTTCTTCAACTACTGCAGGTTCAGCCGCAACAGTTTCTTCTACTACCGCATTTGGTGTTTCAACAGTTTCCTGTTGTTCGAGTTCTTCCCTTGGATCAAGGTTCTCTGTGTTGTTTTCTACCATTTAATAATCAATTAATTAATGAGTTAGACTATATATTAAATTAATGAGCCGCAAAAATAAGACTATTACGCTATAAAAAAAAGGTTTTTAACAAATATTCACTCCACAAGACCGATAACTTTGCAATGAGTCACTTTTGAAAAATTTGTGAACCTTAAAAATCTGGCTGTTTTTATTTTTATTTGAAATTCCCATTTCCTGTGCTTCATGATATTGTTCCTGGGTGACTTGTTGAAAATAGGGATGCATAGAGAGATGCACAAAATCAATGGGCCCTTCAGGCCATTTTCTTATCAAACCTGGGTCAAATACCTTGCATCTGTAATGTATCTGCAATCTAACTGTAATGTATCTGTAATTGACAATACAGATACATTACAGTTAGATTACAGTTACATTACAGATGCAAACTACCTGGCAGGTCGAACTAAGGCAACTGGTAGGTAGTTTGAGAAAACAGACAGGGTCGCAGAAAAGCATTTAACCAGCGACAGGAAACCGTAATTGAATTGACAAGCATCGAAAGGCCTTAAATCGGATAAATAATTGTATTTTTGAGGCCTAGTTTCTAGGTGCTTGAAATATAAAAGCAGCTTCTTCGTTCATACCTTACCCGAAGTAAAATTTACCCCATGAAGTCTAAAAATATCTATTCCATTACCCTGTTTCTGTTGATCTTTTTCTTAAGCCAGGCAATCACTTCCCAGGTGGCGGCACAAAACAAATTTCCCCAAAAAGGCATTTATGATGGTAAAATCGGAAGCGACGCCATGGTGCTGGTGGTGGATGAGTCTGATTCGGAACTGGTGAAAGGGTATTATGTACTCAACCGCGGAAAAGCCGTGGAGGAGAGCCATCCTTTTTCATTGGGAAAAACGGGCAGCCAGCTTATTTTTCAATCCGACTTATACGTAGGAAAGATGAAATCAGCCCAAATCAATTTGGATGATTTTTCGGGAGCCCTTTCGCTGTTCAATAAAAAGAAGTTGTTTTTTTTCTGGAGACAAAAGACATCTTTAGAATTTAAGCGCCGAACTGAGCTGGTGATTTCACCAACCAAACGTTATCAGACTCAAATCTTTCCTGAAGTGGAAGTTAAGAGTGATCTTCTTTACGGGAAGGCCAAGGGATACTGGACCAGGTCACCTTACAATGACGACCCCTATATCACGACTTTGAGCAAGGGACTGGTAAAGGCTTTCAATGATCCTGAAATGTTGGACCTGAAACTGGATATCTACTATCCCAAAACTGATCTGTTCAAAAACAGACCACTTATAATGCTTATCCACGGCGGGGCTTTTTATGTTGGAAGCAAAGAATCGGCTGCAGAACAAAATTTGGCTACCTCATTTGCCAGGATGGGATATGTAGTGGCCTCGATTGATTACCGCCTTGGATTTAAGTTAATGCCCAGCGACATTGAACTGAGCGCTTACCGGGCTATCCAGGATGCACATGCAGCCCTCCGGTTTCTTTCGCACAATGCCAAAGGACTGGGAATTGATCCCAACCAGGTATACGTCGGTGGAACAAGTGCCGGGGCGATGGCTTCGCTCAATGTGGCTTTTATGGACAATGATGAGCGCCCTGAACGGATCAAGCAAGCCAACAAGGAAGGCCGACTGACCAAGATTGAGGAATCGGGAAACAAATATACCGAAAAGTTTAGCATTAAGGCTGTTGTCAATTTATGGGGAGGGCTTGCTGATTTAAACATCATTGATAAAAATGAAAAAATTTCGGTTTTATCGATTCACGGTACGGCTGACGCAATTGTTCCTTATGAAAATGATTATCCGTTCCAAAATTCATTGATGATCAACCGACTGGTGGTGGATAAGATGTATGGTTCGAAGCTAATTGACGACCGGTTGAAAATTCTTGGAATACGCGACCGGCTGGTTACCCTTCCCGGGCTGGGGCATGAACCCGAACTTGACAATTACAAAACACTGAACCAATGGATGGATACCATTACCAGTTATGGAACCCGTTTTTTGTACGAAGAAACAGCCCCTGAAGTCAAACTACCGCCTAATCAATTGAGCATTGCTGAAAATGCGGATATGAAACCCATCTATTTTGAAGTAATCAATGGAAATATAGTTCAAATAACAGTAAGCGGAGGGGTGAAAGCGAACTCAAATCCAACGGATGCGACTGTCATTTGGTTTAAAAATAGCGAAAAAAGAGAACTTACCTTCCTTACCTCCAATCGTTTTGAGGCATGGAATCGAAAAATATTTCAATTCAATATTCAAAAATGAGAATAAATTTCAATTTGCATCATTACCTTTGTAATGTTAATTTTTTATAAATTTAGAACGGTGCGTGAGGAGCAAATTTAATAATTAAATAACTTGGCATCGTTTTTGAAATAAATTTAGGTTAGTAATAATTGAAAGTTATTAGGTAATTTTGCTTTCGTTTTGTTATTTTTGGATCAGAAAGAGCATGAATGTGTTAGTGATAAAGAAAAAATTATCCAGCATCTGAATAGGGCAAATGGCAATATGTCAGTTTTTTATCAGGCCGAGAGGCTGAAATTGTGAATTTCAATAGTGGTTTGAATAAAATTTATTTTGCATTCAGAACAATTGAAATTTGCATGAACTATTTGGAAGGTGTATATTCGTGCCCTTGTTATATTAAATATTAGTAATCATTATAATTCATCTAAATTAATTAAATTATTCTCAATGAAATCAAGTAAAAATTCGTCAAAGAGCATGAAGGGAAGCTTCGCAACAGCTGTTATTCCTGTAACTTTAGTAGCAGCCATTGTGGTGTATGCATTTGTTTTTGGTGATGGTTCTAACTTCGTGGGTGGTAGCAATGCCAACGTTCCACTGCCGGGAAACTATTTCGGTATCATCTACAAAGGTGGAGTGATCGTACCTATCATTATGAGCTTATTGCTGACTGTATTAGCATTTGCTGTTGAACGGTACCTGGCAATTAACAAAGCTGCAGGAAAAGGTCAGATCGTTAATTTCATGAGCGTCATCAATGAAATGCTCGACAGTGGTAAAATCGATGCTGCGAAAGCTGCTTGTAATGATCAAAAAGGATCGGTTGCCAATGTGATTCACAGTGGACTGGTTAAATATCAGGAAATGGAAAAGGAAAAAACCCTTCCAAAAGACCAGAAGATTGTATCTATTCAGAAAGAAATTGAAGAAGCTACTTCACTTGAACTACCAGCTTTGGAACAGAACCTGGTTGTTTTGTCAACCATTGCTTCGATTGCAACGTTGATGGGGCTATTAGGAACAGTAATTGGTATGATCAAGGCATTCTCGGCTTTGGCCAACGCTGGTGCTCCTGACTCGGTTCAGCTTGCAGCCGGTATCTCTGAGGCATTGATCAATACAGCTTTGGGGATTGGTACTTCAGCTTTAGCCATTATTTTTTACAATTTCTTTACCACTAAAATTGACAAACTGACTTATTCAATTGATGAAGCCGGTTTTACAATTGTTAATACGTATGCTTCTAAGAACCAATAAGTTTAAATAAAAAATGCCAAAGGTAAAAGTACCCAGAAAGAGCACCACAGTTGATATGACTGCCATGTGCGATGTGGCTTTTTTATTGCTTACGTTTTTCATGCTTACATCTAATTTTGTAGCGAAAGAACCCATTGTTGTGGCAGTACCCTCCTCTATTTCAGAGATTAAGATCCCTGAACGAGATATTGAGACCGTACTGATCGACAAAGAGGGTAAAGTATTTTTCGGGTTGGATGCACAGCAGGATCGTAGAGAAGTACTTGACAATGTTGGAAAAGCTTACAGTATCAGTTTTACTGAAAAGGAACTGCACGAGTTTAGCAAAATCGGCATGTCAGGTGTTCCCATCGAAAAGATGAAAGCCTACCTTGCTCTGAAACCAGAGGAAAGGGATAGTAAAGAAGCTGCATTAGGAATACCAACTGATTCGTTGAACAATCAGTTTAAGGTATGGATAAAAACTGCCCGGCAAGTTAACCGCGAATTGCGGCTTGCTATCAAATCTGACTCACAGACTCCTTACAAAGTCATTAGGGACGTCATGAATACGCTTCAGGATGTCAATGAGAACAGGTATAATCTGATCACCAGCCTCGAGCAGGTACCAACTAAATAGAAAGGAAAGAACTATGGCAGAAATGCAAGTAGAAGATAAAGGAAAAAAAGGTAAAAAGCCAAAACAGAAGAAGCACGGAACCCGTGTGGATTTAACGCCAATGGTTGACCTTGGGTTCCTGTTGATTACCTTTTTTATGCTCACTACCTCGATGCTGAAACCACAAACGATGGAA
>DASXUZ010000300.1:0-15991 GCA_036504555.1 Prolixibacteraceae bacterium | reverse complement strand
AATGATGGCCCGAAACCTGTTCCGTCTCTACCTACTGCTTGACCGACTGGATTACAGGGATATTGCCAGTGCAATGCTCGCTTCAGTGGTTGGAAATATGATTGCCTACCCCTCAGGCTACAGCAATTGGTCGCAACTGATGCTCGATGTAACGGAAAGTCATTTTGAGGTGGCTATTGCAGGTCCCAAAGCAATCAGTTTGTTGAATGAACTCCAGAAAAGATACTTGCCACACGTGGTATTTTGTGCCGGGACTCATGAAAACAACCTGCCTTTATTGGCAGAACGATTGGTTGACGGGAAAACCCTGATCTATATCTGCCAGGACAATAGTTGTCATCTTCCCGTTGAAACAGTGGGGGAGGCATTGAAATTAATTGAAAAACTCGCAGAGTCAACGAAAAATGAACTTTAAATTTTGAAATGCAAAACAAGAGAAAGCTCGTCCTGTACATAGCCATGAGCCTGGATGGCTTTATCGCCAAGCCTGATGGTGATATCAGTTTTTTATCCCTGGTTGAAAAGGAGGGAGAGGATTATGGGTACGCTAGGTTTATAGAGTCGGTTGATACCATCATCCTGGGCCGGAAAACGTACGATAAAATACTTTCAATGGGTACCGAATGGCCCTATGGATCAAGAGAGGTTTATGTTTTAACCCGGTCACCGAAACCCGATTCAGATAACCTTCATTTCTATTCAGGCGATTTATATGAATTGATTGAGAAACTCAAGAGCCTTGAAGGAAAGCATATCTATTGTGATGGGGGAGCTGAAACGATTCATCAGTTGTTGCTGGAAGATTTAATTGATGAAATGACCATTTCTATCATCCCCGTTTTGCTGGGGGAGGGGATTCCCTTGTTCAAGGGTGGAATTCTGGAAAAACGACTTCGGCTTGTAAGTGCTGACTCGTTTGAGAAAGGATTGGTTCAACTGCACTACATTCGAATGGGCTAATAATGTGAGTTCGATATAAGTACCCAGACCCCTTCATTGTCTTTGGCAGTTAACCCAAAGTGGTTATTGCAGTTATTGCAGTTATTGCAGATATTGCAAGTCGTATATTTTGGTTCACATCAATACAGGGGATGTTTAATCCTGTATTGAAACAAGGTTCCAGTCAGGGAATAAGGAGCGTGCATCAGAGCGGGAGGTGTAAAATTGACTCCTTGCAATAACTGCAATAGCGGCAATAACTGTAATAACTTCGCAAAAGCCATGTATTTCAATAATTTGAAATTAATGAAGGTTTTATCCTCCTACTTCGATGAGATCCTGAAACAAGTTCAGGATGACGAGTCGATCATGGAGAGACGATGGCAGAATCATCACATTAACAGAGACAGGCCAGTAGAATAAAATATCAATGTCTTTTCGTATTTTGTCAGGCCAAAACCAAACCTGATCACTCACATGAAATATTATCTCTTCTTGACTCTGTGCCTGAGCCTGTTCAATACTTTTGGGCAGACCGATAAGCAATTGCTCGAACGTGCCTTGTTCAATCTACCCAATGTTTCCTTTAATGATGTCAGCAAGCCGGGCGATTCGTTTCTGACTTATGATTTATTTGTAAGGCAACCGCTTGACCATCAACATCCGGAGAAAGGAACTTTTAATCAATGGGTGCAGCTTCGACACAAAGGATTCACGAAGCCAATGGTCATCGAAACCCATGGTTATCAAGGATCAAAAGGGCGCAATGAAGTAGAGAAAATTCTGGATGCCAACAATGTAGGTGTTGAATATCGGTTTTTCGGAAAATCAATGCCTGATTCCCTGCAATGGGAATATCTGACCATCGAACAGGCTACCGCAGACCTTCATGCCATTCACGAGCTGTTGAAGGAGATTTATAGGGGTAAATGGATCAGTACAGGCATCAGCAAAGGGGGACAAACCACTATTTACTACAAATATTTTTATCCAGACGATGTGCAACTTGCCGTGCCATACGTGGCCCCGATGGATGACAATCTGGAAGATACCCGTATATATACGTTTTTGGATACCATCGGAACTCCTGAATGCCGGAAGAAGATCCTTGATTTTCAGAAGTTTTTACTCCTACATGAAACCGAAGCGATTGAAAAACTGACATGGTATACCAAAGGGGCAGGATTAAAATTCAATTATACTGGAAGTATTGGCAAATCCTTTGAATATACGGTACTGGAATATCCGTTTTCATTTTGGCAATGGGGCCGCTCCTGTGATAGCATCCCGGCATGCGTGTCGGTTGACAAATGTCTTGGAGAATTACTCAAGGTTGTTAATATATCTTTCTTCTCTGACAAGGACATGGAAAACTTTGGGCCTCATTATTACCAGGCTGCCACTCAGTCAGGTTATTATGGCTATAATATTGCGCCATTCAGGAAATATCTGAAACATTTCAGTTCCAATCCTTCGGCTCTCTTTCCTCCAAAGTCGGCCACTATCTTACCTTCAACAGGCGAGCTGAACAAGAAAGTGGAGGCCTGGCTGAAAGAAAAGGGAACCAACATCCTATACATTTACGGTGGAATTGACACCTGGTCGGCAGCACGTGTTTTGGTTTCTGACAAGGTGAACTCCAAATCTTTCCTGATACCGGGAGCCAATCATGGATCGGCCAGGATTGTGAATATGCCTTCCACCATGCAACAAGAATTTACTAAACTGGTAAAGAGCTGGACTGGTTTGGATTGTAAATTGGATGTATTGAAAAATAAATAAACCATGAGACCTGTTCTTTTATTCCTTTTACTTAGTTTGGTTCAATCCGGTTTGAGGGCTCAGCCTGTAAAACATTCGTTTGTCTGTACAGATTATACTCAGGGTAAGGTGTTTATTATTTCTGAGGAAGGTAAAGCCATTTGGGAATACCCTGCCACGCATTGCAATGATGTATGGTTGCTTCCCAATGGAAACATTCTTTTCAATACAGGAAATGGCGTGAAAGAAGTGACCCGCGACAAGCAAATTATATTCCACTACGAGTCGAAAAGCGATGTATATGCCTGCCAACGGTTGTCCAACGGGAATACTTTCATTGGTGAAAGCAACTCCGGAAAACTGCTTGAAGTAGCGCCAGATTGGAAGATTGTCAAAGAAATCAAGCTAATTCCAGATTCTGTGGATGCCGGGTATGCCTTTATGCGCAATGCCCGGAAACTGGCAAATGGGAATTACCTGGTTGCTCATTACGGGCTTGATGTGGTTCGGGAATACGACCAAAAGGGAAAGTTAATGATGGAAATTCCTGTGAAAGGCGGGCCACATTCAGTGGTCAGGTTACCCAATGGAAATACTCTGGTAGCCTGTTCTGACCACAATGGCGATCCTAAAGTGGTTGAATTTGATGCCAGGGGCAACATCGTTTGGCAGGTGCTTAAGAATGATCTGCCGGGCATTGAATTGAAGTTTATGACTGGCTTGCAGCGCCTGCCCAACGGAAATACGGTAATGACCAATTGGTTAGGTCATAATAATTTGGGGAAAGCACCGCATGCTATCGAAGTGACCCGAGAAAAAAAGGTAGTCTGGACCTACAATGACTTTTCCTTTATACAGACCATATCGAGTATCCAGATTCTGGACAATGGAACTGATTTCAAGATGGATGAAATTTGGCACTAAGAATAAAGTCAACTAAAGTACTTAAAGTGAACTAAAGTACTTAAAGTGAACTAAAGTATTTAAAGTACTTTGAGCTATGCGATCTTTAACTTTAGGTATTTTAGTTCACTTTAAGTACTTTAGTTCATTTTAAATACTTTAGGCACTTCTTCAGAACTGATGATAAATGCTTTCTTCCAGGTAAGGATGATTCTTTGGTACCAGGTTCGCTTTGGTCAAAGTATTTGTCACAACCAATGTAAATAAACCGAGGAACCCCAGATAGGTGCCGATTTCCAGCAATCCAAATTTCGATCCTTTTACCACGGCAGGCCAGATGTAATAATAAAGTTCGGTGTACTGTCCAATCATTAACACAATGATTACAGGAAGGATATATACCTTACTTCTGGAGGTCATACGGGGCATTAAAAAGAGGAATGGAATAAACCAGTTAATGACGATGTTGGCATAAAAAAGTACTTGAAATGCACCTTCTGATCGCTTCACGAAGAAGATGGTTTCTTCAGGAATATTGCCATACCAGATGAGCATAAACTCGGCAAAGTTAAAATAGCCCCATAGAATGGCAAGCATGAAAATATATCTCGAGAAATCGTGCAGATGGCTGCGGTTCAACATCTTCAGATGACCAATTTTATTCAGAATAATAACGATGAGGGTAATGACCGTTGCAGCATGTAAAAAGGCGGCAATAAAGCTTTTAGCAGCAAAAAGTGCGCTGAACCAATGCGGTTCAAGTGACATGAGCATATCGAAGGCAAAGAGCGTAAAACTAATGGCAATGATGAAAATAATGACTTTAGAGTATTTCTCTGACTGGTAGAAATAGGTCATTCCACCTTCCTCATCCTCCTTTAATGATATCTTACGCAGTAGCCTTACCATAATTGTCCACAATCCAAAAAACAATATAATCCGAAAGAAGAAAAACGGGATATTCAGGTAAGGGGCCTTGTGGGCCAGCAATTCATCGGTGGCTGTCACTCCTTCATGCGACCAGTGAAACAGGGCATGCATTCCAAAATACATCAGCAGGAAAAATATGCCGGCAACCGGAATGTAAGAAGCCATGGCTTCTGGAATCCGCTTAAATGCTGAAGACCAGCCCGACTGTGAGATGTATTGGATGGCACCGAAAAAAGCAGCACCAATTGCCAATGAAACAAAATAGTAGTTGTTCAGCAAATAATTCGCCCAGGCCCGTTCTGGATCGGAAATGAATCCCGCGACCATTGAGATGATTCCGATGCCTATCAACCCAAACAATAGGTATTTAAAGTTCTTTTGAACGATTAATCTGTCTTCCATGCTGTCAATATTTTGATTCTGATTTTTTAAAAATACAAATTACACGAATCCTGAGTACTCGGGACGAATTACACGAAATTAAAAGATCAGTGTAAATTCGATCCATGCTCCTAGCTACCTGCATTACTGCTTGTGCAAAACATCTTTGATGTACATTGCTATCTTCCAGCGATCTTCCGGGCGAATCATGTAGCCATGAGGAGCCATGACACCAAATCCAACGGTAATGACATGATAGATTTCACCCTCGGGATTGTTCCTGATTTTTGCGGATAAAAGATTCCCCGGCTGATAAGGATATTTTTTACTGGTGAAAAGGTATCCCTGACCATCTCCTTTATCGCCGTGACAGTTGGAACAAAAGATGGTAAATGCCTGCTTCCCGCGGGCCAGATTATCTTCTGTTGGCTCCAGTGGATTGACCATTGCCAGTCCAGCTTTTACACGGTCTTCATCGTTTTTCTGATACAAATATGGTTGGTAGCCAATCGGAATGGTACCTTCAACCGGATTGCGCATGGTTTTTCCATCTGCAAAATTCGGATTGGGCGAATACGTTTCATAAGCAGGCGAATGGGCCATGTCATCAAAATATTCCCATCCTGTTGTATTGCGGTCTCGGTCACAGGATCCAAATAGGAGTATCAGTGACACGGCGACTATTGATTTATAAAGCATCTTCATGTTCATTCGTTGAAAATATTTTCAGTTTGAATTGGCTTGTTTCTGATAAACTTCCGAAGCTCCATTGCTCTCAAACAATAAGGTTACTTCGGGCATTTCAATTCCCATCTTATCCTGATCCAGGACAATGATGAACTTGTCGTTGGTGGCTCTTTCATCGACGATGTCAGCCTTTTTACCCGGGTATACCTTTGAACGGACCGAAAAGGTAAGCAGGGTCAAAATCGTAATGATCAAAATGGTTGCCACAATAGTCACCACAATGAAGGAGGGAAATGAATTGAAGGGTTTCCCTCCAAAGTGCAATGGCCAGTCGATGACGGCTGCATAATACATCCCTCCGAGTAGGATAGCAACACCAAATACTCCGTAAAAAAAGGCGGCATAAGTGATGTGTGTCTTGGTTTTCATGCCCGTTAGGATTTCATGAATCGGATAGGGCGTATAAACCTCTTCGATCACCACTCCTTTTTTCAAGGCCTTTTCAAAGGCATCGACCAGGGTGTGTTCATCATTGAAAACACCTACTAAGTAATTCTTATTCGTATTCATGATGCCCCGGTTTTAGGTGATCGGTTTGTTGGGTATTGAATTTTGAAACCATCTTCACTTCGCTGATGGCAATTTGCGGCAGGAAGCGGAAGAACAGCAGCACCCCAGCGCCAAACAATCCAATAGTTCCGGCAAAGAATCCTATTTCGATGATCGTTGGATGATAAGGAGCCCAGTTGGAAGGAAGGTAATCCTTTGCCAGTGAAGTGACAACGATGTTGAACCGTTCAAACCACATCCCAATATTAATTACGATTGAAATGATAAACACCAAAAGCAAGTTTCTGCGGATCTTCCGGGACCAGAATAACTGTGGAACCAATGCATTAAAGATAAACATGGCCCAGAATTGAAAGGCGTAATCACCTGTAATACGGTTTTTGAAGAATAAGTACATTTCATATTCGGAACCTGAATACCAGGCAACAAATATTTCGGTCATATAGGCCGTTCCCATCATCAGGGAAATAAAAACCAAGATCCGGCATACTGCATCCACATGGTTTTCTGTAATAAAGTCATCCATGTTATAGAGTTTTTTCATCAGGGTTACCAGGGTCAAAACCATGGCAAAACCTGAAAAGATGGCTCCAATCACAAAGTAAGGTGGAAAAAGGGTGGAATGCCAGCCAGGTTCAACTGATACGGCAAAGTCGGTCGATACGATCGAGTGCACCGAAACTACCAATACGGCAGCGATCCCACCAAGTACAAAGGCCAGACCTTCATATCGCAACCACTCTTTCGAAGAACCTGTCCATCCAAAGGCAAAAAAACCATATACAGCCTTTTTGATTTTGGACCTTGTGGTATCGCGGATGGTGGCAAAATCAGGAACCATTCCAAAATACCAGAAGCTGGCCGAAATAAGCAGGTAGGCCGAGATGGCCACAAAGTCCCAGAACAGCGGAGAGTTAAAGTTCACCCACAATGGCCCACGGGTATTGGGATAAGGGAAAACATAGAAAAACAGCCAAGAGCGGCCCATGTGTATAAGTGGAAAAAGGGCCGCGCACATAACGGCAAAAACGGTCATCGCTTCTGCGGCACGGTTGATGGCAGTTCTCCATTTCTGTCGCAAAATCAACAGGAAGATGGAAAAGGCGGTGCCTGCGTGACCGATCCCGATCCACCACACAAAGTTGACAATTTCCCATCCCCAACCTACTGAATTGTGGACTCCCCATGTTCCGATACCTTGTGTGACAGTGATATAGATACTGATGGCCCCCCAGGCGAACAGCAGCAAGCTGATTGCAAATGCCCCGTACCACCACATGGGCGTTTTGGCATCTATGGGCGCAAGAATATCTGTTGAAATCTGACTGAGCGACTTGTCTCCGTCAACTAATTTTCCTCGTACAGCCGTTTTATACATAGTCTGAACTATTTTCTTTGTTGGATGATCATGCGTTTGTATTTCTTACTTTGGTCAGGTAACCTACCGAGGGCAAAGTGTGTAATTCTTCCAGTAAATGGTAATTGCGCTTATCCTGGAATAGCTTTGAAAGCCGGCTTTCAGGATTGGCCAAATCGCCAAATACGATGGCATTTCCAGGACATGATTGTGCACAGGCAGTTTGAAATTCACCATCTGCGATGGGTCGTCCCTGAAGTTTGGCTACTTGTTTTTTCTCCTGGATCCGCTGAACACACATGGAGCATTTTTCGACGACCCCACGCGAACGAACTGTCACGTCAGGATTTAATACCATACGTCCCAGGTCACTGTTGGAGGCATAATCGAACTTGTCATTTTTCACATACTGAAACCAGTTGAAACGTCGAACTTTATAAGGACAGTTGTTCAGACAGTACTTGGTTCCCACGCAACGGTTGTAAGCCATTTGGTTCAATCCTTCTTCACTGTGAGGGGTGGCTGCCACTGGGCAAACATTCTCGCAGGGAGCATTCCCGCAATGCTGACACATCACTGGCTGGAACGATACTTTCGGATTTTCCGGGTTCTCTGAATAATAGCGGTCAATCCTGATCCAGTGCATAATGCGGCGATTGCGCACCTGATCTTTCCCAATGACCTGGACATTGTTTTCAGCCTGGCAGGCAATGGAACATGCTCCGCAACCGGTGCATGAATTCAGGTCAACTGCCATTCCCCAATGATGACCATTGTAACGGGGCTCTTTATATAAAGTAACAGACTTGGATTCATTGATGGCATGTAGTTCATTTCCTGAAGAGGGATTTTGAACGTAATCCAATAAGGTTGTTTCCCTGGCAATTGGCCTGCCTTCCATCAGGTAATGGGTTTGAGAAATGGCCAGTTCAAAGGTCTTGCCAGGAACTTTTTCAACCTTGGCCGAGGCTATATAATATTGACGTGTGCTATCTACCGTTCCAACAGATGGGTAAAGGTTGGTGCCCACTTTATTCCCCACCTTCCCGGCAATTTCACGTCCGTAGCCCAATGCCACCGAGATGGTGTCTTTTGCCTGGCCTGGCTGAACAAAAACGGGCAGTTGCATTCCATTGACCCGAATAACATCTTCATTTTTCAGCCCGTTTTCCTCGGCATATGCCACCGGGATGGCTGCAAAGTTGTCCCAACTGATTTTGGCCACGGGATCAGGTAGTTCCTGTAACCAGGGATTGTTGGCATACTTGCCGTTTCCCAGTGCGATACTTTCATATAAGGCCAATTCAATTCCAGGACTTGCACTTTTAATCTGTCCGCCAGCCTGTGCAATCCCTTCGGGGGAGTATTCCATTTTTGAATTCTGAACTGTTTCATACACTCCCCGTTGAAGGGCAGTGTTCCAGAACTGAACAAAATCGCTTGTTTCTTTCTGATTCTGAAAGTAGTTAGCTTTCCAGAACTCCTGTATGAAATTATGGTAATTCAGAATGTTCCCCATCCATTTCAACAGTGTCTCCTGTGGGGCACGGGCATCAAAAATAGGTGCAATGGCTGGTTGTGCCAGGCTGTAAATGCCGGCTTTGGGTTCCATGTCATTCCAACTTTCCAGGAAATTGGTCTCTGGCAACTTAAACATACAGACATCCGTCGTTTCATCGGGTCTTTCTGAAAATGAAATACTCAATTCTGTTTTTCGGATGGCTTCGGTAAACTCTGGTCCTTTTGGATGATCGTAAACAGGATTGGCTCCCCAAACCACCAATGCTTTTACTGAACCGGCTTTCAATTCTTCCAGCAGGCGATCCATGTCCTGATCAATTCCCTGCTTGGTTTGAAGGGGATTTTCAAGTCCGATGGTTGATCCGTAATTGCCCAATAATTGATTAATTCCATTGACCAGCAATTGTATGTTGACATCATTGCTTCCAGAAATAACGATGCTTTGTTTTTCATTTGCCAGCAGGTCTTTGGCAAGGTCGGCCACCTCAACGGAGGATGCAACGCCCGAGGTAACTGTGCCACCTTTGGCCCTGGCAATGGCATTGTATAAAGCCAGCACGATGGCTCCTTCTTCCGAAGGTTTGATCGGAAAGCGAACGTCTGCATTTGATCCGCTCAAAGTCATTCCCGATTCAAACTGGTAGTGACGCAGCATTTCCTTCTGTCCATTCTGAAGTTGACGGGCAGCGGTATAACCCTTTGTATATTCAACAGTGGAAAGCCAGGTGCCCAGGAAATCGGCACCGAAACTGACTACCACCCTGGCTTTGTTAAACCTGTAATCAGGAATAAATGCCCTGCCAAAGCTTTTTTGATTGGCTTGCAGCAAACCCGATACTGAACCCGCATCATATTGAATCCATTCAGTATTTGATTGTTTTGCAATAAATTGCTGGATGATTTCCCTGGTGGAAGGTGAAATGATGCTTGATGTCAGCAGGACCACCTTTCCGTTTTCCCTTTTCAGCCGGGCCAACTGAAACATGATTTCTTCGTCTGCTTTTTCCCAGCTGATGCCTGCACCCTCTTTTGAGGGGCCTTTGTAACGGGCATCATCATATAAATTCAGTACAGAAGCCTGTATGCGGGCACTGGTTCCGCCTTGGGTTACCGTACTTAAGGTGTTCCCCTCAATTTTTATGGGTCGGCCATCTCTCACTTTTATCAGGATACTAGCGTATTCATTGGCATCAAAGTAGGAGGAGGCATAAAAATCAGCAGTTCCCGGATCCATTTCAAGAGGTTTCACTAAATATGGTATGGCCTTATTGATGGGCCTTGTACAGCCAGCAATTATGGAAGCAGCAGCCACACTGAAGCCAAATGTTTTCAGAAAATCGCGTCGCGATGATTCAGAAAGCGACTCATCACCTCGCATGAGCATACTTTTCTGTTTGGCCTCTTCCCGCACTTCTACCCTTCGTATTTCCTTTGGATTGGCAAGTTCTTCTATACTTCTCCAATATGTCTTCATCTAGCGTAATTTAATTTTTTAAACTTTGAACTTTAAACCTGGAACTCCTAGTAATGGCACCTCATACAATCGTTAGCGCCTATATCGACCGCCCGGATGGTATCAATCTTTCCTGATTTGAGCATCTCGTGCAGCTCTTTGTAATTATCGTAATAGGCATTGTCCTTGAAATCTACCTTTGTTTGGCGGTGGCAATTGATACACCATCCCATCGACAGATCACTTTGCTGACGCATGATGTTCATTTCAGCAACTGGTCCGTGGCATTGCTTACAGTCGACTTTGGCAATGCCTACATGTTGGGCATGACTGAAAAATACATGGTCTGGCAAATTGTGAATGCGCACCCACTCAACGGGCTTTTGGGTTTCATTGGCTTCAATGACCTTGTTGATTTCGAATTTGCCTGAATGACTTCCTTCGCGCACCAAAACATGGCAATTCATACACAGGTTCATGGAAGGAATGCCAGCCGACTTGTCAAATTCCGCAGTGTGGTGGCAATATTTACAATCGATTCGATTGTCACCAGCATGAATCTTATGTGAGAACTTGATGGGTTGATCGGGGGCGTAATTTTGTGTGCGTCCCAAATCAACGGCAGCGGTTACAATTATTTTGGTCACAAGTCCAAGGGTGATGAAAAGAACCAGTACATGAACAACACGGAACCTGATGACATGGAAGAACAACAGATCCAGCAGGGCCAATAGCATTAATAGAATGAGTCCTGAAAACAACAGGATCTGGGTAACCGTTGGTCCAACCTTGGGCGGCCCGGTGATTGCCATTTTGTCAAGGTATACTTTGATGGTCTTCAGATCGTTCTCTTCAATTTCAAAATTCTTGTGCACCTGCTCCATCTTTACACCGTTTGGCTGCATCACTGCTCCCTGGAAGGCGGCAAAATCCTTGTCTTTATACTTCAGGGCGATGTCCATGGCCGATGGGTTCCAGTTCATGGTATCTGAATGATGGATGTTGTGGCACGATTCGCAGGCTTCAAACTTTCGGTTGACGGGCAATAGTCCCTTAAAGAATCGCTCTCCCCGGCTGAGTTCTTCATGGGTTGCCTGGCTGTTGGCTGCTTCTGAATTAAGTTCTGAAGACTGACCCATTGACGGAATGGCAGTGATTAAAAATAATGATAATAAAACCAAAGGGGAAAATGCTTTCAAACTTAAATGCATGCACCGGAGAGGTATAGTTCTACTCATTCCAAAAAAATTTAATATTTAATATATTGAAGACTGCTTTTTTTTATAATCTCAAGGTAGAACAATCAAATCCACCAATGGTTTCTATGGATAAAAATAAAAATGATAAAACCTGTATTCTTACTCTCTAAAAACAATTGTTGAATATAGAAAAATAAGTTTAATTACTTGACTTACTACCTGTTTTTATTTTGAAAAGTAATTCTCTGCATTTTTGAAAAAAAATGCAATAAGATTTCTCTCATCAAGCTTCAAAGTGTAAAATAGATTTGTTTTGAAACATGGGTTACCTTTTGTTGATTTTCCTGACTGCTAATAAAGAAGGCACATCGGTTGCCCAACTCTTCAGTCTCCAAATGATCAGGATAATTTCAATGCGGGATATAATTCCAAATAGTACACATATTTTGAAGGTTATTGTACTTTGGGAATGCAAAGTCAGGTCGATTAAAAAAGCAAGCATTGTCAAGGTCCAAAACTTAGCCATATACGAATGGGTGGCAATGGTTCGTCGAAATTTTAGATAGCTGATCAAGTAGGCGGAAGTTTCTAAAATCAGGATGATTACAACGGGAAAATAATGCTGCCTGATAAAAGATCCGTTGATGTAGAAGACGCAGCCAATCACGATGATCCAAAAAAACTGGTCAGCATTCGAATCCCAAACCCTCAGCTTTTCAGTAGCTACGCCTAATAGACGGGCAATGACTCCATCCAGCACATCGGTAATTAATCCGATGGTCATGAAGGCAACCACCAGAATGGGGGTGTTGGGAAAGCCACTCCAGGTAATGACTCCTATCACCAGGGCAATCACTATACGGCTGTAAACCAACAGAAATGGGATGTTTTTCATACAAATACCTTTCATCTTTTCGAGGCGCTCTCTACTTTTCCAAAGTTTTAACTTCTGAAAAGTTAGCCACTAATTTAATCATATTTTATTTATTTCAGACATTTTAAAACCCAAATTTTAAAAGCTTATTGCTGGATGATCGTTTGACTGTTAGGGCATAAGTGATCACCTGAAAGATTAATAACAAATAAATTTGCAGAAGAAGGAATTATTATTCACCAAAGTGATGGCTTTCATAATAGGTAATATTATCTTTATTGCAACAAAGGGGGAAGCGCTTACAGTTTGGCTGAGCCTGTTAAAACTGAAGGTAATTTTAGAAGCATCATACTAAACCTTACAATGAAAAAACATTTTCCCATTGGTCTGCTAGTTTGGACATTTGTTCATCTCACTGGTTGTGGCAAGATAGGCAATGGTTATATCAAAGGGGTCAAGGGCAGGGAATCCTGGGTTGAAACCAACCCTTATGGGATGACTTTTGTTCATAGTGGCACTTTCGATATAGGGTTTAAAGACCAGGATGTTACTGCCTCAAGTACACCTACCAAAACGGTATCGATCGATGCTTTCTGGATGGATGATACTGAAATTACCAACAATGAATACCGTCAGTTTGTCGAGTGGGTCAGGGATTCAATTGCAAGGGGTTTGTTGTCCGATCAGTTTCCTGAATTTCTGACCACTGAAGATCATCAAGGAAACCCTGTGGATCCTCCCCGGATTAACTGGAAAAAAAGGATAGAATGGAACAATCCCGATTACGCTGAAACGCTTTCACCGCTTTATATTCCAGAAGACGAACAGCTTTTCAGGAAAAAGGAAATCGATGCCCGAAAGTTGTTTTATGATTACAGTTGGATCGATTTAAAACAGGCGGCCCGTCGTGTCAACAGGTACGACTATGCTTCACAAAGTTACAAGGGCTCGGTCGCCAATGCCAAAGGGGAGGAGAGGGTGATCCAAAACCGTTCCTCCTTTATCATGAACGACCAAACTGCAGTTTTCCCTGATACCCTGTGCCAGATCCGTGATTTTACCTTCTCCTACAATGAACCCTGGGCTACAAACTATTTCTGGCATCCTGCTTATGATGATTATCCAGTGGTGGGTGTTGCCTGGAAACAGGCGAAGGCCTTTTGCCATTGGCGGACCAAATTTCATAGCGATTACCTTGCCACGCGCAGAGAACCAGCCCTGCTGGATTATCGCTTGCCCACCGAGATTGAATGGGAATATGCCGCCCGCGGTGACCGCCAGTTATCCATGTACCCTTGGGGTGGATATTATACCCGTCAGCAGGAGGGAGATTTCAATGCCAATTTCAAACCCTTGCGAGGCGACTATATCGAGGATGGAGGCTTGGCAACCATCAAAGTTGCAAGCTACGACTCCAACGATTTTGGCCTTTATGACATGGCGGGCAATGTTGCTGAATGGACAGGCTCAGCTTATGACGAATCTGCCTATATGTACATCAACGATTTTAATCCCAATTTTGAATACAACGCCAAAGCCGATGAACCACCGGCCATGAAGCGCAAGGTGATCCGCGGAGGTTCCTGGAAGGATGTTTCTGAATTCCTGCAAGTCTCAGCACGAAGTTTTGAATACCAGGACACGGCAAAATCCTACATCGGATTCCGTTGTGTCCGTTCGCGGTTAAGCAATGAATATTAACGCTTTTACCTATCCGTTGCCTAAAGGCAAACAGCTTGTCCCGATTAATATCGGGAGCAAAGGATATTCTCTTGATAAAAAATCTATGCAATCCATACAATGTTCATTAAAAGCAGTATCCTTTGCCGTTGGCTTCAGCCAACGGGCTTGTAGTAACACCTGCGAAACATCATTTTTTTAATCCTGGATTTTTTGGTAATTTAGACTTTCAATTTTACTACCAAACCTTTTACCTCCTATCATGAAAAATTGCATCTTCATCTTAGCTTGTTTTGTTATGATTTCAGCTTGCCAGACCACCAAAGGGAAACAGGACGCCCTGGTTGGAATTTCAGAAGCCACCATTGGCGCAGCCATCAAGGCAATCAGTGATAAGAACCAGGCCAAAGGAGATGCTGCCCTGGCCGAAAAGGGGGTTAAACAGGCCGCCTCGCTTTGGCGTAATACCGATGGAACGCCCCAGGAATTCATTCAGTTCTGTGCCGACAACTTCATAGCCGACCCTTCTCAACGGGAAGTTACCTTCAATCGTTATTCTGAATATTTTGAATCGCTCTACGGGCATTTCAACAAACTGACACTCGATATGCAGGAGAATGTGCAGCTGCAGAAGGGTGAGGTGTTACCCATCGACCCCCTGTTTGCAGGATATAATCCGGGGGCTCACCTGATCAATGATCTTTATGACAATAAAATAGCCTTTAACGTAGCCCTCAACTTTCCCTATTACACCACGGAAGAAAAGAATCAACTGGGTGCAGGCTGGTCTTCCCTTGAATGGGGATATGCGCGTATGGGTGATGCGTTCAGTTCACGTATTCCTTCAGAACTGGTGCAGAAAGCCTCACAGGTTGCGGCTGAAGGTGATGCCTATATTGCCGATTACAACATTTATATGGGCCATCTCCTCAACAAGGACAATCAGAAGCTGTTTCCTGAAAACATGGTGCTGTTGAGCCACTGGAACCTGCGCGATGAGATCAAGGCCGATTATGCCAACAAAGAAGTGGGTTTCGAAAAGCAAGGATTGATCTACCAGGTGATGCAGCGAATCGTTGACCAGTCGATCCCCAAGGCAGTGATCAACTCAGGAAAAGCAGATTGGAACCCGATCTCCAACGAAGTGCTGGTCGCTGGGGCAAAGACTGAAAGCCCTGCGGAAACGGATGGCCGATATCAACAAATTCTCAATACCTTTCATGTATATCAGGACATCGATAAATTCAGCCCTACCATGCCAACGGCCATTGACCGGGCATTTTCAGTCAGTATGCAGGTTCCCCAGCCTGAGGTTGAAAAACTATTTACGGAATTTCTTGGTTCACCGCAAATTCAGGAAGTGGCATCGATCATCAAAAAACGATTGGGCAGAGACCTGGCGCCCTGGGATATCTGGTACGACGGTTTCAAAGCCCGCAGTTCAATCAATGAAGAAATGCTGAATTCGATTACTGAGAAGAAATACCCCAATGCCAAAGCGCTCGAGGCCGATCTGGAGAACCTGCTGCTGAAATTGGGATTCACCAAAGAAAAAGCCGCCTTCATTGCCTCGCGCATTTCAGTTGATCCAGCCCGTGGCTCGGGACATGCCTGGGGAGCACAGATGAAAGCCGAAAAGGCCCATTTGCGCACTCGCATCCCTGCTACCGGAATGAATTACAAAGGTTACAACATTGCCGTTCATGAATTCGGGCACAATGTGGAGCACACCAGTT
>DASXUZ010000299.1:0-3334 GCA_036504555.1 Prolixibacteraceae bacterium | reverse complement strand
TTCAATAACTTCAATAACTTCAATAACTTCAATAACTGCAATATCTGCTAGGACGAAGGCGATCAGTTTAATCAATCAATGGATATAATTGCTTAGATCGAACTCACGTTAATGATTTTTATGGTTTAATATTGGACTCATTCCAAAAATACACAAACAGCTTTCTTGATGTGTGCTGTGAAATTAATTGCATAAGTAATTTTTCCATTTAAAGATGCATATCGAGTAATTGGAATTTCATGTACAATTTCATTTTTTGAAAGTTCTGGATTCTTCCTTCTAAATTTCATTAAATCAGTAGCCTGAATTGTAAATTTTAATTGATCTGAATAATTGATCCGGCAATTTAGGAATCGGAGCGTCTTGTCATTTATTCTCAAATCTGGGGCATCAAAACGATCCACCTTCGTAAGTTCAATGAACTTTGGCGATTGAAGTTTCAAATGATTACATACATTTTGTATCATATTAATTTCCTGTCTGGTTGCTTTATATTTCCCAACACAGACAATATAATTGCTGCGGCCATTGACCAAATGGATTAAACTATTCTTCGAATTATATACATAAATTGATTTCAGATTAAATAGTTCATATTTACCATACAATGCACTGATTTGTAAGGTAATTAAAAGTATTAGACTCCCAAATAACCATGTCTTATTTTTAGAAAAACCATAAATAATACACGCGAAAAGGCATGCGTACATAATCGAAGTCTGAATCGGGCTTAATACAATTCCATGGATAACTGCATGAGGCAACTCACTTATCCACTTTAAAATAAGCAACATGAGATTGGTTGTGAATTGGATAATCTGTGCCAGAATTCCTGAAATAAAAGGAATTGGGCTTGTAATAAAAAATCCAAAAGTCAGCCACATCAGTATGGTCGTTCCAGGAATGGCACAATAATTACTTAACCAGAACATATTGGGAAATTGGTTGAAATATAGAATTGAAAGTGGGAAGGTGATCAGTTGAGCTGCCATGGAAACGGCCAACAAAGTCCAGGCCCATTTTAGTGATTTATTTTTAACTTTAATCATACTTTCCAGGGGTGGTTGTAGAAGAACAATTCCGAAAATGGATAGATAAGAAAGTTGAAACCCTATATCAAATAAGACATTGGGATCGAGCAATATTAAGACCAATGCTGAAGCCAACAGCGAGTTATAAATGGTTACCGGCCGTCGAAGGACTTTGCCGATGATTACAAATGAAAACATGACCGTAGATCTTTGAACAGGGGGTGAGAAGCCCGTAATGAAGGCATAGATCCAAAGAAATAATAGCAGCAGGGTTGGATAAAGGATGGCACCAAATTTACCCTTGTTCATTCCTGAGAATAAAAAACTGAGTATTAAAAAAATTAAGGCAACATGCAGTCCCGAAACTGAAAGTACATGGATAGTACCAGTATTTACGAAATAATTCAGGGTTTCGGGATCAAGTTCAGCCCGATAGCCAAGGGTTAAAGCAGAAATTACTGCACATTCTTCATTTTCTATCTTTGTCGCTGCCAGTAGTGTTACAAGTTTGTCCCTTGCCTGCTCGGCCAAATATCGGAACCTGTTGATTCTTAAGCCAGTTTTGCGGTATGTTCCTGGACTTAGATAGATTGAAAAGTCAATGCCTTTGTTGTGCATCATTGATTGGTAATCAAATTCAAAAGGATTACCCATGTTCTTTATTTCCTGCGGCTTGGCGAACAGGATCACTTGATCACCTGGTTTAAGGGTTGTATCAAATTTTTCCTTGCTGAAATAGACAATTACTTTTTCATTTTTTGGGTACGATCTACCTTGTATCCATAAAATTGACTGATAGGTTTTGGCCTTTTCCAGGGGTCTTTGACAAATTTCAGCAAGAAAGTAATCCTTCTGATCAAGCCTTGTTGGGAGATATTTTCCATTGATTTTATTCGGATACAACATTCCACAAACAAGGATGCTCAATATAATCAGTAAATTCTGAATTTTTATTCCCGAAAGCTGACTGTTATTCCACATGAAAATCAGAATGGAAAGCAGTAGGGTCAAAAGAATACCTAATGCATAAAAATCAATTTGCAGGTAATGATTGATGAGTATACCAATCAAAAACAGGCTGCTAATCCGAATAAATGGAATTCTCTGGAAAAAGCTTCTAGAAACAATCATGGGGGCGTTTTCCCCCATAACGGTTATCTTTTCTGATGGTTACATAATTTGCAATAATATTTTCAAAAATAATTATTGAGAGTTCAGGCTTCTGATATTTCAGAGGAAGTGATTTTATTTTCCAGGAATTTTGATCTTGTATTTGGGTATCACTTTGCCTTTTGAGATGGCTGTTAACTTACTCTTCAAAATTCTTTTTTTCAAAGGGTTTAGGTAATCAACAAACATGATACCTTCCAGGTGGTCATACTCATGCTGAATTACTCTTGCAGTGAACCCGTTGAATGATTCCTCATGTACATCAAATTTTTCGTCTTGATACTTTATTTTTACAGATTCAGGACGAAATACATCCTCCCTTATTTCGGGGACACTAAGGCATCCTTCATTCATGGACCACTCTTCCCCGTATTTTTCAATGATTTCAGGATTAATAAAAGCCCTTTTAATTCCTGGCTCTTCCTCGTCTTCATCGGAAGTTGTATCCAATATGAACACACGAATGGAATGTCCAACTTGAGGCGCTGCCAATCCGACTCCATCAGAATTGTACATGGTTTCAAACATATTCTGAATAAAACCTTTTAGATCCTGAAAATCAGCAGTAATTGGTGCTGCAATTTTTCTTAATACTGGGTCGCCAAATACGGTCACCGGGTAAATCATCTGTTATAATTTTTTTGTTCCAAATAACTTTGTAAAATAATTGTTGCACTCACTGCATCAATGGTTGCTTTGTTTTGCCGGTCTTTCTTTTTTAAGCCCGCATCAATCATGGTTTGAAATGCCATCTTCGAAGTAAATCGTTCATCGACCTGTTCAAGAGGCATCTCAGGATAATCCTTTTGAAACTTTCGCAAAAACGGATTGATATATTTAACGGCTTCAGAGGGCTGATTGTTCATTTGCATGGGATATCCCACAATCACTTTTTCGACATTCTCTTTCGAAAAATACTCTTTCAGAAACACCCATATTTCATTGCTGGCAACGGTTGTTAACCGGTTTGCAATGATCTGAAGCGGATCAGTTACTGCAATTCCAACTCGTTTGCGACCATAATCAATGGCTAAGATTCTTCCCACGGTTTTTATTTTACTGCAAAAATAACAATATTTTAAAAGAATACTTTGGCACAAGCTTTGTTTTAAACTAATCAGATTACCGGTAAA
>DASXUZ010000298.1:0-29256 GCA_036504555.1 Prolixibacteraceae bacterium | reverse complement strand
TTATCTTTTTCGATTGCACCGATTTCCAGTTCGATGTTCATGCCTTCCTTGATTTTGCCCACTTCGGTTTCATCCACCTTGCCCTTGAAGATCATATCCTTCATATCGGCCACCGTTGCAATGGTGGTTCCGTTGTTAAAGGTATTGGATTGGATCACCGAATTTCCTTCTTTAATCGGAACATCCAGTACCATTCCGTTAACCGTTGAACGAACCAGCGTATTAGTAGCAGTTTGTGCCCGTTTTGTTACACCATTTTTAATTAATTCCAGATTATTTTCCGCACCCGACATTTCTTCCCTGGAGGCATCATAAGTTACCTTGGCTCTTTTGTATTCTTCATACGAAATAACCTTCTGGTCATATAGTTTTTGCTGACGGTCATAATCTATTTTGGCATCATCGGCGCTTAATTTGGCACGGTTCAAACGATTCTCTGCATTGTTCAGGTTCACCATGTCAGGAATGATCTTGATTTTGGCAATCACCTGGTCCTTTTTCACAAAGTCACCGGCTACGATGTACAATTCATCAATGATACCGGACACCTGGGGCACAATCTCGATTTCCTTCCTTGGCACAACCGACCCGGTAGCCACAGTTTTGCGAACCACATTGCTCACAAAGGGTGCTTTGGTTTCAAATATTTCGGGTGCTTTTTTTGATTTGGTGTAGAGAAAATAAATGGTTCCCCCGAAAATCCCTACCAGAATTACAATTCCCAAGATTCTAAATGCTTTTTTCATGATGTTGTATTTTTTGTTTTGTTTTCTGTTGTCTATTGTCTAATGTCTGATGTCTGAAAATCTAATATCTGTTGTCTGAAGATCTATTTTATCCTTCATCCCTGATCGCATCAATGGGTTTAATGCTCACAGCCCGTTTGGCTGGTATCAACCCGGCAATGATTCCAGCCACCACCAGTACGGCAAGGGCCGAAAGGGCCATGGTGAGATTGACTTCAGGATTGCGGAAAAACATTTTATCGCCTGCCGCCAGCAATATGCGGTTTAAGATTTCAAGGACTCCCACTCCAAGCGACAAGCCGATATATCCGGCCATGACTGTCAGGAAGACGCTCTCGGCAACAATGTGTTTGATCACCACTGCAGGCGTTGCGCCAATGGCACGCTGAATACCAATTTCCTGGGTGCGTTCCTTGATGATCACCAGCATGATATTGCTTACCCCGATGACGCCAGCCAAAAGAGTTCCGATACCCACAATCCATGTTAGCACCTGAATGCCGAGAAACAAGGTTGAGAATTTCACAAATTCCTTTTCAATGTTGAACGATCCAATGGCTTGCAGATCTTCGGGGGCCACTTTGTGCCGGTCTTTCAGTATCCTTTTTAACTTTTCTTCCAGATCGCTTACCTTGGTTCCTGGTTTGGAGGTGACGGAGAAAAAATGAACCACATTGCCAAAGTTATAGGCCGTCTGCATGGTCGAGAAAGGAATAATAATGGTCTCTTCTTTTTTCCCACCCCCAATGTTAATGCGGGTTTCAGGGTGGATCACTCCAACTACCTGGAAATAGACTCCACTAATTTTCAGGTACTGTCCAATGGGGTCTTCATCCTTGGCAAACATGACTTCTACCACCCGTTCGCCAATATTGCAGACTTTTCGCTCCTGGAGCATGTCTATCTCGTTGATCAGCCTTCCTTTGACAGGTGTCCACTGGTCTATTTTAAAGTAATCGGGATAATCACCATACATATTAAAGGCCCCGAATCGTTCACCCCTGAAGGTGTTATTGCCCCCTTGCTGGTTTCCGAACAATCGTGGGGAGAGATATTCCACCTCCTTCACGTTATCGCGGATGTATTGAATATCGGTATTTTCATAATTCCAACGGCGTCCACGCTGAAATCCTGCATAGGGAACGCTGGTCCTTTCGGTCCAGAAGAAAGCGGAGTTGGAGGCAAAAGCCCTGACCCCATCCAGAACGCCATTCTCGAGTGCTTTCCCGGCTCCAGACATAATGATCAGCATAAAAATTCCCCAGAACACGCCAAAGGCAGTCATAAAACTACGGAGCCTGTTTTTCTTCAGGGCACTGATTATCTCGGTCCAAAGATCTAAATCAAACATAACAGATCCTCCTTATTTATTCGTCGCGCAAGGCAACAATGGGTTTAATACTGGCTGCCCGCTTTGCTGGAATATACCCGGCAATGGCACCTGCGACAATTAACAGCAGGGTGGCCGAAACGGCAATGTTGATATCGACTGTCGGATTCAGGAAAATGGATTCTCCCTGTTCAGCCACAGTTGCGGCGGCCGACTGTACCATGAAATAGTTGATCAGTTCCATCAGTCCTGTTCCCATGACCAATCCAATGTATCCGGCGATGGTGGTAATCATGATGGATTCAAGCATAATTAAGCCGACTACTGAAGAAGGGCTGGCTCCAATGGCTTTACGGATACCGATTTCCTTGGTCCGCTCTTTGACCACAATGAGCATGATGTTGCTCACTCCCACAATCCCGGCAATCAAAGTTCCCAATCCAATGATCCAGATAAATATCTTGATGGCCTGGAATATTTTCATGGTCTGGATATAATTTTCCAGTTTATTGTATAAACCAATGGCGCTTTCATCCTTGGGGTCAAACTTGTGTTGACGTCCCAGTACATTGCGCACCTGCTCTTCAATGGCCTGACTCTCCTCGAGTGTTTGGGCATTGATGGTCAATGCCAAATTGTGAAGTTGGTTTGAACCGCTGAAAATCATTTGCGCAGTTGAAAGTGGCATATAGGCATTCCTGTTGTTGGTTGATCCAGGCTCCCGGCAAATTCCAACAACTTTAAAAAGCACACTGTTAATTTTGACATATTCACCGATGGCAGTCGAGTCCTTGAAAAGGGCTTTTTTAATATCCGTTCCCAATACCACCACTTTTCGGTTCTGCATAATGTCAATATTATTGATAAAACGACCTTCATCGATAATGGTATTTTCAACCTCCTTCAATTCCGGCTGGCAGGTGATGGTGGTATATTCGCCCGATTCCTTGTGGTAGGAATACCGGGTATTTCCAATAAAATAACGACCCGAGGTAACCCCAACGCCTGAAACTTTCTTTAACAGGTCCTGGTCATCATTGTGAAACTGGATGGGCCTTCCCGATTTCATGCCCTGGTAAGGAATCGATGTTTCGCCCCTCCAAATCCACATGGCATTGACGGCATCGTTCATAAAATTAGCCCCCACCCCGTTACTCAGTCCATTCCCAGCCCCCAACAGGATCATGAGCATGAAAATTCCCCAGGCCACCGAGAAGCCGGTAAGGAAGGTGCGCATTTTATTCTTTTTGATGGTGGCAAGAATTTCCTGCCATTTGTCGATATCAAACATGGCTGAAGAAAATTAGGCTGTTTCGAGTTCTTTCATGGTTTCTCTCTTAAACTCCTTGAGTTCACCATTGCGGATAATTTCATGAATCAATCCGTCTTTAAGCCGGATGATCTGGTTGGTCATGCAAGCGATGTCATGTTCGTGGGTTACAATAATGACTGTAATTCCCTGGGCATTGATTTCTTTTAAAATTTCCATCACTTCATAGGAAGTGGTGGTGTCAAGGGCCCCGGTAGGTTCATCAGCCAGAATAATCTTGGGTTGGGCAATCAAGGCACGGGCAATGGCTACGCGTTGTTTCTGTCCCCCTGACATTTCACTGGGCATGTGATTGGCCCATTCTTTGAGGCCCAGTTTTTCGAGGTATTCCATGGCAATCAGGTTGCGCTTCTTCCTTGGCACCCCTTTATAGTAAAGCGGAAGGGCCACATTTTCCATGGCATTCTTAAACGAAATCAGGTTAAAGGATTGGAATACGAACCCCACCATTTCATTGCGGTACATGGCAGCTTTTTTCTCACTCAGGTTGGCAATCAGGTTGCCGGACAAATGGTAAGTTCCTTTGTCATAATTGTCGAGCATCCCCAGAATGTTCAGCAGAGTTGACTTTCCTGAACCAGAGGACCCCATGATGGAAACAAAATCTCCCTGCTCAATCGTAAGGTCAATGCCTTTCAGAACATGGAGACTGTTGCTTCCCATTTCATAGGATTTGTGAATGTTGTTTAATCTAATCATGGCTTTGTTTTCTGCAAGTTTTCAAATCAAAATTCGTAATAATTACCTGCTTCCACTCTAGTATTTCGATGAATGGCTGATTTTACCCTGTAAAAAGGTCGAAATGCTCTTTATATGGCCCTTAAAACACCTCAAAATACCGGTAAATAAAAATTTGCGGAGCATGCTGGTCTCTGTTTTTTTTGAACTCTTTACATTGACATAGGACGTCTGGGGAAAAGAATCGTTACAGCCAAAGGGGAATTTTTAATGTTTATTTTTTAAACACATAGACCCATAGGACAGCTGGATCCCGTGGCCTCGGGATAAACTATGTGACCTATGGCACGGTGGAGGGTCTGGAATCAATCTCCTTCAGAGAGGGTTTGAGTTTCCGAAGATATTGAAGTTATTGAAGAAATTGCTTAATCTAATCTAAAGTCTACTAATTCATAGTTTGCGTTCCGTCCTCCTTCGTCAGTTTGCTTCAAGATGCCTTTTTCTACCAAATCCTTTATGTCGCGTAAGGCGGTGTCGGTAGAGGTTTTAACAATCTTAGCCCATTTAGAGGTTTGTAGTTTTCCTTCAAAATCGTCAAAGAGTTTGTTAAGCACTAAGCGTTGCCGTTCGTTGATGGGTGTATGTTCATGTAATTTCCAAAATTCAGCTTTGCGTACTATTTTCTGTGTGGTGCTTTCGGTGGAGAGCATCGCATTTTTGAGACAATGCAAAAACCAATCGATCCATTCTGTAATGTCACCTGAACTATGTTGCACTTTTTGCAATACTTCGTAATAGATTTTGCGCTCGGTTAATATTTGGTTAGACATACTGTAAAAACGTTCTCTACTGCCCTCGGCACGGGCAAGCAACAGGTCGGTTATAGCTCTTGTAATTCTGCCGTTTCCATCATCAAAGGGGTGAATGATGATCAGCCAAAAGTGTGCTATGGCGGCTTTCAAAACAGGGTCAATGCAGTTTTCGTTGTTGAACCAATCCAAAAACTTGTCCATTTCAGTTTTTACCAATTCGGGTTTTACGGCTTCGTAATGCACTTTTTCTTTGCCCATTGCGCCCGAAACAACTTGCATTTCACCAGTTCGGTATCGTCCAACTTCTATTTCGTAAGGTCCACTGTACCCAGTGGGGAAAAGTGCAGCGTGCCAACCAAACAAACGTTTTTCAGTTAAAGGTAAAGTGTATCGTTGGGTGGCATCCAGCATCATTTCTACAACGCCTTCAATGTGGCGGCTGCTTGATACAAGTCCTGCTGTGTTGATGCCCAAACGTCTTGCAATGGACGAACGTACCTGGTCATAATTGAGTGATTCGCCTTCGATTTCTGATGATTTTACTACATCTAAGGTTAAGGCTGTTAGAGCGGCTTCTTCTTTAGCAAAAAAGCCCAAAGCGTTCATTTGCCCTATTATTTTACCTTGCATATACCGCACCTCACCAAATACGACATTGATGGCTTTGTCCTGCCACGAAAAATCTGTCCAGTTTTTGTACTCGTAAATGTATTTTGCCATTGCCTAATAGTATTGTGCGGTAAATATATGAATTAATTACCGCAAATATGCGGCGATAACTTTATTTTTTCACCGCAACCAAATAGCTTGTCTAAGCTTGTAATTCTTGTACGTACCCATAACATTGCCCATAACGTAAGAAGCTGCTACCCGCAGGGGTGGATTGTAGGTCCCGATCCTCGGGATCAATGCCGGGTAGCTGATGTTATGCGGTCGGTTTTCCAAATTCGATCATTTGATACTTATTGTCCTTTCTTTAAAAGTATAAATGCTGTAAAACCTCCAACTAAGACAACGAAAAGAATTAATGGTCCCCATATTTTCCTTGCCTTATAATCACCTATTTCCTGTAAGTAATAATTCCAAAAAGGGAAAATCAATATCAATCCTCCAATTGCATTTGTGATTCCGAAAACTATTAAGCTGTTATGAATAAATTTACCAAGAAATCTTATGAGAATAGCGTTCCAAATAATGGAAAACAAAATAACGCCCCAAATATCTTTTTTCTTAGCTACTCCCATTAAATTTTGAGCAAAGAGTAGCGCTCCAAAAAATGTCGAAAGTAAAATCGAAAAAATTAGAATTGCTGGCTTGGTAAATAGTTTTGGTTTTTCATTGCTTGTAAATGTCATACGATGTTTTTTTAATTATTAAACTTTGCCCGATGCGATATTTCAAATCATGGTCTGTTTCAGCTTGAATATGAACGTTTTAGATAGATTTATCTGTCAATAAAAACGGGAACTTGTCAAACCCGAAACCATAAAAACCAAATTTTCAAAACCTTTCAAACTGCAAAGTCCAGTCAAACTGTGAAAGTCTCTCAAGGTACTCGACCAGTCAAATTAAAAACTTTGTCAAAACTGCAATACCGTTTCAAAGAGCGATTGACCTAGCCACCAACCTAGGAAGCTACACGTAGGGGCGGATTGAGGGCGATTTTCTATTAAGCTGAAAGAAGGATTGAGTAGAAAGATACCCACCGAAAACCACCACTGCTGAACTTGCCGGGTAGCTGATGTTATAGCAAGTGTTCCGCTCCCATCCATATCTTTCTTTCTTCCTATTTCTCATATCTTGACAATTTACCAAATATATAACTCAAAAGAATTAGAATTGGTAATGATAACCATGCAGAAAAAACAAACTCAAGTCCATTTTGTCCATCTCCGACAGAACAAAGAGTATGTCCATTTGTGAACAAAGTAGCCAGTCCTGCTTGGATAAAGATATATTCAAATAAGTTGAAAAGGATCAACTTCGTTTTCAACGATTTTCTCTTTTCTAGATTGATAATTCTGATGTGGACAATAAATACAATTGGTAAAATTATAGTACCAAAAATTGTAAAACTCCAAATGACTGTCCATGCAATCTCACAATCGACTCCAAAACTACTAAGCAGCATTTGTAGACCTAACAGTCCAATTGCTGTAAAGCCTGGAATAAATAGTCCAACTAATACGAAAATTAGTGTCGATTTAAGAAAATTGAACTTTATGTCTTTCAAATTAGCCATTACTCAGTTTATTATATAAAGATTCTATTGCGGCAGTCTAACATTGGCATATAACTAGTAACTATCCCCAAATGTATCGTACTTTTTTGATTATCCGCTTATATTAAGCATATTTTATTTCCTTTGGTGTTGGTGGACTGGGTATTAGCCGATCAAGGGGACTCATAATATTCTTGCCAGCAGTTGTACTGTTAGCAAGCAAAAGTTCACTTATTTGTGAATGCCCGAAAATTGATTTATATTTGTAATTGATAATCGAAGGAACAATGGTCGTTACATTCGAAAAAGAATATTTGAGAGAATTGTACGAAACTGAAAAGACAACGGATAAGAAATATCGTTTCCAGCCACAAGTTATTTCTAAGTATGTTCGGTGCGTTGATCTATTGCTTAGTGCACCGAGTCTGGAAGCTCTTTATAAATTCAATTCATTGAATTATGAGGTTTTGAAGGGAAACAAAAAAGACATTTCATCTATACGGGTTAACGACCAATACCGCATTGAGTTTATCACTACAAACATAAACGAAACTGAAACTATTACTGTTTGCAATATTATTGAATTATCAAATCATTATAAATAAAATAGTTATGGGTGCAATAGGAAATAAACCAACACCACTTCACCCAACACATCCGGGTGAAATACTCAAAGACGAAATTGAGTATCGCGGAATATCTCAGCGCAAACTGGCAGCACAAATGGGCATCTCACACACGATGTTAAATGAAATATTAAATGCCAAGCGACCTGTAAATACTGAATTTGCTTTACTGATTGAAGCAGCGCTTGGGGTTGATCCTGAAACTTTGGTGAACATGCAAACGCGTTATAACATGCAAATGGCACGTGCCGACAAAACACTCGCCGAACGCTTCGAGCAAATTCGAAAACTTTCTGCGATACTTTAAACAATTCAGATTATGTCTGGTTAAATTATCCATTGAATTTACTACCAGCCCCCAAAATGCATTCCCAGACCTGCAATCAATATGACAAGACCTGCCAATAGATGCATGTATTTTTCTTTGGATTTAAATTTCAGGAATGAGGATCCCAGGTGACCAAGGTAAACGATCAGCATCATGGTAGCGATGGTTGTAATGCCAAAAAAAACGGCCACTGAGGCAATGCCGATGGTACTGCTTTGTACCGCTGGAATGAACAACATGGGAATCAAGACTTCGCAGGGACCAAATACAAAAATGATGAACAAGACCCAGGGTGTTAGTTTTGTTTCGTCTACTTTTTTCTCCAATCCATGGTTCACCTGGTGCTTGATCTGACGGAGGCTTTTGGGTATTAAATAATTGGGCAAATGATGGTGCCCGCCATTTTTCAGAAATTTGTATACTCCATAAGCCGTGTAGGCAAGGCCAAAAGCAATCAACAACAAGGCAACGATATCGCCCCTGAATTCTTCTACAAAGGTCAATTTATTGAGGCTGATTCCCAAGGCAATTCCGATGAGTCCGATTACAACAGACCCTCCCACATGGCCAAGCCCTGAGATAAAAGTGATCCACATGGTTTTAGTTCCACTCCAGTTTCTGGCCTTACTCAACACAATAAAGGGCAGGTAATGATCGGGCCCCAATGCTGTGTGGATGAATCCGAGTGAAGCGGCAGTGATGGAAAGTAAAACTATTTCGTTCATTGCTAATGGATTACAATTTGTTGATCAACGAGGCCTGGCAGGCAGCCCCGAAGCCATTGTCGATGTTGACAACCGAGACTCCACTGGCGCAACTGTTCAGCATGGACAACAAGGCCGACAATCCCTGGAAGTTGGCTCCATACCCGATGCTGGTCGGTACACCGATGACAGGCTTATCGACCAGTCCGCCAACCACGCTGGCCAGGGCTCCTTCCATGCCTGCCACAACGATGATCACCCTTGCATTGCGGATCAAATCCCATTTGTTGAAAAGACGATGGATTCCGGCAACCCCCACATCATAAATGGCTTCCACCTGATTGTTTAAAAACCGGGCTGTCTCAACAGCTTCTTCGGCCACAGGCAAATCAGAGGTCCCGGCCGATACCACGGCGATGTAGCCCTTCCCCTGAAGTTCTTCCTTGTGCTTGTACACAATGGTTCTGGCCAGGGCGTTGTACCTGACACCGGGCACACTGCTTTTAACGGCATGGTAAACTTCCTCGCTCGCACGGGTAGCCAGGATATCGATGCCTTTGTTGTACATCCTTTCGGCGATCAACCTGACTTGTTCAGTGGTCTTTCCCGCAGCATAAATCACCTCGGGCAGTCCTGTGCGGTGCATGCGGTCGGTATCGATGTTGGCAAAGCCCATTTCCTCAATGCCCCTTTTTGTGAAATGCGACAAGGCCTCTGCCATTTCCATTTCACCGTCTTTGTATTTTTCAAGGATGTCACGAATATCCATATCAGCGATTTTTAGTAACGATTCTTTCCACTTCATTCAAGCTGAGCCCATGCTCAAGGGCAAGGCGGGCCAATTCATCGGATTCAGGCTTGAACCTGATCTCCCGGCCTTCATAATAGCTGTATTTGACAGCCACTTTTCCAAGTTCAGTTTCAATTTCCATGGCCTGTCGCTCGAGGACTGTTTTGGTAATGGCATATTCCCTTAGCCCGATGGTGGTACTGTTTTTGAAAATGATGGCCTTAATTTCAGGTTTTATCTGGCTGTTACAAAGCACCGAAAGGGTATTGGCAGGCCTTAATTTCTTCATCAAAATGGGGCTTAAAAACACATCGCTTGCACCAGCCTCAAAGAGTTTGCGGAATAGATGATCGTACCATTCGGGATTCATATCGTCGATATTGCATTCCACCATCCAGGCCTCCTCCAGGGTGGTATTGTCCGTAAGGTTTTCACTTTCTGATAGGTAAACCCTCAGGACATTGGGAACTTCTGATATGTCGCGCTGCCCGATTCCATAGGCCGTTTTCTGTATCTGGAAATTGATCTGATCAGTGAATTCATCCACTGTGGCTACCAAAATGGCAGCACCAGTCGGCGTAGTGGCTTCATGCTGTACCAAACCGGTTTTAACGGGTACATCCTGAACGATCAAGGCCGTGGCAGGCGCCGGAACAGGCATCAGGCCATGGGCACATTTGACCATCCCCCCACCCAACTGAATCGGGGCCGACATGACTTTATCCACCTTCAGGTAATCGAGGCAAATGGCAGCCCCTACAATATCGGCAATGGAATCCAGGGCACCCACTTCATGAAAGTGGACCGATTGCTTGCTGATGTTGTGCACTTTGGCCTCGGCAACAGCTATGAGGTCAAAGATTTTCAATGACAAGGCCTTGACTTCCAAAGAAAGACTGCTTTGGTTGATCAGTTCTTCCACATGCCTTAGATGACGGTGTTTTTCATTATCAGGGTTTTCAATCACCACAGTGGCCTTGGTGCCTGAAATTCCCCTCCGGATGTCCTTCTGGATTTCCAGGTGAAAGCCTTCGATGTTTAATTTCTGAAGCTCTGCGGTCAAATAATCAGTATCGACTCCTAAATCGATCATCGCGCCAAGGTTCATATCCCCGCTGATCCCGGCAAAACAGTCATAGTATAGTATTTTCATCTTTATATTTTTTTTAAACACATAGGCACATAGGACACATAGAAAATTTTTAAACTATGTGCCCTATGTGTCTATGTGTTTGCTTTTTCATTTATTCTTCAATTCAGTAGCGCTTAGGACCCTGTTCATTTTACCAGACACCAAACCTTCTTCATCAATATCGATGCGGGCAAAGCCAAGGTTCTTCATTTCACCCAACACGGTATCCTTGATCAAGATAAGTTTCTCCAGATCATCTTTTTGGACTTCAATCTTGCCAAAGGTTCCGAAGTGGCGCACCCTGACATCTTCAAATCCATACCTGTTCAGAATATCTTCAGCAGCCTCAATTTGCCGGAGTTTCTCTTTGGTAACCGCCTGGTTGTAAGGAATGCGTGAACTCAGGCATGGACTGGCAGGCTTGCTCCAGTTGGGTAACCCGAAATGCTGTGCAATTTCCCGAACCTCCGCCTTGATGATTTTACAGTCAACCAGGGGGGACAGTACAAGGTTCTTTTGTGCAGCATCAATGCCGGGACGATAATCGCCCAGGTCGTCGAAGTTGGTACCGCTTAAAACTTCAAACCCAGGGAATTCTTTCTTCAATTCCTGAAGGTCCTGAAACAAGTGATCTTTGCAATAGAAACACCGGTTGACGGGGTTCTGGCTGTACCGCGTATCATTCAATTCATCGGTCTTAATTACCCGAAGCTGAATGTCGAACTCCTGGCAGACCGATTGAGCCAGGTTGAAATCCTTGTTTTTCAAGCTCTCCGAATTGGAGATGACGCCAATGGCATGTTCCCTTCCCTGGAATTTACGGGCCAGATAAAGCACCAAGGTTGAATCTATTCCTCCCGAGAAGGCAACGATGGAGCCCGTTCTTTGCTTGAACCAATGCTCAAGCAACTGGAGTTTTTCTTTTAAATCAGGATGAAGATCGTTCATATTTTATGGTTCTTGCTACAATTATTAAATTTCGTGTTACCGAATCTACAAAAAAAAAATTACGCTGTTTTACTCATGATCAATTTGCCATGGATGACCCCTTTGATGCTTACCATCTTATCCGACAACTCGGTAAGCCGGAAGGAGGTGCCTTTCACGGCAATGATTTCCATGCAGTTTTGATCACTCAGGTTAAATTGCTGAACACCGATCACCACATCCCGGTACTGAAACTGAAGTTCGGAGGAGCGGGTACGGATCTCGGGTTTCAGGCAGGGGTAAACCATGACCATGGCACCAGCCACCAGGTTGTCACATTTCCATTTCTGTTCTGCCAGGTTTTTCTCCACCAGGTAACGGATGGCCTGTGAACGGTTCGAAAAGTTATTCTCCGTAACGTACTGATCGAGTGCTGTTAACAATTCTTCTTCCAATGAAACGCCAAAACGGGTAACGGACATGATGTTACTTTTTTAGGAATTCGTGTTATTAAAGAACGAAGATAAGGGTTTGGATGGATTTTCCAAATGAAAAGTTCTGGATTTAACATTTAAAATTTAAAAGCATTTGACAAATTGATGAATATATGGTAAATTAGTAGCAGAATATTTTGACCATTATCACTAAACTTTTAACAATGAGTATATTTAGCGAAGATGAGCCTCTGGCAATCGATATCAAGGGACATGAATTGACTTGCCCCATTTGTGGGAACAAATCTTTTTGGACAAGACAAGCCCAGCTCAATACGGCCGTTGCGTCCTTTTTTAACCTGGATTGGGCAAACCGAAGCGCTAATTGCTTTGTCTGTTCCAATTGCACGCATATTTCCTGGTTTCTGGGTGATGAATAGTGGCATTCCTTCCATGCTATGATTTTCTGAATTGTCAAGCTGCCATTCCAAAGTTCCAAAGCACCAAAGTACCAAAGTGACAAAGTACCAAAGCTATTCAGCCCATTTTGCTGCTTTGTCACTTTGTTACTTTGTTACTTTGCTACTTTGTCACTTTGTCACTTTGTGACTTCCATTTGAAGAACATGTTTCTTATTTCGAACTCACGTTAATAGAAACTGCTTTTGATTGACCTGGATAATCAATAATAAAAAAAGGTCTTTTGATAAATAATAGTTTGAGTTTTTATATCTTTCCTGTAAATTTAAAACCTGACCTCGTGATAAACATCGCATTATTCGGTCCCCCGGGAGCTGGCAAAGGAACTCAGTCTGCCTTTCTAATTGAAAAATACAACTTGTTTTACATTTCAACAGGCGATTTGCTGCGCAAAGAAATTGCAGAAGAAACCAAGCTGGGATTGCAAGCCATGAATATCATCGCGGCGGGCAAACTTGTCTCCGATGAAATCATCATCCAGATTCTTGAAAAAACAATCAAGGAGAATTCACAAGCCGGTGGCTTTCTGTTCGACGGATTCCCCCGAACATACATCCAGGCCTACATTCTTGAAGGCCTGATGATTCAGCTACACACCTCGCTCAATTGTTTAATCAGCATTGAGGTACCCGAAGATGAATCGGTTGCAAGACTTCTGAACAGGGGCCTGACTTCTGGCAGATCAGACGACAATGAGCTGGTCATCCGGAAAAGACTGAAAGAATATGAAGAAAAGACTTTACCGGTACTTAATTTTTACAAGGAAAAGGGAAATTATATCGCCATTGACGGACACAAGACCATCGGGGAGGTGACCGCTCAGATTGAAGAAATCATCAATAAGGAATTGAGTAAAAAGTTGATGAACGTGGTTATTTTTGGCTATCCGGGCTCTGGAAGAGGCTCCCTGGGTATTGCGCTTTCTAAAAAATATGGTCTTGAATATATCTCTACCGGCAGAATGCTTGAAGAGGAAATTGCAGCAGGAACCGAGGTAGGCAAACGAATTACCCAACTTTACGAGAACGGAGAATTGGTTCCCGATGAAATAGTGATCCCCCTCCTCTTAAAGAAAATACATAATTCAAAATCAGTTAAAGGATATATTTTTAAGGGATTTCCAAGAACACTGGTACAATCATACATTCTGGATGGCATATTGAAAAAACACAATTCCAAGATCAGAAAGATTATTGACATCCAGGTCAGTACCCTTGAAGTGATCTCGAGGCTCGATCAACGCAGCAAAACCAGCCATTGCAAGCCATACGATACCAGCATTGAGAAAATTGTAAGGCGGCTCAAGGAGCATGAAGAAAAAACAATACCGGTCCTCCATAAGTACAAGGAAATCCACGACGTATCCATTGTAAACGGTGAAGGGACTTTTGATGAAGTTCTGGAAAGAATGTCAGCAGAAATCGAGAAAGGCTTCAAATACTTGAGATAGGAACCCGCTCTTTAAATGGTACCGACCCAGGGACAACGTTCGATATGAACTGATACCGGATAGATGGATTGATGGATTGATGGATTGATGGATTGTTACAAAACAGGTCACTGAACAGGGATCATTCATTCAATAAAAAATGCGGAAGATGAACTTTTCGCATTTTTTATTGAATTGAACAGATGGAATTATTTACTGAACTTCTCGATTCGGATCACCTGCTTTTGGGCGATCATTTTGCAAAGATAGATTCCCTTGGGCAGTGAATTCACATTCAGGCTAATCTGCTGGCCCGATTCCACGTTGTAGAATTTCTGAAGTGAAACACTTCGTCCGCTCATATCGCAAATCTCAAGCTGCATTTCATTGAGGCGGTTTCCTGCGTATAAAATATTAAGAACATCCTTTACAGGGTTCGGGTAAAGTTTAACGGACGGGCTCGATTGATCAGCATTCAGATCAGTTGTCAATGTTTTTTCGGAGATAGCCTCAGAGTAAACGACAGTGCCTGAGGCATCTTTCACAATCATGTTCGATAAATTGCCTCCGCAGTTGATTGAATTGAGCGGCATACTGTCACTTTTAACAATCGTACCATCGCAAAGCCGCCACTCAACCGAATAGTCTTTGTTGTCAAAGTCATATTTAATCATTTCATTGTCAGTTCCACCCGATACCCACCAGTTAAATGGAGCATCGGTTACTGTACCATCGGAGTTGAACAGGAAAGTGCCAGATACATAGGTACCATCAAAAGCGATGGCTTTTACCGTGTACATTTGTGTTGGACACAGGCCTTTTACTTCTTGTCCTGCGGTACCGTTTGACCACTTGTAACTATCGGCTTTCACGATGGTGTCATTCCTATAAACCTGGGCCTTGGCCCAACCTGCACAGGACGACATATAGATTGGGAAACTTGATTCGTAGCGCATGGTGTATACATTGGCGGGTTTGGTGTAACCTGAATCAGGAGGTACACTGCCCGACACATAGATCGTTTCACACCAGCTACTTGAACAGCCATCCTCGGTTTGGATCGACAGGCAAACCTGCTGGCGGGGTTTAAAAATGTCGAACATTTTCACTGGTTCAGCTTCTGTACTGGTTGTACCATCCTCAAATTTCCATAGACGGCTCAGTACTTTTCCTTCCGAAGCATCCACCAGTTTGTAGGCCACCACTTCAGGAATGGTAACCATGTTGCTTACTGGATAATATTTAATCCAGGCATGACATTGGGTTGCTGGATCTACCGGGTTCGTGTTCATGTATATGTCGATGGTTTCGCAATGCGTAGCGATACAGCCGGTCGCCGTTTCAACGGTCAGACACACCTTTCTGAATGGATTGGGATCTCCCAGGATACTATCTTTTACCAGGGGAAAATTAAATAGATGAGTCGGATTGGTTTCCTCGCTGGTGATTCCATCACCAAAATCCCACCTGTATTTTGTTGCTTCAGGATATGCTTTTGAATAAAAGTCCAATGCCAGGGCAGGTGCAAAGGTTTTGATATCGTAATCGACCGTATACCCGAAATTGGTTTCACATTTGCCCGTATTGGGATCAACTGGGGTGGTGTCCATGTAAATATTGATGGTTTGGCAATTCGAAGCTACACAGCCCGTTGCCGTTTCAACGGTCAGGCACACCTTTCTGAATGGATTGGGATCTCCCAGTGTACTATCTTTTATCAGCGGGAAATTAAATAGATGGGTTGGATTGGCTTCCTCGCTGGTGGTTCCATCGCCAAAGTCCCACTTGTATTTTGTTGGTTCAGGATATGCTTTTGAATAAAAGTCCAATACCAAGGCAGGAGCAAAAGGTTTGATAGTATAGTTAACCGAATAACCGAAGGCAGTTTCACATTTAACAGGTTGTGGGTAAATTGTGTCAACCTTGATATACGGGTTGTTGATATAGATGGCATCGCAGAATTCATTGCTGCAGTTGTTACTTCCCTTGACTGTCAGGCAAACTTTGCGTTCGGGCTGGGAAAGATCAAAAGTGACTGTTGGTTCCTTGTCGGTGCTGGTTTTACCATCCATAAAATTCCATGCATATTGCAGTGAATCACCTACCGAAAGGTTGGTCAATTGAAAGGTAGCAGTCTTTGCAATGGAATCATACTTTGTCTGGTAATACTTGAAGGCTGCCTGACAGGCATTCTGAGGATAGGTCGTTCCATCCATGATGTTGATCACTTCAGAATACATGCTCTTGCATCCATCGGTGGTCAGGATGGTCAGGCTAACAGTTCTGTAGGGACTCATCTTTACCGTGGATCCCTGGAGTGGATGCGGAAACATGAACATTGGATTTTGTTCGTTCGATGTATTTCCATCGCCAAAATCCCAAAACCATTGGATTCCATTTCCTTCTGAGCGGTCATAAAAATTAATGGCTGTTGCAGCAATGGGTGACATGATCTTGTTGTTCACTTCATATTTAAATGCAGCCTTGCAATTGCCAATTGAAACAAATGTCTGGGCACTGGTAATCATGCTTGATAACAGGAGTGCAAGAAGTAAAATTTTTCTCATAAAGGTCAGTTTTTGTTCATTGTTACCACATAGACGTGTGCACTGAAAAAAAGGTTGCGCAGGCTTGTCACTGAAATTAATATTTTGCAAAAAGAAGTCATTGAACCGGCTTCAAAAGTGCAGTTAATTTACGGAATTATCTGGTTTATATCAAGATAATTACGTAAATTATTTGTCACTCCTGAAATCCACTTTATCACATATTGGAAAAATGGGACAGGATTATTTTTGCTTTAAAAGCTTCAGTCATCCGGGCAATGGCTTCCAACGGACTTCTAAATCTTCAATTTTATTTTCATCTTGCCCAACAGGGCAGTGATGCCCACAATAATCAGGGCATAGACAAACGATTTTACAAGCCCGATGGCCCCTGTTTTTAGGAAGGCGGGAAGTGTAAAGGCATAGGTGGCAAGACTATAATAAACATACGGTACCAGGTAACAGGTCAGGGTGCTCGTTCCGGCGGGTTTAATCACATCGAACCAATTCCCTTTTCCTTTCAGATCAACCAGAAAATAGATGAGGCCCAAAAATCCAAAGGCAATTCCGTTGCACATAAAAACCCAGGTGGGGGTGGCTTGAATCTTGGAAATGATAAAAACATTGTGCAGAGCCATCCCTGCTATCAACAATAATGAACCGATTCCCAGGTAAAAGATTGGAAGCTTTTTTCGCTTTTCATCAGTTGCCCCATCCAGCAGAAGGCTTGCAGCGATCCCTGCAAAGGCAAAGCCCTGGAAGGCGCCGCCTCCGGGGATGATCGCATTTTGCAACCATCCTTTTTGACTGGCGATGTTGAGCAGGGTAAAAAACAACCACAAACCCAACAACAGCAGGGTCGATTTGCGGGCAAACAGGTAAAGGGATGCCGAAATAAGGTAAGTCCAACCGATGAGGCCCAGGATTCCCCACCATTGTGGTCTCATGCGGGAAAGTCCATCTTCACCGCCTCTGAAATACCAGGCCAGCATTACCAATATGAGCGCACCGGCAACCTGTAAGCCGGTGAACAGGTATTTCTTCCAGCCTTCGGCTTTGGGATATACATTCCAAATGAGGAAAAAACCTGCGACCATGACAATTTGGAACCATTGGCTACTAATCCCGCTGGCAGCCTCGTTCAGATCAGAAATGTTGACTGTAAAAAGTCCCATAACCAGCAAGGCCAATGAACGCAGGATGATATGAATCATGATTTTCTGTTGCGTTTCACCTTTGGAAATGCGGTTCCGGATGGCATACGGAATGGACATGCCAACGATAAAAAGAAAACAGGGAAAAATGATGTCCGAGAATCCCATGAAATCCTCCTTTGCCCCTGCATGTTCGAGCCATTTGGGAATGCCCGACAAGGTCCAGAAATCGTTGACGAAGATCATCAGCACCATGGTAATGGCGCGGAACACATCAATGGAAAAAATTCGTTTAAGCATGGGGGAGAAAGTTTCAAAGTTTAAAGTTCAAAGTTTCAGGTTCCAAGTTTCAGGTTCCAGGTTTCAGGTTCGCGTCCAGATCGGCACGCAACCTGGAACCTGAAACCTGGAACTTGGAACTTTATTTACTGAGCTTTTCAATTTCGCCATACATGGCTTTGAAACAGTTGGTTTGGGTATTCTCGCCCTCTTTGGCGTTGGCTGTACGGCCGTAAAATTCATCCATGAACTGATCGGCTCCCGACCAGATGGTTTGCATCATTCCCTGGTAACGGTCTTTCATGGCCGCTGTGGCTGAACTCCGAAACCGGAACATATCCTGTGTTTGCTTCACTGCATTGACAGGATTCCTCCAGGGGCAAGTCACAACGCTCAATCCCTTGGTTGCAAAGTAAACGGCCGTCTGATCAGGCCGTTCGTAATGCCAGTCGCAAATCATCACGTCTTTTGAAATAAGGTCGATGGCGCGGTAAGTGGTGTTCATGCTTGCTTCCCACATTCCCATGCCCGTTGTTTTCCCATCGATCAGCCGGTCGCCCCAGATCCAGAGTTGACGGTTTTTCAATGCCAGGTGGTTATGCAGCAGGTTTAATTCCCCGGCAAACAGTTCGGCTTTGTCTTTACCCGAACAGCGCGGACATTTATCATCTCCAATGTAAAACACTTCATCCATTCCGGCGTGGAAAGCGTCGGTTTCAAAGGCATCACAAATCTCGTCCATCAAGGCAAAAACGATGGTATGTACCTCGGGATGCAAGGGGCAATAGCTCTTGCAATATAATCCATCCGCATTGGGCCATACATATTTTTCGGGCATTTTAACAGCAGGTGTTTCGTCGAATTGGGGATAAACACGCAGCAGGTTATTGGTTTTTTTTGCCCACGACTGGTGTCCCAGCAGGTTGACCTGGGGAATGATCCGAATCTGGTTTTTGCGGCAAACATCCACCATTTTTTTCACATCTGCTTTTGAAAGTGCCAGGGAGTCGCGCAACTCAGGATGACTTTGGTATTGGTAATTGTAGTCGACCCGCAAAATCAAGACATTGACTTTTCTGGGAGCCAGTTCGTCGTTGATGAACTTTACAAATTCATCGACCCGGTCGCTCCCGGGAGAGCCAATGCAGAATCCCCTGACGGGCAATTGATCTTTTACCGGGGTTTGTGAAAAGGTGGGATTAAACAGAAAAATAGTAAACAATACCAAAAGGAATCTGAATGGTTGAGTCATGGCATCAAAGGTTTTAGGTTAATTGCTTGAGGGGAACAAGTTATTGAAAATACTCAATAATTCCAAATGTGGCTGGCAGTTTTCAGAAGGTTCAGTAACTGAGCACTATTTTCACTTTCCTTTGCGCGTTTTTGGTCTGAACATCTACCACATACAGTCCATTTTTCAATCCATTGATTTCAAGGTGCGAATCCTTGTTTTTCAGCAAAGCAGTCAATACAGTTTTGCCGCTTAAATCAACCACCCGCACCACTCCGGTTTCAGAAATGGGGGGCAAAATAATCCGTAGCCTTTTGGTTGAATGCTCATGGATGATTTGAATGGACGAAACTTCGGAAGCTCCCATCACGATATCGGCTTTGGCACAGAGCCATTGCAGGGGATCAAACTGGATAGAATCCACTTTTTCATCTGCAATGACAAACTCCTGGTCCTGCACTGTATGGTGTAACCGCAGGTCCTTTGAATGGCCATTTTTCCAAACCCTGAGGGGAAGATGCATTTCAAAAAAGTTCACTGAAGGGTCGGATGTCACCTGGCTGACCCTGATCATTTGCACATTGTTGTTTCCCGGATCAGTGTATGCATTGATCTTGAAGGTAGGATAGCCCTGGCCGTAATACCAATCCTTAAAATATTCGGTCAATGAAGTATCCCCGGCCATTTCCATGTGATTCACCAATTTCTCCTGGCTGGCAGATCCGTAAGCCATGGAAGGGTCGTTCAGGTAATCTTGAAGGCCCTGGAAAAAGGAAGCATCACCGATTTCCCAACGTAGCATATGCAACAAATAGGCTCCTTTTGAATACGACAAGCGGCCATCAAACAGGCGATTCACATTGGTGGTATCGGCCACAAAAACCGATCCACCGGGTAAGGAGCAAATCCGTTTAACCTGTTGATCCTTCCAGATGGGCCAAAACTTTCCGTTGAGCAGGTTTTCATACACCAGGCCCGTCATGTAGGTGGCAAAACCTTCATTCAGCCATATATCGTGCCAGCTTGCCAGCGTCATGTAATCGCCAAACCATTGATGGGACATTTCATGGGCCACCAAATCAAAATCCAGCGCAGCCATAAAACTCATCGTCTGGTGTTCCATTCCCCCACCCCAGCCAAACTGGGCATGCCCGTATTTTTCTTTGGCAAACGGATAGGTGATGAGCTTCGAATTGTAGAATTCCAATATACTGAGGATTTCGTTGGATCTGCTTTTGGCACTGCTGAGGTATTCCGGATAAATGTAGTTCAGTACTTCGATTTTTTTCCCGTCAGCCAACTCGAGGAAATCGGAATAAGCTTCATAATTGGTAACGGCAATGGCCACCAGGTAAGTTGCGATGGGATACCGGTGTTGCCAATGAGCCGTACGCTTTGTCCCCGAAACCTGGTCCGACATTAGTTTCCCATTACTGGCAGCCTTGTATTGGCTGGGGCAGGTAACATATACATCGATTGAATCAATTTTATCCGAAAGGCTTTCCTTGCAGGGCCACCAATCCCTTGCGCCATAGGGTTCAGAGAGCGTCCACATGCCTGAGACATTGTCGTGGGTGGAAACCATAAAGGAACCAAACCCGGTTTTGGGCGGCGATCCATGATAATAAACCACCAGCATGTGAAAGCTGTCCTTCAGACCTGGGGAAGGAAGTGTCAGGATGATCTGATTACCCTTGTGCTGAAATGAAATCGTCGCCTGATCATAGAAAACGGAATCAATATCCAAGGCATCGGAAAGATCGAAATACAATTCAGACATGCTTCCCTTTAGAAATTTAACCTTCGAAACAACTGATCCTGCAATATAATTGACAGCCGGATCGACCTCCAGGTTCAATTGCTGGTAGACCAAATCGTAAGAAGCATGGTCAGGCGCTTCGACAAATGCCGCTGATTTCAAGTATGACTGACCTTCATCAAAGGCCATTTTGTCAATGAAATCAGGATCGGGTGCCTGTGCCATGCTCATTTGTACAGCAAGGATCCAAAAAAGGAAAATGAATTTTTTCATTCGTATTGGATTAAAAAAAACCGCTGAATCATTGGCTTTAAAAATTCTAATTTCATCCAAAGATAACCAATACTACGAGTTATAATTCTTTTGGAATCCGATTGATTGGATTTAAGGCGGCCTGGCTGGATGGCGATCAACATCAAATATCATTGACAAATAGATGATTCACTGCAAAACGTAAATCATTCCTTCCAAATTGGTTTTGAAACCTGAGCTAAAAGTGATAAATTTATAAGTATCGGGCATACATTTTTACTCGGCTGCAAGTGCTATGAAGAAGTGAATCTTAAAATAAACCATCTATCCGCAGTTCCGCAGTGCCGCAAGTGTGGCGGAACTGCGGAACTGCGGAACTGCGGAATCTTTTATTTTAAATGAATAATTGTCATTTTATTGAATCGGTGAACAAGGAGTTGTTATGCAGACTCATTTAAAGGGTCTAAAACCCCACTTACAAAAAAAAGTGGGTAAATCTTCGACCCATTCTACAGGGACATTTAAACCACCTGAGGCTTGGTAGACTTCAAAAGCCGCGCCTGTTTTGGTTCCCAAAATTGGTCTTTGTTATAATATCTACCCTTTCAATCAGAATTTGGTACCTGGTTAACTATGTTTCAAAAAATGTTTCCTACATTACGTTGAAATTAATAATCCATTTTTATGGCAAAGAATAAAAAAAATAAAAAGGCCCAGTTGGCAGAAATATTCAATAAGCCAAAGCTTAAAACTGCAATCCTGACAGTTTTTAACGACCAACCTGAACGAACTTTCAATTACAAACAAATAGCCGATCTGCTCCAGATCAAAGATCCCGAAATTGTCAAACTTGTCTTTGTCGTGTTGGAAGAATTGGCTGAGGACAATAAGCTGCAAACCATTCAAAGGGGTAAATACAAACTCATGTCCCAAGGTGGAGCCATCACGGGCATCGTTGAGATACAACGGCAGGGTTATGCCTATATTTCAACCGAAGAGGTCGATAAACCGGTCATGATTTCGTCCAGAAACCTGAATCATGCCATGGATGGTGACAAGGTAAAAGTGCAACTGTATGCCTTGCGTAAAAAACAACAGCCCGAGGGCGAGGTGGTTGAAATCATCGAACGTGCCAAATCGGTCTATGTAGGGACCCTTTCCAAATCGCGTAACTTTTCCTTTTTCATTCCTTCTGGAAAATCAGCCTTCGATATATTTATTCCCAACGAAAAACTCAACGGGGCCCTGGATGGACAAAAAGCCATTGCCCGGATCACCGAATGGCCGGCACGTGCCAAGAATCCTTTTGGCGAAATCATTGAAGTACTGGGTGATGTTGGCAACAACAATACTGAAATGCATGCCATTTTAGCAGAATACGATTTGCCCTTGCGATTTCCCGACAGCGTACTGAAAGCGGCCGAGAAAATCCCGGATCAAATTCCAGCAGATGAAATAGCACGGCGCCGCGATATGCGTGGGGTCACCACCTTTACCATCGACCCCCTGGATGCCAAAGATTTTGATGATGCCCTTTCGATTCAAAAACTAGACAATGGCTTTTGGGAAGTGGGTGTCCACATTGCCGATGTGTCTTATTATGTGCATCCGGGTTCGATCCTGGATGAAGAAGCCTATGAAAGAGCCACCTCGGTTTACCTGGTCGACCGGGTAGTGCCCATGCTTCCCGAAAAACTATCCAATGGCGTCTGTTCGCTGCGTCCCAACGAGGACAAGCTTTGCTTTTCAGCCATCTTTCAACTGGATGATGAATCCGAGATTCAGAACCAATGGTTTGGACGTACGGTCATCCATTCCGACAAGCGTTTTGCCTATGAAGATGCCCAGAAGATCATTGAAACCGGTGAAGGCGAGTTAAAAGAGGAAGTGCTTACCATGAACCGCCTGGCCGTTCAACTGCGCGAGAGCCGCTTTAAAAAGGGCTCCATTGCCTTCGAACGGGTTGAAGTCAAGTTTAACCTGGATGAGAACGGCAAACCGCTTTCGGTCTATTTCAAGGAAGCCAAAGAGAGCAATCAACTGGTCGAGGAATTTATGCTGCTTGCCAACAAACGGGTCGCTGAATTCATTGGCAAGCCTGATGATCACAAGCCAGCCAAGACATTTGTTTATCGTATCCATGACAAGCCCGACCCGGATAAATTGATGAACTTCAACCATTTCATCCACAAGTTTGGATACGGGCTGCAACTTGGCACCCCGGGGCAAATATCCAAATCCATGAATCTGCTGATGACCAATGTAAAAGGGAAAAATGAACAAAATGTCATTGAGACCCTGGCCATCCGCACCATGGCAAAAGCCGTGTATTCGACCCGCAACATCGGCCATTACGGCCTGTCGTTCGAATATTATACCCATTTTACGTCACCCATTCGCCGCTACCCCGATGTCATGGTGCATCGCTTGCTGGAGCGTTACCTGGAGGGCGGCAAAACGGCCAATCCCCAGAAATGGGAAGAAATGTGCAAGCATTCTTCAGAGATGGAATCCAAGGCAGCCAATGCCGAAAGATCTTCAATCAAATACAAGCAGGTGGAGTTTATGATGGATAAAATCGGCCAGGAATTCAAGGGAGTCATCTCAGGGGTGACCGACTGGGGTATCTTTGTGGAACTCGAAAACAAGTGCGAAGGCATGGTATCGGTCAGCTCACTCGATGATGATTTTTATATTTTTGATGAAAAGAATTACTGCCTGGAGGGACGTCATACGCATCAAAAATACCAATTGGGCGACGAACTGAATGTGGAGATTCTCAGGGCAAACCTGGAGAAAAAACAACTGGATTTCCGCCTGGTAAAAGAAAAGGTGAAAAAAGAAGGCCCCAATGGATTCCTTCCTGGCCGGAAGATGCATAAAAGAAAATAACTGAATAAAGGGGCTAAATGAGCCTCTACTTCTGAAAAAATATGATTTACTTCATTTTCAGGAATTAACTTTATATTTGCAAACTGAAAAATACATTTAATTATGGCGATGAACTTTGAAAATGGGACCAACAAAAAGGATGCAAACCGGGAAGGTATTCTAAAAATTGCCCAAGAAATATTCAGCAAATACGGCTACAAAAAAACAACGCTTGACGATATCGCTAACGCTGTCCGTAAAGGAAAAAGCTCACTATATTATTATTTTACCAGCAAGGAAGATTTATTCCAGGCAGTGATCCAGAAAGAAGTTGATTTGTTGAGAAAAGAACTGGACATTGTGGTCAACCGCAATACCGATCCGGTAGATAAACTCAGGGATTATATTCTGACCAAACTGACCACCTTCCGGGGCATGGCCAATTTTTACAATGCCCTTGAAAATGATGTTACAGCCATTGAGTTCATAGAGAATATCAAGCACCGTCATCAGCAGGAAGAAATCAGGATGATCAAACGCATCCTCATCGAAGGAGTTCGCAAAAACATCTTTGAAGTCTATGACCTGACCCTGGCTGCCACTGGAATCACCACTGCTATCAAAGGGCTGGAGATGCCTCTGGCTGCCGGCGATTACAGCAAAGTGAATCTCGAGCAGAGCGTGGATAATATTGTAAAAATCCTTTGCTACGGGGTGATGAAAAGGTAAAATTATTTAAACTTAATACTTAATTGTTTTGTTCTACTTTTGATGGGTTAGGAGGTTGGAAATTTTCAGCGAATGCATTGACGGCACAGCTTGCAATCCTCAAAACATTGATTATTTCATTGATACCGATACCTTTGTTGCCTGGGCAGCAAGGATACCTGCCATTGATTTAAAGATGATAATCGAAAGAAGGGAAGATCAGAAATATTTTTTAACACAATTCTTTAAATTAAAAAAAATGAAAAATTTTACATCATTCAAAGTATTGGCTTTGTGTAGTGCAATTCTTTTGAGCAGTTGTTCTACTACCAAGAATTCAACAAAAGGTGGGTTAATTGGAGGTGCTGGTGGTGCGCTTTTGGGTGCCGGAATCGGTGCTGTCATTGGGCATGGTAAAGGTGCGGCCATTGGCGCAGCTGTTGGTACAGCCGTTGGCGCTGGTGCTGGTGTCATGATCGGCAAGAAAATGGACAAACAAAAAGCCGAGCTTGAAAAAATTGAAGGCGCAAAGGTTGAAACAGTTACCGATGCCAATAACTTACAGGCCATTAAGGTCACTTTTGATAGCGGTATCTTGTTTGCTACGAATAAAAGTACCTTAAATGCTTCTTCCAAATCAGCCTTGCTGAAATTTGCATCCACTTTAAAGGAAACACCCGAAACTGATGTTACCATTTATGGACATACCGACAATACAGGTTCTCGTGAAGTGAATGCCCGCTTATCCAACGATAGGGCTGAATCGGTTTCAGACTTCCTGGTATCCAACTCCATTCAGAGAGACCGCTTAACCACCCAGGGCAAGGCCTTCGATGAACCAGTTGCTGACAATTCAACAGAAGCTGGAAGAGCTCAAAACCGCCGTGTGGAAGTGTACATTACAGCCAACAAACAGATGATTGAAAAAGCCCAGGAGGGTACATTGAAATAACAGATTCATCTGAAAGACATACAAAAAGGAGGGTCAAGTTGCTTGACTCTCCTTTTTTATGCGATTACCCTGAATAGGATATCTCAACACACAAAGCCGCTTCAGCGGTGACACATTGATCCCGATAAAAGATAATTTAACTTATTACAGCGCGTTACAACATAAATTAACAGCGCTTGTTGTCCTATGTTTTCAGGATTTAGTAAGTTTGCAGGATTATAATGACTATGGAACAAATGGGTTTTGACAAAAACAATCATCTTCAGATTTCTGCGGGCAAAAAGCCAATGGGTTTTTTCAGGTTCAAAGGCTTTGTACTTTCATTGGTAGGCCTTTCGCTCTTTTACCTGATCTTCAATACCTCCTGTGCCAATCAGGGCATGCCTGTGGGAGGGATCAAAGACACCATTCCGCCGGTAGTGGTGAAAACCATCCCATCGCTGCGCGGAACCAATTATAAAGGTTCCGACGTCCGGTTTACCTTCGATGAATATATCATTTCGGATGCCATCGGCGAAAAGCTGGTGATTTCACCTCCGATGAAAAAAAAGCCCGTCATCAAAATGAAGGGCAAAACCCTGATCATTGAATTTGCCCAGGACCTGAAAAAAGAAACGACCTACTCCCTTGATTTTAAAGATGCAGTGGCCGATAACAACGAAAAGAATCCGATCAAGGACCTGCGGTTTTCATTCAGCACCGGCTCCACCATCGACAGTTTGCGCGTTGCCGGATATGTAAAAGACGCCCTCACCCAGGAACCCGTTGAAAAGGTACTGGTGTTGTTGTACCGACAGCTTGACTATACGGCTTTTGTCGACAGTATTCCTGATTACATCGGGACCACAGACGTCGATGGACTCTTTCTCATTGACAATGTGGCCAAAGGCAGTTATCGTCTGTATGCCCTTACTGATGCCGACAACAGCCTGACTTACAACCAAAAAACTGAAAGGATCGCCTTTGCCGATTCAATCATTGTCCCCTCCTGCAGGTTTACAGCCGAAAATGACACCATCGTCAAAGGGAAAGATACCCTGGTCGTCTCTGGTCATGTGGATTACTCGCCTGCCCCTCAGTTTTTGATGATGTTTGAGGAAGAAAAATTCGACCAGTACCTGGATTCCTACAAACGCCTGCAAGCCAACAAATGTGATTTCTTCTTCCATGAATCGCTCAGTGATTCATTCCAGGTAAACCTGCTTAAACCCAAACCCACCAAAGATTGGTCGTTTATTGAGTCAAACCTCAAACGGGATTCAATCACCGTTTGGATTACCGATACCCTGCTCTCCAGCAGAGATACCCTGCAATTTGAACTGAAATATCAAATGCTTGATTCACTGAATCAATTGATGGTAAAAACAGATACCCTCGAATTGTTATACGAGAAACCGAAGGTTGCCCGGCAAAAGAAAAAAAAGAATGAAGTGGCAACCATCCCTACCATTAATTTGTCGACCAACATCAATGCTTCGGGCCATGATTTGTACCAAAAGATCAAAATCGAGGCCCCCGAGCCCCTGGTTTCATTTGATACATCCATGATCAGGCTCTACTCCATGGAAGATTCGGTTAAAACGCTAATCCCCATTGTGGTTAAAAAAGATACCAATTCGATCAGAAAGTACTTCATCGAACATCACTGGGAACCGGATGCCAATTATTGGCTGCAGATTGATTCAGCGGCGGCCCGCAACATCTATGGAAATCCAAACGTAAAGGTGGACCAGAAATTTAAAACCCAGAAAGAAGATTTCTATGGTAAAATTATCATGACCATCTCGAACCTTCAGGGTCCGGCCATTGTTCAGCTTCTGACCAATGACAAGGAGGAAAGAGTGTTGCAGAAAATTCAGATCCTGGAAAACGGGAAAATTGAATTCCCTTTCCTGAAACCTGAAAAATATAAAATCAGGGTGGTGATCGATTCAAATAAAAACGGGAAATGGGATACCGGCTTTCTGGCCGACTACCTGCAACCGGAACAGGTGATCTATTTCCCCAAGATTATCAAAGTACGTTCAAACTTTGAATACAAAGAAAGTTTGCAGATGAATTATAAGCCAACCATTAAAAAAGAACTGCTTGACGAAGACCTTGAAAAAGAAAAAGCACGCAAAAAGGAACAGGAAAAGAAAGCAAAAACAGAAGACAAATCTACTGACTAAGTGCCGATTGCTCCTCTTGCTCCCGCTCTTCCTGGTCTTCTCCCAGGCTTCAGGACAGGCCATAGACTATCCGTTTAAAAGTGGCGAATATGGCCTCTATGGCGCTTATTACAACTGGCATTTTATCTGGATTCAAAGCGGAGAGGTCGAATTCCGGGCCGATACCCTGCAGTATCAAGAACAAAAATCATGGCACCTAAAGGCAGTAGGCAAAACCTTTAAAGCCTACGATTTACTTTACCAGGTCCGCGATACGTTTGATGTGTTCTCGACTTACAATTCATTCAAGCCCCTTTATTCACGCCGGGCCATGAACCATGCCAAAACCAATACGGTCCACCAGTATTCTTTCGACTATTCAACCGGGAAAATCCTCACCAGCATCCAACAAGACCATCAAGCTTTGTACAAGGCCAGTTTGCCCATTCAGCCAAACACCTATGACTTGCTGGCCACGGCTTATGATTTCCGCAAGTTTGATTTCAACAAACTGTTTGTCGGACAGAAGGTTCCATACCGAATGCTGATCGATCGAAAGGTGGAAGATCTCTATTTTCGATACCTGGGCAAAGAGAATGTGAAAACCCGCAACGGAAAAGAATACCGGTGTCAAAAAGTTTCAGTATTTTTACTGCAGGGCGATTTTTTTCCCGAAGGCGAATACATGAAAATCTGGTTTACCGACGATCAGAACCACCTGCCCGTTCAGGTGGAAACTGAAATTCAGGTAGGATCAGTAAAGGCCATTTTACTGGAAGCAAAATCAATGAAATATCCATTATCATCATTAATAAAATAAGCTATGACAACAAGAAGAAGATTAAAAAAAGAGATCGATTACATAGTTTCTGACCTTGTGATCGATTCCATGACCTATGCCAACCTGTATCAAAAACCCAATGACGAACAGGCCCTTCAGATTGTCAGGGAAACCATGGAACTGAGAAATAAACTCAGAAACATGGCCAATCATCCTGAGCAGCGGGAAAATTCAGAAAAAGCCAAAACCTACTACGACAAAATCGCCCATACATTGGCCGAAGGTGTAGATAAAGGTTACGCATCCCTGGGAAAACTGGTCAACAAAGACCTGTAAGATCTCCTTGGGCATTGAGCCGTTTTCCAACTACCACCCATCACCGGTAAGCTACAGCAGAGCTGCCGGTGATTGGTGGCAGATAAGTATCAATCGATAGCAGAGGTGTAGCCTTACTTTGGAAGGCTTATACCAGCCTCTTTGTGATCGTATTCTTCCCAGCATTGCCTCAACAGGTCCTTTTGTTTTGGACTTCTGGCAAAAGTCAATTTGTGGATTCTTTTTATCTGGTTGGCTGTAAAATAATATTATTTTTGCCTGCGTTTTAATA
>DASXUZ010000297.1:0-7622 GCA_036504555.1 Prolixibacteraceae bacterium | reverse complement strand
CAGTTTTCAATTTAATCCAGGCTTGCTGATGCACCGCAAAAGCCAGTATATAGGTTATCAGACTAGCGGAAATTAACAGTTGCATTTTTCCTTTCAATGTTTTTCTGAAAAATTCAGCAATAAGAAAAATCAATACCGGTAGAAGCAATAAAGCCGGGATGTAATAATGGTGAGAAAAATGTTTACATACCATTCCTGTTTGAAGTAGAATGGTTATTAAAACGGCTCCCGTTACGAGTAATAATCTTTTATCGGCTTCTTTCTTATGGATGAAATAATAGCCAATTGCGGTGAATAATGTGAGGAAGACGGTTATCAGAAACCATCTTTCATAGCCCCACAGAAACTGGACGTTTGTCCAGAATTCAGCCCAGTTAATGAAGTTGGCATCTCCGGCCCCATATTGTCCGCTGTGGATGAATAAAGTCTTTATCCAGCCTGTAAATGTGCCAAAACGAAGAGTGACAGGGATTGCAAACAAAAAGAAGAACAAGATTGACAGACCCAGAAACTGAGCTTTACTTTTCCAGCTTTTGATCAATATTAAAGGGATGAACCACAGGGGGATAAAAGTAAGTTTTATGGATATGCCAAAAGCCGAGATGGCAGAAAGCAGTATAATTTGCCTGAAGTCTTCAATGTTTTTCTTTGAATAGACCAATTCAATGAGAAATATTTCAAGGAAAATAACTGGGATAGGCATTAAAAGTTCAGGAACGATCCTGCCAATTAAATCATACCAGATGACTGCCAAAAATGGCGTTGTTTGAATTAAGATTCCATAAAGAACGGATCCGGTGGCCTGGTATACCTTTTTGCCGGCATAAAACATAACTGCCGTAATCAATCCTGTCAACACCAAATTGGATACCGACATGTATAAGTCTGGATTCTTAAAAACATCCTCCAGGTAAGTACCTGCACCAGGGCGAAGAAAGTGAGTTAGCCTGTCGGTGATGCCCATCAAGTATTGCAGTGGTGTTCCCGGGTTGTCGATATGAGCAACTTTCATGTGACCCTCTGAAATGCCTAGTCCGGTAATAAAATAGATGTAATCGGGATCAAGCGACCGTAATGATAAATCGCCCAGGATAGAACGGAAATAAGATCCAATAATGAAATAAATGGATGGAACAATATAGAGCAGTGACTGAAGGTGAATCCACAATGACTTCTTATCTGTTTGCATAAATCCGGTATTTTTTAATTCCCCATTTTTGAAGTCTATATTGAATAGAAGTTTTTAATACGCCCATTCCATAAATAGAGCTGTTTTTAATATTAATGCTCGAGGCATCATCAAAATATTTGGTAGGGCAAGTAATCTCGGCTATTTCATATCCGGCATACCAGATTTGTGCCAGCATCTGGTTATCGAATACAAAATTGTCGGAATTGGCCTCATAATTTACTTTCTCAAGTACTTCCCTGGAAAATGCACGGTAGCCGGTATGGTATTCTGAAAGCTTGGCATTCATCAGTGTATTCTGAAACAAGGTCAGCAAACGATTGGCGATATATTTGTACCAGGGCATCCCTCCAGCCAGGGCGCCTTTCCCCAAGATTCTCGAGCCCAGTACCACGTGATACAATTCATTGGCAATCAGATGAGTCATTGAAGGGATCAACTTTGGCGTATATTGGTAATCGGGATGAAGCATGATGACAATGTCGGCACCGAGTTCAAGAGCCTTGTTATAGCACGATTTCTGGTTTCCCCCATAGCCTCTGTTTACTTCGTGAATGACGATGTGCCTGATCCCCAGCCTCTGGGCTTCCTGGATGGTATCGTCCTTGCTTTTATCGTCCACCAATATCACTTCGTCAACAATGTTGAAGTCGATTTCTTTGTAGGTGATTTCCAGTGTTTTTGCTGCATTGTAAGCAGGAAGCACCACTATAACCTTTTTGTTGTTGATCATCCCCTGTTTTTTTTTGTAAAGATAATTCGATTTTGCTTTTTAAAAAGAAATTTCAAGCTAAAGTGAAGGTCGATTGTACCGATACACTGGCTCTGAATAATTACCATATCCCATGGATTAGGACCGTAAATATAAAATGGCATTCATTCAGTCCGGTTTTCCAGGTTTGGGCATAACATCCGGCAAGGGATATTTCCATGCAATTTTCCTGCCTTAGTGCTATTTAGGTACTGCCAAGGTCTGTGTTTCTGTAACCTATCTGTAATCTATCTGTAATGTATCTGTATTCTAGATTACAGATACATTACAGATAGATTACAGATAGGTTACAGAAACACAGACCTTGGCAGTACCCAATCAGCAATGGAAGGCCAAGGAATGGTCACCATTTATTTCTTGATTTCATTTTAAGCCTTTTGGATAGAATTAAAGTCCTCTATGGAATGGTATTCACCGCTGTGGCCTGGTATTGGGTATTTTCATAAATATAGGCCCAGGCATGATGATCGACAAATGATTTTACAAGTTTGAAATTCTTAATGGCATAATCAGTTTCCGGGGTAGGGGTTGGCATGGTTGATTCGTAAATCAAATAACGGGCTTCCAGGTAATGCGGCACATCCGTGATATGGGAGAATGATTTGTCCCCTTTCACATATCCCAGGTCATATAGGTGAAGGCATAGGCCTATATTGAAGGACGTTGCAATCGGCTGGTCATACAGATTATTATTTTCACAAAAATGAACCGTTTGCTGGTAGATCTTCACCGTTTCCACGTAACCAAGATCAATGTCAGAGCTTTGTTTCTGAGTCAGTGAAAAGTACAGACAAATGGCTGCAAGGGTAAAAGTTATGCCAGCTTTTATGAGATTGTTTATTCTTAACTGCCCAATCACACAGGCGAATACAATGAGGTAGATCACCAAGGCTGCCATGCTGTAACGGAGGGTATAGAAATTTAAAATGGTAAAAAGCATATAACTCAAAAATGAGACAATTCCCAAAATTAAGAACCGTGTATACTTAGGTCCTTGAATGATCATTGCAATTAGTCCAACAATTGCTGCCATCGAGATAAAACGTTTACCGTAGTCAATTAAAATGGACCGGTAACCAATGAAAATTTTATAATGAATAGAGGGCCAATCCAAACTCACATATCCAAGGTGATCGCCGTAGAAAACAACCCCAAATTTCAGGTAATGTAAAAGCAAAAAGGCGGCATAGAAAATTCCAGGTGTTGCCAGGGCCAATAAATAAATGTGCCTGTGCTTCTCCCTGTTAGACTTCAGAAACAAAGAAAAAAGATAATAAAGTCCAAAACTGATCGCAAATACAATAGCCGTTTCCTTGGTTAGTACCATGATTGTATTTGAAATGGCATAGGCAGTGAATTGACGGTTCAGGAAAAAATAGAAGGACAAGACAAATAAAAAGATCATTAACATTTCGGGCAATAGAAATATACTCTGGGCCAAAAATACGGGTTGTACGCTAATCAGGAGAGTAGCAATCATTGCGGACTCCCAATTGACCAGCTTCAACATTAAAACATATACAGAGCCGAGCACCCCAAGGGAAAAGAGCAGTGGCAGAATCCTCATCATTATAATATTTCCATGAAAGAGATTCATCCAGATAGAGGCAATAAAGAAAAACATTTGGGGATGACCTTTGCAATCTCCAATAGGCAATACCCCGGGCAATAAGCTGGGACCTACTTCAGCCATTTTTTTTATGGATGGAATATAAGACCATGCTTCATCATAGAAATAAGGCAGGCCAAGATTTGGGATTTGAATGATCAGTACTATTAAAACTGGTATAAGGAGAAAGCAGTGTTTAATGGATATTGTTTTCATGTCATTGAATTTTTTAAGAACACTAAAAAATTGTCCCTACACAACTCCTGCAATTTCAATCCTATTATGGCTTTTCTAGTTTCCGTTGGTATAACTCGATATAATTGTCTTTTGATTTATATTTAAGAATAAATTCGGTGTCTATGATTTCATTCAACTCTTTCCAGTTGTTATCGCCTATTTTTGAAAGATTGCCATAGAGAAAGATATAATCGATGGGCAACTGTTTGCTGGTATTACCACTTTGATGCCAGGAAAGGCCATCGATGGAAGGTCTGTTGCCAAGAATAATTTCGGGTGAATTGGCATTCCATCGTACGGGAAACCAATTTGTTTCCAATTCATAATTCTCTAAAATAACGAGAGGTTTATCAACCCCCAGGTAATTTGAAAAATGTGGTTGTATCCAGTTGTCAGAAAGATTGACGGGCAAGACAACTTTGTTTTCATCAATGTACCTGGCTGTTTCATTGATCGATATTGCATCACGGTTTAAGTCATGGATTATGGCCGTATGTTTGGTTAATAAAATCAGGTGAAGGAAAATGACTATCACGGTAAATACAGATTGAAGCTTGACAGGCAGTGTCTGGGTGATGACAAGGATCGTAAAAAGGATGAAAAACATCAGCGACAGCCGGTCTGACATCATCCCCGCACTGGAACCATCTGGCCAAACGAAGAACAGAACAAAAGCTACCAATACTGAAAAATAGGCGATTGTAGGCCTTGCATTCAAAAACATATTTCTTAACCTGGCTTTATTCTCGTTAATCACAATACTAAACAGAAGGAGAAATACCAGGATGTGAAAAAATTGCCCTGTGATCACTTCTTCTCCCTGGTATGAAAATACGATTAAACTTCTGACATCATTGATCCATTTGATCAGTTCAGATGATTGGTACTGATGCTGGGGTGCCGGGAATGAAACCTGTTGAAAAAAGAAGATGAACAGTAAAAGGCTCGGAAGTGAACCAGTGGTCAGTCGCAGCAGGCGCTGAAGGCATGAACCTATGTATTTTTTGCTCAAGAGTGAATTGGACTCCGCTTCAAAAAGGAATATGGTACAGCCAAGCGTAATCCCCAAAAAAGCAAAAGTGAGAATATTGGATAAGTAGGTTCCTATAAGGAAAAGTCCGGTATACAGGTATAAGGATGGTTGATTGGCCTTGTAATTATTGATCCAAAAGGACAGGGTAAGAAAAAAGAAAATAAACGAGATTGAATAATTGTAGAATCCAAGGTGGAATAAGAAGGAGTAGATAAACGGAAAAATAAAAATACTCAATGCCACATTTTCCGGCTTCAAGGTCTTTATCAAATGGCGGAAGGAGAGTGCCATTCCCGTCACATAAAGAATGATCAACAATTTCTCGCAAAGCCACCCCGGAAACAGGAAGTGCAAAAAGGTCAAAATGAAATGACTGGTCCAGTTTGGAATTGGAAAAGTACTGATTTGATAAAACTGCCCTAGAAAACTATTTCTTACCAGCAGTTGCTTGATTAAGTTCGAATTGTATAAATGAGCAGGGCCATCCATGGATGGATAAAACCTGGTATAGAATAAGAACGTAATATTGATAACAAGGATGCCATAGAAGATGATCACTTCATCTTTTGAAAGAAAACTAAAGTCAAATCTTTTAATTTTTGACATGGTTGAATGATTTCGTATATAAATAAACGATGTCACAGAGATCTGAAATGGACCAGCTGGCTGATCATTTCCTTATTTTTATTAAATATACGGAATTCAAAGAAGTCGAAAGGACTTTTGGGGAAAGTATTTAATACAAAAACCTCTGAGATATGGTTAGAAAAATTTATACACAAGGTTCAAATTTTCAGCACGCCATGACATAACGCAAACTAACCGTATTCAGAGGTTTTAATTTCATAGAAGCACACATGCTGTGTTCCGGAGACTATAACAACCTAAATGCAGAAGTTGTTTGCAGTATTTTGCTGAATTGTATTCAAAGGGTTTATGTAAGCGTCACTTTCATAGGCTAGGAAATACCATTCAAACGAAACAAGAGAAGAAAAACTACGGGAGCCTATGTTTTGATGTAATTTATTTTCGTGCCGTTGCATAAGTTAATACGTCTTCCCTTGTGATGGTTTTATCACACAGAATAATCAATCGCTCAATGACATTCCTGAACTCGCGGATATTGCCCGTCCAGCGGATATTCTGAAGTTCGGCTATGGCATCCTCTTCAATGGTCTTTTGTGGAATTCCATATTCCGTACAGATCAATTCGATAAAATAGTCACACAAAAGGGGGATGTCTTCTACCCGGTCATTTAAATCAGGCACATGAATCAGGATAACGCTCAAGCGGTGATACAAATCTTCCCGGAAGTTGTTGTTCTCAATCTCACGTGCCAGGTTTTTATTGGTAGCAGCAATTACCCTCACATCTACCTTGATCTGCAGATCACCACCCACGCGTGTGATAATGCTTTCCTGCAAGACGCGAAGCACCTTGGCCTGGGCCGATAGACTCATGTCGCCGATTTCGTCCAGGAAGATGGTTCCCCCTGTTGCCTGTTCAAACTTCCCCTTGCGCTGTTTGATGGCCGAGGTAAATGCTCCTTTTTCATGGCCAAATAATTCACTTTCAATCAATTCAGAAGGAATTGCAGCGCAGTTGACTTCAATGAAAGGACCCTCTGAGCGGTTGCTTTTTTCATGCAAGCGACGGGCTACCAATTCCTTGCCAGTCCCGTTTGAACCGGTAATTAACACCCGGGCATCGGTGGGGGCAACCCGATCGACCATGTCCATTACCTTTTGGATGGAGGCCGAAGTTCCCACCATGTCGGTTTGCTTACCCACTTTTTTACGTAAAACCTTTGTTTCACTGATGAGGGTCGATTTGTCCATTGCATTGCGAAGGGTAATGAGCAGGCGGTTTAAGTCGAGTGGTTTTTCAATAAAATCGAAGGCTCCTTTTTTGATTGATTCCACGGCTGTATCGATGTTCCCGTGGCCTGAAATCATCACCACAGGGGTGTCAGGTTTTATTTCCTCAATTTTCTGCAGTACCTCAATGCCATCCATGCCCGGCATTTTGATATCGCACAGGATTACGTCAAAGTCGGCTGTTCGGATCAGTTCAAGGGCTTTAAACCCATCCTCGGCTACTTCAACCTGGTATTTTTCGAATTCTAAAATGTCTTTTAACGTATTACGAATACTCCGTTCGTCATCAATCACCAATATTTTGGACATGTTCTTTTATTTAATCCTGAAAATGAAAAGTCAAATTTAGTAGTTTCTATGTTGAATGAGGAGGATCAGGAAATATATTTTGGTTTTTTAACCATTGGTCAGCAATCAGATTAAGTATGGGCTAATTTCTTCGCTACCCGTATTTTCACCAAATACAGTAGCCGGTTTAGTTTTTATCATTCAAACTTATTGATTTTTATTGGAATAAATTAAGTCCAATTATTTGGATTGCAGTATTTTAACATTGTGATTTTGATCCAGACAGTTACTTCCTTCCATCCGAAGTTATTGAAGTTATTGAAGTTATTGAAGATATTGCAATTGCATAATTTATTCAATATACCAAAATTAAGAACTTGCAATATCTTCAATATCTTCAATAACTTCAATAACTTCGGAACCTGGAACCCGGATTTTGTATTTTTGGAGTAATCGTAATTAAAACAACTAATGGTTGGAAAATACTGTCTGGTTGTAAGACTTCAGGGACTGACCACTGAAAATGAGTTGCTGATCTGGGATGACGCTCTGATCATGATTCCCGAAGACTGAATCGTCACAATCGCTGTGACACGACAATACGATCTCCGATAAA
>DASXUZ010000296.1:0-23797 GCA_036504555.1 Prolixibacteraceae bacterium | reverse complement strand
TGAGGTCCTGTTACGCTCAGCAGTCGGTCATGGGTAGTGTCGTAGGTAAAGCTTTCGGATTTGCCGCGCAAAAAGTTCTGCCTTGAACTCAGGTTACCCGTCACAGGGTCAAACGAATAGCGCCAGTCCTGGAGGGTTCCTGCTGTTGCCGAACTGGGATAGCCATAGGCATCGAAGCCGAAGCTTGCATTCAGGGGGCTAACACTGCCATAGCTTGCTGCTGTCAATTGTTCGCGTGCGTTCATGCCGGTAATGGTATATCGGGTCGATCCTCCGGCTGAAATGCTTGCCTGGTACCCACAACTGTTGTACCCCAATGTTTCAACAATGCCAGAGGGATGTGTACGGGTACCGAGCCGGCCAAAGGAATCGTAGGTAAAACTAGTGGAAAAATTAGAACCTGTACTATTTTCGGCCACACTATTTACCCGGCCCCTGGTATCATAGCCATAGGTACGGCTCACACTGCCCGGTGAACTGATACCTGTCAGCTGTTTATTGGTGTTGTAGCTGTAGGTGGTCGTTCCCCAGCCTGGTTTTTCAATGAAAAAAATCCATTTAAATGTGCTTTGACATCTTCCGAACACCCCTGATTTTCAATCGCGGTGGATTCAAAATCGATTCGTAATACTTGAAGTGTGAAAAGCCATTTGCAGTCCCGGTGAATTAAAAAGGCGATTGCAAATGGCCTGACCAACTTTCTCCACTTTCTCCACTTTCTCCATCCTCTATTTTATTTTCTTACCTTCTCATTTCTCATCTTCTCCCTTCTCCCTTCCCACCGTCTCACCTTCTCCCTTCTCATTTCCCTCCTTCCTCTTTTTGAAATTTTCATGTATTCATTGTAGCGGTTGTTTAACAGTCTAGGTTAAGTCTGGCCCATGCACTGATAGGATGTCTGGGTGTATCTGGCGAATATGAAAATATGGTCCTAAATGGAGTATAGTGGGAATTAAAATAATTTGTGTCCATCAGATATTCAAACCTTTAGGCCAAAAAGCACCAGTAGAATGTGAAACTTAATTTGTATCAGTATGACAATTGTCAACCTTTACTGTTTATACACTCTTTCATCATTAACTTCTGATCAATTGTTATATATTAGCCAGATATAATCATCAATCAAATGCATCTACTTAAAATATACGATATACTTTCTGGCAGGAGGATTGTTTTTGCTTTTTTTGTTGCATTTGCTTTCATTTCATTCAGCGGTTGTAACCAAACGAACGATTGTACTGATAAGGCCAGATGTGAGTTGTTAGACAGCATCGAGACTCAAATGTTTCAGCAGACGGAAAATTTGGAAAGCATGCTTGGTAAAGTGGACACCACAAATATGACTTCCTTCGATCAGGCAAGGATTAGAACCATCAGGGGATTCATTCAATTTAATAATGAGGAGTATGATAAAAGTATCAAAGAATTGGAAAAAGCGGAAAATTTCTTCTTAAATCAGCACGATGATTATCATCTCAATATTTGTAAACTCATCAAGGCATTTACTTTTGAGTACCTTAATTTGGATCAAAATGCAGCAAGTTTATATGTGGAATGTGAAAATTATTTTAATATAAATCACCAGGACAAATTTAAATTCTATGCGTCTTTGGGGTTGTTTCGTATGTCGAAGCAACTTAAACTGGATGAAAAAGTATTAATTGACCGGCTAAAAAAGGCGGTCTTACAATTTAATGATCCGAACTATAATGGATTGTTACACGCTACCTTGGGGGTTTCTGAAAAGAATGATTCGTTAAAAAGCATTTATTATAAGCAGGCTATAACTGATAATAGCATCGTGCATCGTTGGTCAAGAGTTTACGCCATAGAACTTAATTCATTGATTGTGAGAATCACGCATGATCCATCGGAGGGTACTCAGTTATACTATGAAAATTTTAATAACAGAGATTATTTATATATTCCAACAGCCAGACAAAAAATGCGGTACAAATACTTGCAGGCCTATCTTTATGCCAAACAAGGTAAAGACAAGCAATCGATTGAGGTTGCACACCAAGTATTGAGTGAAGCAATGGAATTAAATATTATCAGTGTAGAAACCGAGTGTGTAAAATTGTTGGCCAATGTATACAAGCGGACCAGCGATTTTAAGAATGCGCACACGATGCTTGAAAGATATCATTCATTACAGAAAGAGGATTTGGATGCGCTGCAACAAAATCAAATGTTGGCATTGGGTGCCCATTACCGGTATTCGGAGATGGAACGGGAAAAGTTGGAATTAAAGGTACAGGTTCAACGATCTTTTTTGATTATAGGGGCCATTTGCCTGATCCTTATTTTTGCTTTTTTCATTGTTCGGTTTTTATTAAAGGAGAGTAGATACAAACAGGAAATTCTGAAATTAAAAAACATGGAGATCGAGGATCAATTTAGCAATTTGCTTGTATCATTAAATAATGAGGAGAATAGAAATGAAGAACTAATCATTCAGATGGAGGAATGGAAAGTTCAGCACAATGACTCAATCAAGCTTTCTGAATTTTTAATGGCAATAGATCAAAAGCGGATTAAAACATGGATAGAATTTGAAACAAGTTTCCGGAGTTTGCGCCCTGGTTGGATTGAAAAACTAAAAAAAGCAGTACCGGAGCTTTCTCTAACTGATCTAAAATATTGCATGTGCATCTATTTTAATTTAGAGAATACTGTGATCTGCGATTTATGTAATGTCGGAATCGACGCAGTAAAAAGCGGTAAAAAAAGGATTCGAAATAAGTTTTTTCTGGAAGATGCCAAAGATATTAATACTTTTCTGAATGATTTTGATTAAAGGTGGGTCAAAAAAAGCACTCTTTACAAAAATACACCCCATTTGCACCCCTCTAAATTTGAACACTTTGTAACATCTTCATTAGGTTTGTGCCAGGTCATTGTATTATATATGACAATTCAGATTTGATGCACAACTAAAAATGGAAAATGTTATGAAGAAGAAAAGCTTGTGTTTTGTTGTCATGTTATTGATCATTGCAAATGTGTTCCTTTCCCCAACCACGGTAACAAAAAAACAATCCCAATTATCGCTCACATTGCTGGAAGCAAGAGCAGATGAACCAGTGGAAATAGATCCTCCTGGGGGCGAGTATCCTCCAACGAGACCTTTCTCTAACGATTGGACTTTATCTGCAATTATCGATTATTTCATTTGAGTTAGATCAGGTGTTGTTGTTTTATACTCAAGCATTACTCAATGGGGAAATTATTAAAACAAATTCATTTCCTGATTCCTGCTTTATTGCTGGCTACTCTAATGGTGGTAATTCCACAGTTAGACAACAAGGAATTAATGGATCCCACCCAAAGTGGCAAGGCATTCGGCTTGTTGTGGGGAATGCTGGGCTATGTAGTGATTGTATTGTTTATTGCAGCCATTAAACGTGAAATAATCACCATCAGGGTTACCTTGGTTGATTTATTGTTGGGGGCATATAGTGTTTTGGTGGTCATTTTTTACTGGCTACATCCAGTCGATCATCTCCAGATGTTATCCTTTGGCGCTTTGATACTGTTTTATTTGTGTGTTCGTGCCTTAAACGGTAGCAACCAACTGTTGTTTTTGATAGCCGTGGTGATTTCTGGCTTGATCCAGGCCATTTATGGCAACATGCAGTTGTATGGTTTGTATTCCTCCAACCATGGGATCTTTCGCATGACCGGAAGTTTCTTTAACCCCGGGCCCTATGCCGGTTATCTGGCAGCAGTTTTCCCTGTCTCACTTGGGTTTTATTTGTTCTATGATGCTACGGGTATTTCATCACAACATCCCATTGTTTTAAAATTGAATTCTTTCAGTATCAGAATAAGGGCTTTTTTAAAAAGAATACCCTTTATTGCTCCTATTTTCTATCACAATAACAAGGAGGGAGACACCCCGGAGAAGCAGGCAGAGCGTCTAAGTTGCACCTATTGTGTTATTCTTAAATCATTTGGTTTGATTTCAATGATAAGTATGTGCCTGGTTCAGCCTGCTTCCCGCTCCCGTGCCGCCTGGCTGGGCGTTCTGGTCTCAGCTGGTTACCTTCTTTCAATAAAATACCAATTGTTATCGCAAATCAGGTTAGTTTTTCATACTCGAATAAAACGATTTATACTGTTTTCTTCTCTTATCATTATACTTATCCTCACAGGAGCTGGTTTATATTATTTCAAAAAAGACTCTGCCGATGGCCGATTATTGATATGGAAGGTAGCAGCCAATATGGTTGCCGAAAAACCTGTTTGGGGGCGTGGCACTGACAAGTTTGCGGCTGAATACATGAACTACCAGGCTGCCTATTTTAGTCTCAACTCAGATGTGCCGGAAGCCATGCAGGCCGACAACGTTACCTATGCCTACAATGAATTCTTAAAGATAACGGTTGAAAAAGGGATCATAGGCTTATTGTTGGCATTTGCAGTGATTGGATGTTTGTTCTTCTTGAAAATCGATTTAGGGGAAAACAATAATAGTCACTTGACTCTTCTGGGAGCGCGTGGTGGTTTGCTTTCGATCCTTGTTTTTGCCCTGTTTTCATACCCTTCCGATATCCTTCCCATAGAAATGCTGTTTGTGATGTTTGTCGGTGTAGTCGCATCACAACAAAAACCAATATGTATATTCCAATTGGGCAAGAATGAAACAATCCCGGTACCTCCGCAAAAGGCAGCCTTTACAGGCACTGCGGTTTTGTATGCAGCGCTTGTAGTTGCCCTGATGGCCGTTTTTCCTGCGGGGAGAATCCTTGCACGACAATACCAGGCTTATAAATCCTGGAAGGATGCCTCCGATATTTACAACGTGGGGGCTTACAAGGAGTGCCTCGAAGATTTTGAACTGTCTTACCCACTCATAAAAAACAACGGCGACTTTTTGGTGCAATATGGCAAAGCCCTTGAAATGGCTGGGAAATATGATAGCTCTATTGTGATATTAAAAGAGGCTAAGCAGCATTTAAACAATACCATACTTTATACCTGTTTGGGCAATAATTACAAGTCTTTAAGTAATAACATCGAAGCCGAACAGGCCTATATGCATGCCCTTAATATGGCCCCCGCCCGGTTTTATCCCTTATATTTATTGGCAAAACTATACAACGAAACCGGACAAATGGAAAAGGCAGTGACAATGGCTAAAAAAGTAATGGAGAAAGGTGTAAAGATTGAATCAACTGCGATTAAAGATATAAAGGTTGAGATGAAAAACATCTTAAAATAACTAAAAACATATTTCCAAATGAAAAGCGAATTCAAACTTCAGAAGCGGTAGCTCCCCTCAGGGAGCAAAAATAACTTATTGTTAATTAATAATCATGTCTAAGATATGATTATTTTAAATAAAAATTAATAACAAATATGTATATTAATTGTATAAACAAAACTTATCATAAATTAATTAAAATATGAAAACTAAAATAAAAATAATTGTCATAATGGTAATATGTAGTATTTCTATATGGCAATATAATTATTCCAATCAAAAGAACATTGGATTTTCTATACTTAAACATTTTTCTACTATTGCTTTTGCTGATTCTGAATCTTGTATGGGAGGTTCATATGTTAATTTTAAGGCAAAAACTGGATCAATTTGTACTTGCGGTAACACTTTTGTTACTTCACAATCTTGTGAATCAGGAGGCAATGGCTGTACTGAAATTAGTTGTGGTTAATATAAAATAAAAATGAAATGAAAAATAAAATTTTATCTAATCGATTTGCACTTATATTTTTAGTATTAGGAGTAATATTTCTTAATGTTCTAATTCCGGCAAGTAAATCTGTGAATAATGATATTTCTTTATCTTTTTTTGGAATTAAAGCTTCAGCGGACTCCGAATGTGGAGTTCAGAGTTATGAGATGAGAAATGTTAAAAGCGGTAGTCAATGTACTTGCAATGGGCAAATAATTTTTAGTCAATCCTGCGAAGGTAGTGGCGATGATTGTTCAGCAATCAGTTGTGGTACTTAATTGTTCTACCATTGTACTTATTCATCGTTACGAAACAATATATATATATATATATGTTCACATACCATGAATATATCAATATAGTATACAATTAATTCTCTATGAACTTCATTTAATAAACGATAAATAAATGAATATATTTATCGTATGATGAAGGTAGGATTTGCAATTTTATCTAATTCACTGAGGTTCTCCAAAATGAGACTGACTAGAAAAAGCCAGTCTCATTATCAAAATAGATTAATACGACTATTTGCATTAAATTATAAAAATAAAAATGAAATATTTTGAATTACTAATAATTTTATTTATTGTAATGGGTTGTCAAAAGAAACCCTTAACCCACATAGACAAAAATGTCGAGATTATCAACCTTAATGAAGGTTTAGAAAATGATGGCATTGTATTAAAACTCAGTGATATTGCTAAATATATTCAATATGTTCCCTTGGAAACTACCAATGAATGTTTAATTGATAAAATAGATAAAATAATGATTGATGACAGTTTGATATTTCTATTTAATAAAAAACAATTTTTTATTTTTAATAAAACAGGGAAGTTTGTAAGAAGTGTTGGTAGAGTTGGGAAAGGACCAGGTGAATACCTCCGGATAATGGATTTTACAATTAATTCAACAGAAAATATAATCTATATTTATGATTCAGACCAAAAAAAAGTATTAAAATTTAATTTCAATGGCGATTTTGACTTTGAGTTTAAATTGAGCTCTTATCCTACTTGTATTACATGTGTGGATGATAAATTCCTTGCTCTATCATGGGTTAAGCCAGATTTTATTGGAAATGAAAACTATGGATTATCTTATTATACTTTAGATGGACAATTATTAAGTAAAAGTTTTGATAGAGAAAACGAAAAAGCAAAAGAATCAATGGCCTCTACTTTTTTAACTAGACTGAACTATTATTGCGATTCATTAACTTATTGGGAGATAAACTTAGACATAATCTATAGAATTATCGAAGAAACTAAGATGATACCACGGTATAAAATAGATTATACTACAAATATTGCCTCCAAGGAAATGAATAAAATTTCAAAAGATATTTTTCGTTATTCCGATTTCATCGAAACAGACAAGTATCTGTTTTTCCTGAGAGGAGTATTCAGAAATAAAATTAAACATTTGATATACAATAAGGAAACAAAAGAATGTCGTAGCTTTTCATTTAAACATAATAACAACTTGAATTTTGAATTAAAAGCTGGTTTTATAAATGATTTAGATGGAGGATTTCCTTTTTTACCATTTGATGCATTAAGGGACGGGAGAATTTACAATATCTTTTACCCATACGAATTAAAAAGTCTAATTAAACAAGATATATATGACGGATTTACAATTTTAGAAAAAAAGAAACAAGAGGATTTGTATTCTAAAATTAATAAATCAAAAGTAATGGATAATCCAATAATTATGATAGTCACATTAAAATAATCACGATAATGAAAATTAAAATCATTATATTCATACTAGCATTTATGGGAATTTTAAATATTTTATTTATTTATTTTCATATAAAAAATGTCAATAACAATATTTTAATAAATCAAAAAACAATTGAAATTGACAAATTGAAGTTTGAGAATTTAAAAAATAAATACTTTCTTGAAATAAAAGATAATTTTTTCCCCTTTGATCCAAATATGAAAATAATTTCAATCCAAGGAGATACATTACTCTTTAAAGAAATACTCTCACCTAGGCCGAAACTCATATTCTCATTTTCAAAGCTAACATGTAGCTCATGCGTTGAGAAAGAAATTCTTCGTATTAAAAATATTGAATCAACATTTGGATTTGATAATATTATAATATTAACTAACTACGAACATATAAGGGATATTGCAATGTTTTGCAAGCTTAATAATGTTAAATATCCCATGTATCTTATATGTAAAGGATTGAACCTTAATGTTTATCAAAATAATTTGGCACATTATTTTGTGGTTTTTGATGATTTCTATTTAAGAGATATGTATATTGTAGATCAAAACAGTCCAGATTTAACCAATAAGTATCTTGATGAAATGTTATTAAAATATTTTACATATAAATAATGAATGATATAGATGTAATATGTATTATAATTACGTATATAAATAATTGTAGGCCAGCATAGATAAACATTTGAAACAAGATTTACAAAGCTTGTCACATAAATCAAAACTCGAACACCTCGTATATTGATTTATGTGACAAATATTTATTCTCGTTATATTAAACAATAGTAAAAATTGCGAAATATGTAAATCGTACCTTCTAATATTTTATAAGGGTCAAATAGAATTAAGGAAAAAAAATTAAAAATTCTATTTGAAAATATATTAAAAATCATGAACTTTTCAGAAAAATATCACCCTTCCTCTTTCTCTATACTAATCATCTTCCTTTTGTTGATGATTTTGGGAGTAAGCGTGTTGCCCTTGCTCAACGTACAGTTGATGCCTTCGCGGTCATTACCGGGATTATCGGTCAGTTACAGGTGGCCAGATGCTTCGGCACGGGTAATTGAGCAGGAAGTAACTTCGAAATTGGAAGGGCTGTTTAGTTCAATCAAAGGCATCAGGGATGTTTCGTCGGTTTCGGCAAAAGGATATGGGTCTATCAATTTGTCGTTCAAAAAAAAGGTGAACCTGGATGCCGTACGTTTCGAGGTGGCATCACTCATCAGGCAAATTTACCCCACATTGCCCGAGCAGGTTTCTTTTCCTGAGCTTTCAATGAGTTCAGGGGGAGAGAACAGTAGCCCTTTATTGACCTACACGCTCAATGCCAGTGCCAGCCCATTTTTTATCCAGAAATTCGCGGAAGAACATTTGGTTCCCAAATTGTCGGTTATTCCTGGAATCAGTGGAGTGAAAGTGTATGGGGCCACACCTTTTGAATGGGAAATTCGTTTTAACAGCCAAAAAATTCAGGAACTGGGCATTCGTTCCGAAAACATTGCACAGAGCATATCCAATTATTTCCGGAAGGACTTTTTAGGCCAGGGCGCTGTTTCAGGTATAAAAACGGACAGTCAAACCATTACCGGGTATTATCTGAGCAACAGTCAGTCAGACAGCATCAACTGGCGTTTCATACCAGTAAAAAAAGTAAAAGACCGGATGATTTTGTTGGGCGATATTGCCACTATCATTCACAAAGAACAGCAGGCTTCGTCGTATTTCCGTATCAATGGACTGAATACCATCAATATGATTGTCTATCCCGATGACAAGGTCAACAACCTGCATTTGGCAAAGGAGGTAAAGCGCCAGGTTGAAGCATTAAAGGCCGAACTTCCTTTGGGTTATTCCATGTTGCTTGCCAATGATAACACCCAATACCTGGATGAAGAGCTGAATAAAATCGGAGAACGGGTCTTCCTTTCCCTGCTGATCCTGCTCACCTTTGTTTTGCTGATCAGCCAGCAGGTCAGATACCTGTTACTGATCATGATCAGTATCATAGCCAACCTGGTGATCGCCTGTATCTTCTATTATGTACTGGGAATCGAAATTCATTTATATACACTGGCTGGGATTACCATTTCGTTTGGAATGGTGATCGACAACAGCATCATCATGATCGACCATATCCGCCACCAGGAAAACCGGAAGGCATTTTTAGCCATCCTGGCAGCAACTTTAACAACCATTGGAGCCATGTGCGTGATCTTTTTCCTGAAAGAAGAGCAAAAAATCAACCTGATTGAATTTGCACAGGTCATCATTGTCAACCTTTCGGTTTCGATGGCCATTGCCCTGTTTTTAATCCCTGCCCTGATGGAAAAAATCAACCTGAACAAGAAGGGGTCCCGTAAATCATTCAGGCGAAATTGCAGGATACTGTTCATTTCGGGGGCTTATGGCAGGTTCATCAAGCTGAGCAAGCGTTATAAATGGGCCTGCCTGGTTTTCTTTGTGCTGGGTTTTGGCATTCCGGTTCAATGGCTTCCAACAAAAATAGAGCAGGAAGGAACCTGGGCCGGATGGTACAACAAAACCTTGGGAGATCCATGGTTTACTGAAAACATACGGCCTATGGCCGAAAAGGTTCTGGGGGGCTCTTTACGGCTTTTCTCTGAATTTGCATTCGAAAACTCGTTTTACTCGGAACCCACGCGCACTACCCTTTATGCACGTGGAACCATGCCCGAAGGGTGTACCGTCCAGCAACTGAATGATGCGGTGGTATTGATGGAAAACTTCCTGAGTAAGTTCGATGAAATCGACCTATTTCAAACTTCCATAACAGCCTATAACAATTCATCCATTAGCATTCAGTTTAAACCTGAATACGAGTTTGGCTCCTTCCCCTACTTTTTAAAGGAAGAGATTACTTCGAAAGCCATCAGCCTCGGGGGAATGGACTGGTCAGTTTACGGGGTTGGACAGGGGTTCTCCAATGCGCTCAATACAGGATATAAAAATAGCCGGATTGTACTGGAAGGCTACAATTACGACCAATTGTATAGGTTTGCGGAGCAACTAAAAGGACGATTGGAAAAAAATGAGCGGGTGAAGGATGCTGAGATTTCAGGTTCAACGGGCTGGAACTCGAAAACCTTGTATGAGTATAACATTGATTTTAACCAGGAAGGACTGGGTTTGAACGATATAGAGATTGGCCAGTTATATTCCTTTCTGAAGGACAAGGTCTACAAATCCAATCTTTCACCGGTTTATGCAGGCAACGAACTTCAGCAAGTATCACTTGTTTCCGATGCATACAACGTATTTAATGTCTGGGATTTAAACAACCGCCCTGTTCCTATCGGTGAAAAACAATTCAAATTTTCCAGCCTTGGTAAAGTGGACAAACAAAAATCGGGCAATGATATTTACAAGACCAACCAGCAATATCAACTCTTTGTGGCTTATGATTTCATAGGCCCTGAACCGCTTGCGCGAATGGTGCGGGAAGAACATGAGAAAGAATTATCGCGGATTTTGCCCCTCGGGTACACTGTGCGGCAGAGCCAATGGGGTGGATGGGACAAAGAGGATAAGAAACAATATCTACTGATCCTGCTGGTGATCGTGATTATTTATTTTATATGTGCCATTTTGCTTGATTCATTGCTGCAACCGTTGGCCATCATTTTTATGATTCCGGTCTCGTTTATCGGGGTCTTTCTCACCTTCTACCTGTTTGACCTTAATTTTGACCAGGGAGGGTTTGCCTCCTTTATCCTTTTGTGCGGCATCGTTGTAAATGCAGGCTTGTACATTGTGAACGACTATAACAATTTCTGCAGGGACAGGGATGTGCGGGATAATTTGAAGATTTACCTCAAAGCATTTAATCATAAAATTATTCCTATCTTCCTGACCATTATCTCGACGGTTTTGGGTCTGGTTCCGTTTGTATGGTCAGGACAAAAGGAGGTTTTTTGGTTTGCCTTTGCAGTCGGGGCAATGGGTGGCCTTATCTTTTCAGTAACCGCCATCCTGTTTTATTTGCCATTGTTACTAAGGTTAAAAGACAAATAATATATATAAACAATATGAAATATTTATACATCCTTCTTCTTCCGATTGTGATTGATGCCTGTGGCGTCAAACCGGCAGAAAGCAGTACCAATACCGAAAAACGGCAATACACCGAACAGCAAAACCCGGTTGAAGTCATGGTACTTCAAAAAGGTTATTTCCGTCAAGAGTTGGTCAACAACGGGAAACTGGTAGCTTACCGGAAATGTGAACTTCAGTTTCGTGTGGGCGAACAGTTGGAAAAGCTGAGTGTTCATAATGGCGACCCTGTGAAAGCAGGACAGGTGATTGCCGAATTAAATACCTTTGTTTACCGGCAACAGCTTGCCAATGCCCAGATTGTATTAAAAAGGACAAAACTTGAAATGCTGAATGTGCTGATCGGTCAAGGGTACAACACCATGGATACTACAGTCATCCCTCCACATATTTACGAGATGGCTACGATACGCTCAGGCCATGCAGAGGCTTTGCAAAGCATGAAAACAGCTCAATTTAACCTGGAATCCACACGGTTGATAGCTCCTTTCAACGGTAAACTGGCCAATATCACACAAAAACAATATGACAGGGTAAATGCAGGTGCCACTTTTTGTACCCTGATCGACGATTCGGAGTTTGAAGCTGAGTTTCGGATGGTCGAAAGTGAAGCAGGTGACATCCGGATGGGCTACGAAGTGCGGTTAATTCCTTTTTCAAACCAGACCGTTTACACAGGTCATATATCGGAGATCAACCCGGTCATAGACGAAAATGGCCTGATATTGGTAAAAGCAGTGGTAAAAAATACAGGAGGCTTAATGGATGGGATGAACGTAAAAGTATTGATACAAAAGGAAATACCTGACCGACTGGTGGTGCCCAAGTCAGCCGTATTGCTTCGCGACAACCAGGAAGTGCTATTTAGGTGCACCAGGGATACTATTGCCTTTTGGACCTACATCCAAACAACCGGTGAAAATACCACTTCCTACTCTGTCATTGCCCACCCTGACAAAGGGGCCAGGCTCGAACCGGGGGACACGGTCATTGTATCGGGCAACCTTAACCTGGCGCACGAGTCAAAGGTGAAGGTGAAGTAGTAGGAACGGTTGGAAATGCTTAAAATGTTGGAAAAGGATTGGAAGGGTTGGTGTAGTTTCTGCTGTTAAGTTGAGTAAATGAAACAGATAATTGGAAAATGGTTTTTATAATCAAAGGGAATGAACAGGAAGTATAAACCGCAAAAGTTATCCGCTTCCTGTTCTGCTCCTTTTCAAATAAGAAAGTGAGGTGATGTGACAAAGATAGAAATAAGTAAGAAAGAACAACTATTTGTTCTGCCAATGAAATGATTCATATGGCAAATTTTATTGTTTCTATTATCGTTATTATTTATTTTATTTTAAATGAAATTTCATGAAAAAGAAAATTTTAATCGGATTTTTTCTATCTGCCTTAATAGCATTTAATGTAATACGGTACGATAACAAAGCAATAAAATAAATAAGCATAATTAGCGAAATATTACATATAAAAAATAATATCTAAATAATATGATTACAAGACAAAGATCACAAGAATTTATAATCTTGATTTCATGCTTGGTTCTATTTTCTATGTGCCAAATCAAAAATGAAAAAAAACTTAATAGAATACAAAAGGCAGATAAATTAATTGATATAAATATAGATAAATTAGAAATTGAAAAGCCAATTTTATTTTCATCTATATTTAAAGGATTTAAATTATTACCATTAGAAACAAAAGAGGAGTGTTTGATTGGAAATATTAATCAATTGGAACTGTCAGATGATACTCTTTATATTCTGGATTCAAATATTACGAAAGCCCTGCTTCTTTTTGACAATGCAGGTATGTTTATAAAAAAAATAGGTCATATTGGAAAGGGACCTGGCGAATATTCTCAACCAACAAGCTTTACAATAGACAATCAAAAGAAACAGATTCAAATATTGGATACACAACAAAGTAAAGTGATCATATTTTCTACTCAAGGTAAATTCATTAATGAAATTAAACTTAATAAGGGGAATCTCTGCCCAATTCAAATTGCTACACAAAATGGTATTACATATATTGATCAACTTTTCATAAACCTTGGAAATGTTGATTATCTACTTTATGGGATAAACAATTTAGGAGAAATAAAATCAAAGTGGCTTTCTAATAAAATATATTGTAAAGGATTTAAACAGCCTTTTAATATGTCATCCATTTTTTTCAAAACAGAAAATGATATTAAATATTCAAAATCACTTTTTGATACGATATTCAGTGTAAAGGAGAATAAATTAAGTCCTTTTTTAGTCATATCAACAAAAAATAAATTAACAGCAGAGGATATAAGCACTATGAATCAATTTAAGGATTCCAGGCAATTTGTCAACTATTATTATAGGATATGTAAGAAATTCATGGGAATTACAAATTATATAGAAACGAACAAATTAATTTCATTCAGGTTTAGGTCTAATAATAGAAACTATAATATATTCTATTGGCCAGAAAATAAAGAGCTACACTGTACGAGTAGTCTGATTGATGATCTAACACATCAAGAAGTAATCTCAAATTTCTATACTACGTCAAGAAATCATTTTATTTCGATAATTCAAAATGATACTCCTGGGAGTATGGAAAGTTTTATTAAAAATATCAGAGATAATAAAATCCTTCTTTCAGAAAAAGAAAGATCTAAACTGGTAAAAATAACTCCAAATAATAACCCGATAATCGTGGTTTATGAATGTAATGAAAAATTTTAAAAGGGTATAAATTATCCAAATAATTGAAAGAGATCAAAAATCAAATATCTATTTAAATGAAAACTTTTAATATTAAAGAAAAAGATCAATTATTAAAAATTATAGTTGCTATTATAGTATTCCTTAATATGTTTTTAATTTTTAGTGGTATAATAATTAAAAATTATTATAAGGATGAGATCAAAAGATATAAAATTAAAATTGATGATTATAATAAATTGTTTACCCAAGATTTACAATTGCTATCGCAGGATATTAGTGTTAATTATGATTCTATCAATATTAATACCCCAAAAGATTCCTTAGTATTGATATATACATATTCTGGCGGAGAATGTAATAAATGTATTCTTGAAGATATTTATGCTTTAAAGAAAAAGTTTAAAAAAAATAACGAAAATGATGTAATCGTTTTACCAGTAATGGAAAACACAAAAAATGTTAATATCAGCTTAAATGCAGATTTGGTGGGTATTAATTATAAGCGACTTAATAGAGAACTTGTTAAATTTCCATATCTGAATGGAAATCAAAGACGGTTTTTTGCGATTTTAACTCGTAATGGCAAAATATTACTACCATTTTTCCCAGAAGTGAGTGCTCCTGATAGAACAATAGCATATTTGGATTTTGTTTTTGCTAAGTATTTCAATGACAATCACGATACTATAAGAGTGGCTAAATGAATTGAAACATAACTAACTACATGTGAGGTAACAAATACAAACCACCAAAGCAATAACCAATCTAAACCTTCAAACTAAAAAAAATGATCCGTTTCCTGATTCGTCGCCCCATAGCTGTCACCATGTCCTTCATTGCGCTCCTGATCCTGGGGATGGTTGCCATCAATTATATCCCTGTATCCTTAATGCCGGACATTGATATCCCGGAGATTACCGTTCAGGTAAGTGTTCCCAATACTTCGGCCCGTGAACTGGAGAATACGGTTATCAAACCATTGCGGCGCCAATTAATGCAACTGTCCCATTTATCTGACATTACCAGTGAGGCCAGGAACGAAAACGGAGTTATCCACCTGGAATTCGAATACGGGGCAAAAATAGATTACGCGTTTATAGAGGTCAACGAAAAGATCGACCGGGCGATGAACAATCTCCCAAGAAATATCAGTCGCCCACGCGTTATCAAAGCCAATGCAACCGACATCCCCGTCTTTTATCTCAACCTTACATTAAAGGAAGTTTCAGGTTCAAAGTTAAAAGTTTCAAGTTCCAACCCTCAAACGGCGCAGCCATCAAACATTTCAAACATTTCAAACCATTCAAACATTTCCAACCCTTCAAACCCTTCAAACATTTCCAACCCTTCAAACATTTCCAACCCTTCCTCCCTTTTCCCCGTTTCCCAATCCTTTGCTGAATTGAGCCGTTTTGCCTCCAACGTGATCAGTAAACGAATTGAGCAGCTCCCTGAAGTGGCCATGGTTGACATGAGCGGAACGGTGAGTTCCGAGTTATTGATTTTGCCGGACAATCAAAAACTGCAAGCATTGGGAATCACACAGGAAGCATTGGTAAGCAGCATTAAAAACAGCAATATAAAATTGGGAAACCTGCTGATCCGTGACGGGCAGTATCAGTATAACATCCGCTTTTCATCCACCCTGCAGAATAAAAATGATATCGAGAATATTTATTTCAAAGCCAATGACCGCTTGTTGCAGTTGAAAGATGTGGCGACTGTTATTGAACACCCTCAGAAACAGAAAGGCATGGTACTCCACAATGGAAAGGATGCCGTGACTTTTGCCGTGATCAAACAAAGTGATGCCCGGATGTCGGATTTGAAAAGCAAACTGAACTTTCTGATCAGTGAATTTGAAAAAGATTATCCCGATATTCAATTCGACATTACACGCAACCAGACCACCCTGCTCGATTACTCCATCGGAAACCTATACCAAGATTTGATGTGGGGAGCAGCCCTTGCCTTTGTGGTGATGTTCTTTTTCATGAAAGACTTCCGCGCCCCGCTTTTGATTGGCATTACCATTCCAACATCGCTGGTCGTTTCAATGTTGTTTTTCTATATCCTGGGCATTTCCATCAACGTTATTTCATTGTCAGGCATCATCCTTGGAGTCGGAATGACAGTCGACAACTCCATCATTGTTATCGATAACATCACCCAGCACCGCGAACGCCTTCGCCGAATGAAGTATTCGGTTCAAAGTTCCAAGTTCCAGGTTTCAAGTTCCAACCCTTCCAACCCTTCAAACCCTTCTAACCCTTTCAACTTTTCCAACCTTGAACTCCTCGAATCCGCCTGTGTCTCTGGCACCAACGAGGTCTTCGGTCCCCTGCTCAGTTCTTCGTTAACGAACTCATCCGTTTTTCTGCCTTTGATTTTTATCAGCGGAATTGCTGGTGCCTTGTTTTACGACCAGGCAATGGCCGTTACCATTGGCTTACTGGTATCGTTGGGTGTTTCTGCCACTCTGCTTCCTGTTTATTACCGTCTGATGTATCGGAAAGGCGGAACAGTCCGGCAATTGAAATGGATGAAGCGGATCAACCTTTTGAATTTTGAAGTCCTGTATATGTCCGGCTTCCGGTTTGTGATGCGAAACCAGTTTCTTTCGTTTGTCATTGTTGGGTTACTCCTTGCCGGTTCGTTTTTCCTTTACGGCACATTGGATAAAACCAGGCTTCCGGCCATTGACAGGGACGAACTGATGCTGGCAATCGACTGGAATGAACATATTCACATCGGGGAAAACAAAAAAAGGACACTGGAGCTGATCAGGCAGTTGAACGAAAATTTAGGACAGAGTACCTGCATGATTGGCGAGCAACAGTTTGTGATGGACAAGAACAGTGCTGCCTCCTCCTCGGAAGCATTGGTTTATATGAAGGTCAAAGATTCATCGATGCTCGACAGCACCCTGCATTTGGCAGAATCATACCTGAAAAGTAACTTCCCCCAAAGCATTGTCCAGCAACGTGAAGTGGACAACATCTTTAACATGATCTTTTCATCCAAAGAAAGGCCCCTGACGGCCCGCTTGAAGGCTGTAAATGATTATGGTCCCAATTATGTCGCCCAATTGCAAAATACGCTTCAGAAAATACAAGTTGATTTACCCGGACAGCCCATTGAAAAAGTCCTGTTGACGGAATACACCATTCTGCATACCGATCCCGCCCGGTTAATGTTGTATGATGTTTCTTTCGACGAGGTGTATGGCCAACTGAAAACGGCCTTTAATGAGAACCAGGTATTCCTGATTTCAGACAATCAGGACTTTGTGCCGGTAGTTTTGGGAAGTAAAAGCGTTGATTTGAGGTCTGTCATTAACAGCTTGTTTTTAAGGAACAGAAAAAATGAGATGATCCCTGTGCGTGACCTTGTTTCGGAAACAAAAGGAGAGGACCTGAAAGTAATTGTAGCAGGCAAAGAAGGCGAGTATTTCCCGGTCAATTTCGATCTTTCCGATCGGGAAGCTTCCGGTATCTCTGCTAAAGTTGCCGGGATAGTGCGCAATGACCGTTTATTTGAGGCTGGCTTTAGCGGGAGCATTTTTTCAAACAGGAAACTGATGAAAGAACTTTCAATAATTTTGCTCATCTCCCTTGCCCTGCTTTACTTTATCCTCACCGCGCAGTTCGAATCACTGACCCTTCCGCTATTGGTGATGCTTGAAGTGCCCATTGATATTTTCGGCGCTTTTCTGGCCCTGAAAATCGGTGGCTCGGGCATCAACCTGATGTCGCTGATCGGGATCGTTGTTATGAGTGGTATCGTGATCAACGATTCGATCCTGAAAGTGGAAACCATGAACCAGCTTTATCGGGAAGGGATGTCCTTGATGCGCGCCATTGTGGAATCCGGTCACAGAAGGTTACTCTCTATTTTAATGACCACCCTGACAGCTATCCTGGCGCTGGTTCCCATTCTGTTTACCTCAGGCCTGGGAGCAGATCTTCAGAAACCACTTGCCCTGGCTGTTATCGGAAGTATGATCCTCGGAACACTGGTCAGTCTGTACTTTGTACCGTTGTGCTTTTACTATTTGAAAAGAGGTTCAAAGCGGTTTAAAAATGTTAAAAATGTTTGAAATGTTTGATGGGTTGAAATATTTGAAGGTTTGAGGGTTTTAAACGGCGAAGCCTCAAACATTTCAAACATTTCAAACCGTCAAACATTTCAAACCATAGAAATTATAATAATCATGAACAAACTAATTACCGCCCTGATGTTATTTCTTTTGCTCGCCTGTTCCCCTGCGGTCATCCGAAACGATGCCTCCATTGGCTTTGGTAAGGAGAAGCATGATTTTGGCACCATTGCCTACAAAAAGGAAGCAAACTATTCATTTGAATTCACCAATACGGGAAAATCTCCACTGATTATTTCCGAAGTGAAAACCTCCTGTGGCTGTACTGTTCCCGAATGGACAAAGGCGCCCATCCGTTCCGGGGAAAAGGGTCAGATCAAGATTACATACGATGCAGCATTTCCTGGAGTGTTTCACAAAACGGTAGAGGTATTTTATAATGGTGCTGGTTCTCCCTTTAGCCTGGAGATCAAAGGAGAGGTAGCATATCCCAAAGACAATCAATTATGAAACGAAAAATCCAACTCGCAGTTTTCAGTGTAATCGAATTAATGATCGCTTTTTCAGGGCTTTACTGGCTGGCCATTGGAGCAATTCTGGCATTCCTGATTGTTCTTTTATTCAGATCAAATCTTTCCGTTTTTGTCTGGATTCGCAGTCACAGTTATGTTTCATCACTGATCCTATTGGTTGGCGTTTTTCTTCTGGCTATTTCAGTAAGAGTATTTTTTATTGAGATTTTTTCCATCCCCAGTGGGTCAATGGAAAACACTCTCTTCCCGGGGGACAAGGTATTGGTCAATAAACTGAACTATGGCCCGGCTCTGCCCAAGTCGCCTTTTGAGATCCCCTGGATAAACCTCATTTGGTATTTAAGCGCCAATATAACAACCAATATGGATTCCGCTTACTGGGACTATCATAGGTTAAGCGGCTTTTCATCTGTAATACCTGGTGATGTAACAGTTTTCATGCACCCGCTTTGGGGTAAAAGAGACAATTTTTTTATCAAGCGTTGCGTGGCCATTCCGGGCGATACTATACAAATAAAAAATGGGGTTGTTTTTGACAACCGGAAGACCTTGACCATTCCTGATTTGGTAAAACAGCCCTGCAATATGAAGATTAACAATTGGCCGGTTTTCCAGAAACTTACGGATAGTTTGGAAATAGAAGCCTTGGGAATTAACGCCAGGGGAAACAACCAATACGTTGGTTTTAATTTAACCAGCCTACAGCAAAAGCAATTGAACAAAAACCATTGTGTTGATTCTGTTTCCATGGATTTGGTCAACAATGGTCCCACGCAATGGGTTGATCCAAAAGATAGTAAATTGGCCTGGACAATTGACAATTACGGCCCTATGGTAATTCCCAGAAAAGGAATGACGGTCCATCTGACTCCGATCAATTATCTGATTTATCAACAAACCATCAACCGCTTAGAGAAAGCTAAAATTGAAGAGAAGAACGGCATTTTTTACCTCAACAACCAGCCGGCAACAACTTATACTTTCAAGCTAAACTATTATTTTATGATGGGCGATAACCGCCACAACTCCAATGACTCGCGTTACTGGGGATTGGTGCCTGAAGAAAATATAGTAGGCAAGGCTGTTGCGGTGCTTTTTTCGAACAACGATACAGGTATTCAATGGAACAGGTTATTTAAACGGATTATATAAAAACAAATAAATCAATAGAAATGAACTCTATAAAATACATCATTGCTTTTGCATCTTTCTTGATGCTAATCAGTTGTAACAGAGATGAGCATGTCAATGATCTAAAATTTGATCCCAATGGTTTATGCGTGTTGACAGATTGGCTGATGGTTGGTCCTTTTAAATTTGACACGATCAGGCAAACACCGCGTGAAACATTTTCTAACCGGGACCTCGATGACTATTCTATCAATGAAGATTCTTTCAAAGTTGATGATCTTGAAATGCTTAAAAAGAAGCAGATTAAAAATAGCTATTTACTTAAAAGGTTTGCAACCCATGATTTGAAGTTATATACTGATACTGTAAGGGATAAAAGCAATTGCTATTTGGCAACCGTTTTGGAATCGGATCAGGAACAGGACTTGGTTTTACTGGTTGATGGAGCTGCCAGCATAAAAGTTTGGCTGAATCAGCAACCGGTGCTTGGATCGAAAAGTAATTTTAACATGCTTAAAATTGCCAACCGGTTTATCCCCGTCCATATCAAAAAAGGAAAGAATGTTTTTTTTGCAAAAGTCAACCGGGAAGCCAATATTTATGCCTGGGGTTTTTACCTGGCCATTACCACCCAAAAGGGTTCTGCAGAGATATTTCGTTCCAATTATATGAACGATTTTGTTGCCAATCCAATCGTCCTTGATACCCTCAAGTTTTATGGCGGGTCCTTACAAATCAAAAAAGCAGAAGTTTATTCGAACGATACCATTGTAAGTCCTGAAATCTTCGATCAAAAAAACGATAACCATTACATCTCAGGTCTTGCTTTTTTACCTGAAGGATTCTATCATTTCCGGATAATCACTTCAAATGACACCCTTACTCAGATATTCTATAAAGGGAACATTTTGAATTTCTATCAAAAATTAAAAGCCAGCTATCTGTTGGATGAGAATAAAACCAACGAAAGCCAGGCAATGATCCAAAGGATCGACTTCATCATAGAAAAGGCCGCCGTATTTCCACCATTGACCACCAACGGCTATTACCATGAGGGTAATATCAGGCAGGCCAATACAAACCTGGTTTATTGGGTGGAGCGATTCAATGCCATGGCAAAAAAAGAGGGACTAATGTTTAAAACCTATGAGTCTCCTGCAGACAAAAGCGTCAATCATTTTATTCTTTATGTCGATAAAAGTTTAAAAGCAAAGGCAGACGTTCCATTGGTGGTTGTCATGCCTTATGCGATTCAGGAACCTAATTTTCCAACAAGTTGGTACATCTGTAGCTTAGATCAGATACTGGTCGATTGCAGATTGTCCAGTGAAAGGGGATTTGCCATCTGCTGGTTGTTTGCCAAAGGCTCCAACTATACTTTGCCCGCTTCAGTCGAAGATTTTAATTGCGCGCTTAATCAAATAAAAAATGAATTCAGCAATATCAATGTAGACAAAATTTATTTAACGGGCGATTGCCTGGGGGCTTATAGAGCCCTTGATCTAGCCGAATGTGTTCCTGAAAGAATTAAAGCCCTTTCATTGAAATCACCCCTGCCAAAAATGGAATATTACAAGGAGAATATAGAAAGCCTGGCAAATACACCTCTATTTATACAGCATGGAATTTATGATGTGGATATACCCATTGAAAAGATGCGCTTATTTATCACTTCCATTTCCAAAGAAATTCCTCATTTGATATACACTGAAGTAGAAGAAGGACACGTCAGTTTTCGAAAAGACAACCGAAAAAATACATTTGATTTCTTTCATCAAGTAGCTAGAAAATAGTTGCGCACTGCAGGTCCCGCGATTTTCAATCGCGGTGGATTCAAAATCGATTCGTAATCCCTGAAGTGTGAAAAGCCATTTGCAGTCGCGGTGAATTAAAAAGGCGATTGCAAATGGCCTGACCAACTTTCTCCACTTTCTCCACTTTCTCCATCCTCTATTTTATTGTCGTGATACTGATTAAATGACAGATTTTATATTACCCTTTGCTCCCGAGTGCTCGGATTGGCGTTAACTTTGTCCCATCTGTCTTATAAGCAAATGAAAAATAAACACATAGACACATAGGACACATAGTTTATCCCGAGTCCTCGCATAGGCGTTAACTTTGTTTGTTTTGAAAAATCTTACTTTTGTTAATTTAATCTTAGTAACCAAGCAATAACCCACAGATCTCAATCTTATCAATCTTATAATTGTCTTGATTATGAGTAATTTGGAAGAATTTTCATAAGATTGATAAGATTAAGGTTGCAGGGGTTTACCCCCCGAGTACTCGGGGCTAAGATTCGAATAATAAAAGTAAGATCCCGATAGTCATCGGGACAGATCTGAATATTGGCTCGATCCTGAGTAATACTTCAAAGGGTTGTTCAAACAATACGAATACCGGTTGTAATTCTGTGCATTGGTTGGGTCTTGTATAACATTATCCGCACTTAAGAACCTTCCAACCAGGGGATCATACATCCTTCCGTTCATGTTGTACAGGTTAAAGTATTTCAGCCACTCGTGGCCTGTAAAGCCGCGATCGGCAAACAGTTCGGGCTGGCCCGTGAGCATGACTTTTAAGCTTTTCAAAGAACGCAATGGCTAAAGTAACAAAAGTTTAAAAAGAAGCCACCCGCTATGGGCAGCTTCTTCTGTGTATCCTATAAAACCAATTATATTTGCTGTAAAAAAGCAAGCAAGGACCTTGCTTTTCTTACTTATATAAACTAAATAGATAACTCATCGTAATGCCTCCAACAAATAACAATACAAATGAAATCACAAATAAAAAAATTGTTATTGTTTTATAAAGTAATTTTTGCCTATTTGTAGTATTTGCATATATGCTAAGTATCTTATTGTATCTACCTGATTTTATGTAATAGCTATTAATGGAAAAATATGATACAATTGCATTAACAGAAATGCTTAAAATCCAGAAAATAAAGGATGGTGGATGGAAATTTATTGCTCCAACTAAAATAAAAGTAAAAAAGCTTAATATTTGTGTAGCAACTAATTCCATTCCATAAGCTACCATTCCATGTTTTGATTCAGTTCCATCATCGCCAGCGGCACAATAAAACATATAAAATAAAAAATCGAACATAGCCATTACGGGTTAGAAGGTTTATAAAGATTAATATAAATAGAAATATCTATATTTCTATTTAGCCATTCATCACCACCGGCAATAGAGATAATTCCGTAGGCAACACCGCCTGCAGCAACCCATGGAGATAATGCAACACCGCCAAAAAATACTACAGATGATCCAACTACCAATACTGTGGCATTAGCAAGCGTTGATGAATTGGCAGTACCTGTAGCAAAGTCATATCCAACAGAAACAACTCCAAGTATATTAGAAGTTTTTCCTAAAACTTTAGTCCCTTTTATCCACGAAGAAACAGACGGCTGTAATTTTCTTGCAACATCAAAACCTGTTTGAATAGTACCGGCCCATACAGATGTACCTGCTAAGGAATATTTTATGAAGTCATTTTCATGAAGGCCTGGCATTCCCCCTTGCCTGTTAGGATTCCCTTTTTCCCAGAAAGATTGGTTATAATTACCCCACCGGCCAATTGCGCTAGGAGTATATACCCAGGTAAAACCTTTATAACCAAGATCATAACCTATCCCAGCATATGCATATCGCTTATCCCAGGAACCAGAACCTACAACTTGGTTTTCTGTTTCTGTTGAGCGGAAGGTATTACTTTTCCAGTCATAATAAACCCCATTGAGGCCAGGGCCGTTTTTCCCTTCTCCTGGTAGGCCATAACTGCCAT
>DASXUZ010000295.1:0-22841 GCA_036504555.1 Prolixibacteraceae bacterium | reverse complement strand
GACAGGGGATTGTTTAAACCACTGAAGGCAGCCTCAATGTTGGTTTTTGATGCAGCCACCCATTTGGGACTGTAGCGGGTAATGGTCAGATTTGAAAACATCAGGTTAAACGAATCCTTGCTGCTCAGGTTCATCAGCAGTTCATTCTTCAGGATTGATAGCAGCTCCTTGGAAGTGACTTTGCTGTTGGTGGCATCATAGTCAATTAAAATGGCCGCCTTCTTGCTCACATCGGATTGAAAGAACTGATCGGGGAAAAGTGCCAGTTGATAGATTCCCTCATTTCCTTGCTGGTAGGGAGAAAAATACAGCCCATTTTCAAGGGGGCTGTCAAATGCGATGCTCACCGTCTGGCTGTATTTTGAAGCAGGAATGATCGCCTCCTGATAATCGCCATAGTCGGTATTTGTTTTAGCTGCAAAGCTGATATCCTGATTATTGATGATTTGGGGATTGGTCCAGGTCGCATCCGTCCAGGTGACAATGGGGAATACAGCTGGCTTGTAATAGGATGTATTGACAATGGCAGTTGGAATTTGCGACACGACCTGGGTCTTATTCCAGGTGGTGGGCATCAGGTAGGTAATTTTCACCTTCCTGGTTTCATTGCCTGCCATAGGGAAAACTCTTAACTCGTATTGGGTGGCCGAATGCTTCATGATGATCGAAGGATCGCGCCTTCTTTTGACAATACTTTCATAAATGGAAGAGGCCGTCCACTTGTCCATTAATTTCGCATGGACAATCGAATCTCCGATCCACAACCAGGAATCATTCAGGATGGCATCGGCGGGAAGATCAAAATTTAAGGTTACCTCCACACTGTCATGTGCGTTGGTCCAATTGGAGCCCCTGGACGAAAAAGTCAGGTACAGTCCATATTCCATGAACAATCCTTTGGGTTGAACGGTCATAGTGGCATTTTCAATGGTTCCCTGGTTGGTCCACCAGGAACTTCTCGGATCACCAACTTTTAAATCATTGTAACCAAACACATTGATAACACTTATCAGCAACAGGCAACTTAAAATCAGCTTTTTCATGATGATGTTAATTTTGGTTCTTTTATCCATGTCAATCAGGGAGAGGGGCTGGCAGTTAATTAACATCCAAGCCTATTTTTGCCTGTTCCTTATAGCTTCTAAAGTTATGATTTTCAGACTTGAAATCAAAGCATTTTCCATCAATTAATTCATCAAAAAAGCTGATTTTAATCAGATTAAATCATCTGTCTTTCAGGGTTGCAGGAGGCCGTCATGGTCATTGCTGCATCTTTTTATCCTTCTATCCCAACTCTACGAAGTCATTAGGTAGTTACTATTGAATTCCTGGTCAACAGGAAGTAAATAGGTACTTAATAGGAAGTGTCGTGTAACAGCTAATAGGTCGATTGGAGGAATAAAGGCATGGTGCATGGGGTCGGCTGGCAGGCATTCACCTTCCTTGTTCCTATCCCTCTGTCATTATCATCTGTAACCCATGTGTAACTCATCTGTAACCTTTCTGTAACCTCACCATACAGAAAGGTTACAGATGGGTATCAGAAAAGTATCAGAAAGCATAGAGATGACAGGAATTGAAGGAGAGAGAAGCATTTAATTTGAACAATTTTCAGGCCTTGCATGTTTACCAAGGGCGAACAATATATTTAGACACACCTAAATATATATTTTCTTGAACCTTGAATTCCATTGAAATATGTGTACCACGGCAGAAGAAAATTACCTGAAAGCCATTTTCAAGCTTTCCAATGAGCAAAAAAATGAGGTCACTACCAGTTCATTGGCTGAACATCTGTCCTCCAAGCCCTCATCGGTAACCGATATGATCCAAAGGCTGGCAGATAAATCCCTGGTAAACTACGTGAAGTACCAGGGCGTTACCTTGACCCCGGAAGGTGAGAAAATAGCGGTCCAGTTAATCCGCAGGCACCGCTTATGGGAGTTCTTTCTCTATCAGAATCTCGGCTTTCAATGGGACGAGATCCATGAGATTGCTGAACAACTGGAACACATCAAGTCGGAGCTGCTGATCGAACGGCTGGATCAGTTTTTAAACCATCCACTCAAAGATCCGCATGGTGATCCGATTCCCGATCAGGAGGGAAATTTCCCAAAGAACGATTCAATTCCGCTCAGCCGCTTAAATGCAGGGGCCCGGGGAATTGTGGTAGGGGTCAACGATAAGAGTTCCTCCTTTTTGATCTACCTGGTTAAAATTGGCATTCAACTCGGAACCGAAATAGAAATCCTGGAATGGCACGAATTTGATCATTCTGTGGACCTTCGGATCAATGCCTTGAATTTAGTTCACCTGAGTTACCAATCGGCACAAAATATTTTAATGGTTGAAAAATGAAACGAACTATGAGAAAGTCTATTACATTTAGTAGGAGGATTGTTGACCAGTTCCATACCTGTCGTATAAATGGGCATATGACAAGTTATAAGCTAATGAAAAATAAACACATAGACACATAGGATACATATATATTTAAAGCTATGTGTCCTATGTGTCTATGTGTTTAGAAATATAAAATATATGAAAACAACCTCTGTATCCAAATCCCTCGAAGAAGTACACGAAAGCATCGACACCAGAAAACAGGGAGGCTTCTTTCGAAAGTTACTGGCCTTTGCCGGACCTGCCTACATGGTCAGCGTGGGTTACATGGATCCGGGCAACTGGGCCACCGATATTGCAGGTGGAAGCCAGTTTGGCTATCAACTCATTTGGGTATTGCTGATGTCGAATATCATGGCCGTGTTGCTTCAAAGCCTGAGCGCCCGCCTGGGAATCGTCAGGGGCCGCGATCTGGCGCAGGCCTCACGTGAATCGTATCCGAGGTTTGTCAATATTGCCTTGTATATCCTGGCTGAGATTGCCATTGCCGCCTGTGACCTTGCTGAAGTACTGGGAATGGCCATCGGCTTACAACTGTTATTTGGAATCCCCCTGTTGTGGGGAGTGGGCCTTACCCTTTTGGATACCTTTCTGCTGCTGTTCCTCATCAACCGGGGAATCAGGAAGATGGAAGCATTTATCCTGGTGCTGGTGGCCACCATCGGCATCGCCTTCCTGATGGAGATGATCTTTGCCAAGCCCGATATGGGGGAATTGGTAAAGGGTTTCATTCCCGGGATACCCAACAACGCAGCCTTGTACATTGCCATTGGGATCATTGGCGCAACAGTGATGCCCCACAATCTATACCTGCATTCATCCCTGGTCCAGACAAGGAAATTCGGGAAGAGTGATTTGAACATCAAAGAGGCCATCAAGTTCAATTTGATCGATTCGGTGGTAGCCCTGAACCTTGCTTTTTTTGTCAATGCAGCCATCCTGGTACTGGCGGCTACGACCTTTTACAAAGCCGGCATGTTCAATGTAACCGAGATTAAAGATGCCCACCAGTTTCTGGCTCCCCTGCTTGGAACCCAATGGGCACCTGCACTTTTTGCCATTGCCTTGATTGCATCGGGACAAAGTTCAACCCTCACAGGAACCCTTGCCGGTCAAATCATCATGGAAGGGTATCTGAACCTGCGCATACAACCATGGATTCGCCGCATCATTACCCGTCTGCTGGCCATCATCCCAGCGGTACTGACCATCCTTTACCTTGGCGAAGGGGCAACTGGGCAACTGCTGATTTTAAGCCAAGTCATTCTCAGCCTTCAACTGGGGTTCGCGGTCATTCCACTGATCCATTTTGTAAGCGATAAGGATACGATGGGAACATTTGCCATCGGTACATTTACGAAAGTATTTGCCTGGCTGATTGCCGGAGTCATTGTAATTTTGAATGTCAAATTGGTATTTGAAGAAATTTCAGGGTGGATCAATAACAGTTCAAATCCATTGGTCATCCAACTGACCGTTATTCCACTTTCCCTGTTAGCAGCTGCATTGCTGCTTTTTATTACCTTCCGTCCAACCGTCAAACGAATTCTTGTCAATGCCATCCGGTCCACCCATCAGGCCCCTCCGTTGGGCGATATTTCTACCCCTACCCGATTCTCCAATATTGTCATTGCCATTGATTTTAGTGCCATCGATACCGAAGTCATCAGGCATGCCTTATCAATGGCGCATCCAGCAAGCAAAATATTGATTATCCATGTGGCAGAATCGGTCGGTGCGATCGTTCTTGGAAAAGAAACTGCTGATTATGAATCCTTCAATGATAAAAAACTACTGGATAATTACCAACTTCAGGTTCAATCGCAGGGGTTTGAAACGACCGTTTATTTGGGTTTTGGAAATCCAAAAAGGATCATTCCCAGGAAGGTCAATGAATTTAAGGCCGATATGCTGCTCATGGGTGCACATGGGCACAAGGGGATCAAAGACATCCTGTTTGGCACAACGGTTGACCATGTGCGGCATCAGGTGAATATACCGGTGTTGTTGGTAAAGGGGGTGAAATAGTTATTTATTAACCTGGGTCGATATAAGCAAATGAGTGTAAAAATAAAAAAGAGACAAAGAGACAAAGTAGCAAAATGGGGTGAATAGCTTAGGTACTTTGGTACTTTGGTACTTTGGTACTTTGGAACTTTGGTGATGACATGGATAACGATGACAATACAGGCTTCACTACTGAACAAATGTTAGCTCACCTTGAAGAATGGAAAAATAAATAACAACAGTGATTTTAAATACTTGTTCTCAGCTACCACCACCCTGCCGTGTCTTTTTCTTTCTCAGATTTGTTCCATAAGCAAAATATGAGAGATTCAGCATTAGGACCATAAAGAGATTATTATTAAAAATTTATCTTATTTTTGTTTCTGAATAGAGCAAACAGCAGTTTTATGCATTAAAAACTGATACTTCATGAAACAATTGACTTTAAATATCAACGACAATAAATACAGAACTTTCTTAGAGTTTGTCAAAACATTGGATTACGTAGAAGTACAAGAACCCGACTCGTCATTTGCCGAATTGCAAAACAGCTTCAACCAGGTGAAGTTAATGCAGGAAGGAAAAATTGAAAAACAAATGGCCAAAGATTTTTTGAATGAGCTATAATGTAATCCCAACACCTGACTTTAAGAAGGTATTCAAAAAGCTTTTCAAGAAATACCCTTCGTTAAAAAACGACCTGTATGAAGTAATTGAAGTACTTTCAGAAAATCCTGAAACTGGGACATCTTTGGGTCAAGGTGTTTATAAAATACGTATAGCCATTTCATCAAAAGGTAAAGGGAAATCAGCAGGGGCAAGGGTAATCACTTTTATTGTGACTCAAGACAAAGAGGTTTATCTTGTATACATTTACGATAAAAGCCAGCTCGATAACATAACAAAACAACAGATTGCCGAACTGCTCAAAAACGCACAACTATCGTAAATAACAGAATCAGAAACGATCGATGGCTTCCATGTCAATATAAATAAAGATCGTTTCCCAGAAAAACGCAACTGCATTATTATGAAGAAAAAGCCAGGAAAAGTCTATGAGCGTGTTTATGTTCATGCGGCAAAAGTCAGGATTCGTAAAGGATGGGCATTGATGATTAATTCCATCGATGGTTACAGCCAGTTCGCTTTTGAAGCCGTCCTTAATGAAACCCCACAAGTTACTGTCGAGGTTCTGAACCAGCTTTTTGACAATATCCTAAAGAATTACAAACCTATTTTTCATCCCAAACAAATTGTTTTTATTACTAGCCTACCCGAAGAAGAATATGGCCAGCTTTTCATGAAAACCAAAGCGGCACACCATCGGTTTGTATATAACAGGGAAGCCACTCTTAATGCAATGAAAGAGTTGTTGGGCTCATTGCGCTTTGAAATGGTGGAGTTGTAAAAATGAATGGAGATAATTAACCACTTTTCCAAAGTTTAGAACTCTGGAAAAGTCAAACCTGATATTTTGATTTATCTTTGGACTTCCAAATATGTTGAATTATGAAACTCTGGGATAAAGGAACCACGGTCAATGAACTGATCGAAAAATTTACAGTGGGCAAAGATCGTGAACTGGATTTGCACCTGGCCAAATTTGATGTATTGGGCTCTTTGGCCCATGCCAAGATGCTGCAATCCATTGGTTTGCTTACCGAAAGTGAACTTACCGAACTAATGACTGAACTGGTCAATATCCATCAGGTCATTGAAAACGGAAGTTTTGTCATTGAACCCGGCGTGGAGGATGTGCATTCACAGGTGGAATTAATGCTCACGCGTAAACTGGGAGATACGGGCAAGAAAATTCACAGTGGACGGTCACGCAACGATCAGGTGCTACTTGATTTAAAACTCTTCACCCGATCTGAAATTCAAAAACTGGTGGCAGCGGTCAATGACTTGTTCACAAAACTGATGGCCAAATCCCAAGCCAACCAACAATACCTCATGCCCGGCTATACCCATCTGCAGGTGGCCATGCCCTCTTCGTTCGGACTGTGGTTCAGCGCCTACGCCGAAAGCTTGGTCGATGATTTGATCTTACTCCAGGCAGCCTACAAAATTACCAATCAGAATCCCCTTGGATCGGCCGCCGGGTATGGATCATCCTTCCCGCTCGACCGCCAAATGACCACTGACTTGCTGGGCTTCGAATCGATGAACTACAATGTGATTTATGCCCAGATGGGTCGCGGTAAGATGGAGAAAACCGTCGCCTTTGCACTGGCATCGGTGGCTGCCACGATTTCTAAATTTGCCTTCGATGTGTGCCTGTTCATGAGCCAGAACTTTGGTTTTGTGGCCCTTCCCGATGAACTGACCACCGGTTCGAGCATCATGCCCCACAAGAAGAATCCCGACGTGTTCGAACTGGTTCGTTCACATTGCAACAAGATACAGGCCATTCCCTACCAGATCAGCCTGATGATCAACAACCTTCCAAGCGGCTATTTCCGCGACCTTCAACTGTTAAAAGAAGTGTTCCTGCCTTCCTTTGAGGAATTGCTGGACTGCATCAGTATTGCCGGCTTTGCCATTGATCACATGACAGTCAATACCCACCTTCTGACAGATGATCGTTACAAGTACGTGTTCAGCGTCGAGGATGTCAATAAGCTCGTTCAGCAAGGCGTACCCTTCCGCGATGCCTATAAGATCGTGGGCGGTCAGATCAATGCCGGGACCTATGAGCCCAGCCGGGACATTGAACATACCCATGCCGGGAGTATTGGAAATTTATGCCTTGAACAGATTTCGGGCAAGATGGAAACCGTCATCAAGGGCTATGAATTTGAACAAATAGAAGCCGCATTTTCAAGCTTATTAAAAATCAATGGGTAAAGTTTCGGTTTGATCTGTTTAATTGGTATTTGACAGCGGAACGAAAAATTGAGCTCCGATCTGTTAACTAATCGTTATTTTTTAATTACGCCTATACTCCATCCCCTTCAGCCAATTTTCGATCAAAGTATTGATAATTTGGTTTTTAATACTAATTTCGGATAGTGTTTTTGCTGAAATAGCCCTATTTCTAATTGCTGGAAATTGGAAGAAATTGGAAACACTTAGAAAAATGACTACTTTCGCTTTCAGATTGTAAGAGAAAAGATCGATTTGCTTATAATTATTCTGTTTTTGCCGGATTAATTAAGCAAAATGAATTAGAATCTGGGTTTACCTGATTCTTTTATGACATCAAAATAAAAAAGGAGAAGAGATGAATTTAGGATATCCAAAAGCGCAAGGGTTATACGATCCTGCCAATGAGCATGATAATTGCGGAATTGGGTTTGTTGCCCATATCAAGGGTGAAAAATCGCATGAAATAATCGAACGGGGATTGGAAGTTCTGCTGAACATGGATCATCGCGGCGCCACCAGTGCAGACAATAAAACGGGTGACGGTGCCGGTATTTTAATGCAGATACCCGATCAATATATCAAGGAAGTGCTGAAGGTCAATATCCCGGCTTCCGGTAAATTCGGAACAGGCTTGATTTTCCTTCCTCATCACAAGGGAGAGGCCGCGATTTGCCAGGAAATCTTAAGCAAGTACATCCAACAGGAAGGACTTGAACTCATTGAATACCGTGATGTGGCTGTGGACAACTCTGCACCGGGCGAAATTGCCAAACTTACCGAGCCCTTTGTCAGGCAGATATTTGTAAAGGCAGACCTTGAACAGGATGTGCTGGAACAGAAATTATACCTGGCCCGCAAACAGGCTGAGAAAGAAATCAGGGAATCGAAACTCAAATACAAGGGTGCTTTTTATATCCCCAGTTTATCGTCCAAGACCATCATTTACAAGGGCATGTTGACCCCCGGTCAGTTGAGGGATTATTTCAAAGACCTGACTCATCCCAAATTCACCAGCGCCATTGCCCTGGTTCATTCAAGGTTCAGCACCAATACTTTTCCCACCTGGGATTTGGCCCAGCCATTCCGCATGGTGGCCCACAACGGTGAGATCAATACCATCAAGGGCAACCGCATGTGGATGCAGGCCCGTGAAGCCCTGCTCAAATCGGAAGTCTTTGGCGAAGACCTGAAAAAACTGTTCCCAGTCATCGAACCCAACAAATCAGATTCGGCTTCCTTTGACAATACACTCGAGTTTCTGCACCAGACAGGACGTTCGATTCCTCATGCCTTGTGCATGATGATTCCCGAATCGTTTAACTCGAAAAATCCCATACCAGACAGCCTGAAGGCTTTCTACGAATATCATTCAACCATCATGGAACCATGGGATGGACCAGCCTCGATGGTCTTTTCCGATGGCCGCTACATTGGCGGAACCCTCGACCGCAACGGACTGCGCCCTTCCAGGTACATCATCACCAAAAATGACCTGATTGTCATGGGCTCGGAAGTAGGGGTTCAAACTTTTGCTCCTGAAGAGGTGAAAGAGAAAGGCCGTCTACGTCCTGGAAAAATCCTTCTGGTGGATACCAAGCTGGGGATTATTATTCCTGACAAGGAAGTAAAAGCCCAGTTAAGCCAACGCAATCCTTACGGCAACTGGCTGAAGGAAAACCGTTTGGTCATGGATGACATTGAAGTCAAACAACGGGTCACCTCCTCCCTGGGCGATCAGTTCAATACCCTGTCGAAAGTATTTGGCTATTCGAAAGAGGACATGGAAATGATCATTACCCCCATGGCTGTTCAGGGAGTTGAACCCACCAGCTCGATGGGAAATGATACGCCCCTGGCTTGCTTTTCTGAAAAGCCACAGCGTTTCTTTAACTATTTCCGCCAGGTATTTGCTCAGGTAACCAACCCCCCGATTGACTCCATCCGTGAAGGATTGGTCATGTCGCTGACCAATTACATCGGGTCGCTGCATTCCAATATCCTGGATGAATCACCCATCCATGCCCGGTTGATCAAATTTGACGATCCGATCATTACCAATACCGACCTTGGAAAAATCAAGGACCTGAAACACGAACAATTCTCTCATACGACCATCCCCATGGTATTTCCTGTGAAGGATGGCGTGGAAGGATTTAAAAAAGCATTCGACCAGATACTGAAGCAGGCCGAGCAAGCAGTTGATGACAAGAAGAATTTCATTATCCTGTCCGACCGCCAGGTTTCTGCAGACAATGCGCCCATCCCCTCCTTGCTGGCTGTTGCAGCCGTTCATCATCACCTGATCCAGACCCAGAAAAGGATGCAGATCGGGATCATTGTTGAGACCGGCGAAGCACGCGAGATTGCCCATTTTGCCCTGTTGTTCGGCTACGGAGCCAGCTCCGTAAACCCCTACCTGGCATTTGCGGCCATCGACGATCTGATCGAAACAGGCCAGATCAAGATGAAATATTCCGAGGCCCGTCACAACTATATCAAGTCAATTGACAAAGGCTTGTTGAAGGTTCTGTCCAAAATGGGTATTTCAACCCTGCGCAGTTACCAGGGTGGCCAGATTTTCGAAGCCCTTGGCATCAGTGAAGAGGTCATCAATAAATATTTTACCGGGACTTCCTCCAAGTTCAGCGGTATCGGATTTGAAGAAATCTGTCAGGAGTCACTCTTGTTCCACAAGGAAGCTTACGGGAAAAAGAAACACCTGATCAATAATAATTTTGAAAGTGCCGGAACCTATCATTACCGGAAAAACGGCGAACACCATGCCTGGAATCCTGAAACCATCGGATTGCTGCAATGGGCTACGCGCACCAACGATTACAGCGTATTCAAGGAATTCACCAAACTGGTAGATGCCGAGAATTCAAAACCAACTTTTATCCGGGGCTGCCTGAATTACAAACGCAACCCCATTGACATTTCATTGGTTGAACCGGCTGAAAGTATCATGAAGCGCTTTGTGACTGGTGCCATGTCCTATGGATCCATCAGCAAGGAAGCCCATGAAGCACTGGCCGTTGCCATGAATTCAATTGGCGGCAGAAGCAATACGGGTGAAGGTGGCGAGGATGCCGAACGTTTCGGCACTGAAAAGAGAAGCAAAATCAAACAGGTAGCTTCGGGCCGTTTTGGGGTCACCAACAATTACCTGATCAACGCCGATGAACTGCAGATCAAGATTGCCCAGGGTGCAAAACCAGGTGAGGGCGGACAGCTGCCAGGGTTCAAGGTCAATAATATCATTGCCAAACTAAGAAATTCGACACCAGGAATTACCCTGATTTCACCTCCGCCTCACCACGACATCTATTCGATTGAGGATTTGGCACAGTTGATCTATGACCTGAAGGTTACTAACCCAAGGGCCAAGATTTCAGTAAAACTGGTGGCCGAAAATGGTGTAGGCACCATTGCCGCCGGGGTAGCCAAGGCTTTTGCCGATGTGATCATCATCTCGGGATGTGAAGGTGGCACGGGTGCAAGTCCTGCCAGCTCCATCAAGTTTGCCGGCTTACCCGCCGAACTGGGTATTGCCGAAGCACAACAGACTTTGGTGATGAATAACCTGCGCGGCCGTGTCAAACTGCAGGTGGACGGACAGCTGAAGACTGGCCGCGATGTGGTGATCATGGGAATGCTGGGGGGCGAAGAATTCGGTTTCTCGACATCAGCGCTCATCACCCTTGGCTGCATCATGATGCGCAAATGTCACCTCAATACCTGCCCGGCCGGTATTGCAACCCAAGATGAAACACTCCGCAAGCGCTTCATCGGACGGTCTGAATTTGCCATTAACTTCTTCCGCTTTGTAGCTACCGAAGTGCGCGAGCACCTGGCTGAAATGGGCTTCACCACCTTCGAGGAGATTGTTGGAAGGGCCGATTTGCTGGAGCAGAACAAGGACATTACCAACTGGAAAATGAAAAACATGGACTTCTCCAAGGTGATCTATATGCCTGAGGAAGCCAAACACCACGATATTCACAATACATTCCCCAATATCAAGTCGATTGAGGACCATTTGGATCATACGCTGATCCGTGAAGCCAACAAGGCCATCAAGAGCAAGGAAAAGGTCTGGCTGGCCCATGCCATTACCAATGTAGACCGGACCGTGGGCGCCATGCTTTCGGGAGAGATATCCAGGCGATACGGTGAAGAGGGATTGCCCAACAATACGGTCATGGCCAATTTCACAGGAACAGCCGGACAGAGTTTCGGCGCCTTCCTGGTAAAAGGGCTGAGCTTCCGTCTGGAAGGCGATTGCAATGACTACATTGGTAAAGGATTATCGGGAGGACGCATCATCGTGGTTCCACCCGTTGGTTCAACCTTCAACCCTGATGAGAATATCATTGTCGGAAATACCTCCTTCTACGGAGCCACTTCCGGGGAAGCCTATATCCGCGGTGTAGCCGGCGAACGTTTCTGCGTGCGTAATTCAGGAGCCAAAACCGTCATTGAAGGAAGCGGGGACCATTGCTGCGAATACATGACCGGCGGACGCGTGGTGGTACTGGGTACCACCGGACGTAACTTTGCTGCCGGAATGAGCGGCGGGATCGCCTATGTGCTGGATATGGAAGGCAATTTCGATTATTTCTGCAACAAGGGCCTGGTTGAACTTTCGCCCGTTGAAGACAAGGCTGACATTGTTGAATTACAGGATATGATTAACAAACACTTGTTGTATACTCAAAGTACAACGGCGGCTAAAATACTTACCAACTGGGATGAATATCTTCCCAAATTTGTAAAGGTGATTCCGTTTGAATACAAAAAGGTTCTTGAGGAAGTGAAACTTCGTGAGTTGATGCAAAAGCTTCAGTTAACTGAAGACCAAACCGCACGGCACGAATAGTAAAGATGATGAACAACGAAAAAAAACAAACGCTATAATGGGAAATCCTAAAGGTTTCATGACAATAGGACGGAAAGAAGCAGGTTACCGTCCACTGAATGATAGAATATACGATTACGGAGAAGTTGAACAGACCCTTGACGAGAATGACCGTATGGACCAGGCAGCCCGCTGCATGGACTGCGGTGTGCCGTTCTGTCACTGGGGATGCCCGGTAGGTAGTAAAATTCCTGAATGGCAGGACCTGGTTTACAAGGGCGACTGGAAAGGTGCCTATGAAGTCTTGCATTCGACCAACAGCTTTCCGGAGTTTACAGGACGTGTATGCCCCGCACCCTGCGAGAAATCGTGCGTGCTGGCCATCCATACAGAAGCCGTTACCATCCGCGAGAACGAAGCATCGACCGTTGAGCATGCCTTTAACCTGGGATATGTGAGTCCACGTATTCCTGAAGTTCGCACCGGTAAGAAGGTAGCAGTGGTGGGTTCGGGTCCTGCCGGACTGTCGGCTGCCGATGTGCTGAACCAGGCTGGTCATGAAGTGACCGTATTTGAAAAGAGCAACGGCATTGGAGGACTGCTGCGTTTTGGCATCCCTGATTTCAAGCTCAGCAAAACGATCATTGACCGTCGATTGGAAATTTTCCTCGATGAAGGGATTCAATTCAAAACCAATGTAACTGTTGGGCTTGACATTACCCGTGAAGAGTTACTCACCCAGTTTGACGCTGTCGTGTTGGCCAATGGAGCCGAAGAAGCGCGCGATCTGCCTGTTGAAGGCCGCCAGCTGAAGGGTGTTCATTTTGCCATGGAATTTCTGACTCAACAGAACAAACGCATTGCCGGGGAAGTGATTCCTGCCGATATCAGCATTCTGGCCAAAGATAAACGGGTCCTGGTCATTGGCGGTGGTGACACCGGTTCCGATTGCGTGGGTACTTCGATTCGTCAAAGGGCAAAAAGTGTGACCCAGATTGAAATTCTTCCCAAGCCTGCCGACAAGCGTGGCAACAACAATCCCTGGCCATATTGGCCTACCACCCTGCGTACCTCCAGTTCGCACATGGAAGGCTGTGAACGCCGCTGGAGCTTATCGACCAAACAACTGATCGGCGACAATGGTCAGCTGAAGCAGGTTGAACTGGTGACCGTTGAATGGGGCAAGGATGAAGCCGGACGTTGGGTTATGACCGAGGTTCCGGGAACTTCCGAAATCATGGACGTTGATCTGGTCCTACTTTCCATGGGTTTCACCCAGCCGGTTCACAACGGACTGCTCGATCAGCTGGGAATTGATTACGATGGCCGTGGCAACGTAAAGGTGAATGCCAAAAAGCAAACTTCCATTGACAAGGTATTTGCCTGCGGCGACATTGAAGCCGGCGCTACCCTGGTGGTTCGTGCCATTGAAGCGGGGAAGATTGCTGCAGCCAACGTGGATGAATTCCTCTCTGTAGAATAATTAAACTAAAACTCAAAATATCAAAGGCCGTTTCCATTTATTGGGGATGGCCTTTTTCGAATATAATTTCTTATTCAGCGTATGCCTAATTTGTTTTGGTCCAATTTTCAACTTCAATATTGCTAATCCTTCCAAAATGTGATTCGTTATTAGTAACCAGAATCATCCGTTTGCAATCGATGAAACACCAATTAACAAATCAAAATCGTCTATTGGTTCTCCTCTTTTTCTTAATCGAGCCTTTTCAGAAGCATATAAATCTAAGGCATTAAAAATTGGTATAATCTGAACGCCGGTTAAAAAATCGGCCAATACATCCTGATTCCTTTTGGGTGATTCACTATTCTGAACTCCAAACTTTAATTCAGCCAAAGTGATTTCGGAAATAAATCGATTTTCCTTTTTTATAGATCGAAGCTTTTCCTTTAACCCAAACTTACCTTTGATAAAATAGATACAAATATTAGTATCCAATAAATACTTTTTCAAAACGATTCAATTTGTCTATTAAAAGTCCTGCTATCTCTAATTTCAGCAATTATTTCCTCAGAATCTCTTGGATCAATCCAAGCTCCAAATGATTTTTCAAATCGGTTGTTATCATTGGAGATCTCTTCATGTATAGATTTTGATAATTTTTCAATAAGCTTCAGTTTTAGTTTTGGGGTCAATGTATTTAGAAGTCCCCAATATTCATTTAATATCTGTGTTTCTGCCTTCATCATCTTTATTTTTTACGAAGATATGAAAAATTCCAATTGAAGTAGAACGAGCACGTCCGTTAGACTAACACTTGTACCTCCATAAAATTGTGTTCTTTCGGCATTGTCTTGGTTGTTCGTGCCAGTGAAGCCCAGATTTAATTCTAGTAATTAGCCTCTTGAAATACGGTTTTCCATCGGTTAACTTATTTTTATATTCCTTTCACATACAACTCATTGCCATTTTTTCACCTTGCAAAACACTGCAATCGGCGCACTTTTTTGGAGCCGTGAACAGGGGTGGTTACCTTTATGGACAGGTCGAAAAACCGGGTTTGCCAGGGTTTCAATTCAATCAAATCCATTCATTTTCAATCAACAACAAGTATGAAATATAAAATAAATCTTAAAATACACATTAAAAAAAATTCACAGTTAAATCATTGCATTTCAAACTCATACAAGGCTTGGCCTGGCTAAATGCGACATATACGACCGATTTTTGGTTGTTACCCCTGACCTATTTAAATTTAATGTCGAATTGGCATTTAACCATTTAACTATTAACAATTCAACTATTAATTAACTATAAAACATTTACAATGAAACAGAAATCTTTTGCCCTGCATTGCTTACAAACTAAAAATCATCGTACCGAAGTACCCAGAAACCTTGTATGCAACAACCCAACCGCTGCCTCCTTCCCGGAAGCAGTCCCTGCCCCTGATACAGGGCTGGTTGATTTACCCACCTTCCCCGATTCAGTCTTTGAGGACCTTCCTGCTTTGCTTCAAAAGGTGGTGCTCAGGTGCGACTCCAGGGAAGACCGTGACATGATGCTCCTTGGATCCATGGTAACGGTTGGCTCCTGCCTGCCCAAAGTACATGGTATTTATGGGGGCAAAAGGGTTTATCCCTTCCTCTATCTGTTTATCACCGCCCAGGCCTCTGCCGGTAAAGGCAACCTGGTCCATTGCCGGCAACTGGTTGGTCCCATTCACGAGGCCTTGCGTGAGCAAACCCGCCTTGCCAAAGAGGAATACAAAATCGGTATGAAGCAGTATAACATGCTCAAATGGAAGGAGGCGGCCATTCCAAAACCTGACAGGCCACCCGAGCTGATGCTCTTTATCCCGGCCAACAACTCGGCATCGGGTGTTTTTGAATTGCTTCACGAGAACAATGGCCAGGGGCTTCTCTTTGAAACCGAAGGCGACACCCTTTCCCATGCCTTCAAGTCACATCAAAGCGATTACTCGGATGGGATGAGAAAAATCTTTCAACATGAGATGGTCTCCCTGAACCGACGTACGGGCCATGAGCATTTTGAGATCAAAAACCCCCGTTTGGCCGCCGTATTCTCCTGCACCCCCCACCAGGTTCATTCCCTGATCTCTGATGCAGAGAACGGGCTGTTAAGCCGCATTCTCTTTTACCACAAGAACCTGAGGGCTGAATGGAAAGACATGCTGGCCCCCAACCTGGAGGACATGGAAGAGTATTTCGACTCTCTGGGAAAAGAGTTTTATCCCTTTTATAAAGACCTTGACAAGCACCCTGACATCCGGTTTTGCCTGACCGATCAGCAGCACGATCATTTCAACGTCTTCTTTTCCCAGTTACAGGAGAAATACATGCAGCTGAAAGGGACGGACTACATGGCAACGATCCGACGCTTAGGCCTTATCGCCTTCCGCATGGCCATGATCCTCACTGCCCTGCGCATCATGGAATCGGGTAATTTTTCACAAAAGCAGGAATGCTCAGACAGCGATTTTCAAAGGGTCATTTCCATGATCAAGGTATTGGTCAGGCATTCAAGCCACATGTTCTCCCAACTGCCGGATGTTAATCATTCCGCAAAATTAAAGGACAGAAAGGAACAATTCCTGGAACAGTTGCCACTTACCTTTACCCGATCTGATTATATCAATCTGGCAAAAGGCTTGTCCATTTCAGAAAGGACAGCCGACACCCATATAGTTAACTTCTGCGAGATGGGCTTAATCCTTCGCGAACAAAGGGGTATTTATACCAATCTATCAACTTCAGAGAGGGCTTAAGTTTCCGAAGTTATTGAAGTTATTGAAGTTATTGAAGTTATTGCAAGTAATCTATTTTGGTTTAGATCCCTTCAACCGGGGTGCGAATCGCAAAATTGAACACTTGCAATAACTGCAATAACTGCAATAACTTCGGAAAGCCATCGGTTGACTGCACTGGTGATTGCTCTTCAACAGAGGCTTACAGTTCAGGAGGTTCAGATCACCTATAAATAAAGTGCAGAGCATGCGCTTTGGGTTTAATAGAAGATGAAGAATTCTATAGGAAAGCAAATCATAAAATGTTCAACTTTGTCAATAGGTGACTGTTTATTAAGCAGGTGACTGTTTTCGGTTAAGTGTTCGTTGAAGTTGACAGGGAAATAAACCAATTGTGTGAATTACGTGCAAATACGTGTATAATCCAAAATCAATTCTTATATTTGCAATAACATGCTTACCCCGCTTCCCTTCAGAACAGCGCGCTCAGGGTAAGCGTTTTATTTTTATACCCCATGAGTAAGGTAAGATACACCAAAACTGCACTCACCTATACACAGCAGCTACAACAATTAAAAGACCGTGGATTAATCATCAACGATGAAAAACATTTCCTTCACCTGCTTGAAGTAAAAAGTTATTTCCGATTAAGCGGTTATTGGTATCCGCTCCTTAAAGACAAGCAAATTCATTTATTTAAAGAAGGTGCAACTTTTGAAATTGGCTACAAGATATACCGTTTCGACAGGGACCTTCGCCACCTTGTTGTCAATGAGCTGGAAAAAATTGAAATTGCCATCCGGGCAAAGATGATTTATATTTTGTCACATCAACAAGGAGCTTTCTGGTTCCAGAATTATGACTTATTCCGAAATCATGATACCCATGATCGAATATTGTCCAAATTGGAATCCGAATATAGACGGAGCGATGAGGAATTTATACTTGCCTTTAAAACAAAATACTCTGATCCACTTCCTCCTAGTTGGATGCTATTGGAAGTTACTTCTTTTGGCACACTTTCCATATTGTATAGCAATTTGAAACCAAGTCATGAAAAGAGAGAAATAGCCCGTGCATTTGGATTGGCCGATACCGTATTTTCATCATGGATTCATTGTCTTGTTTATTTACGAAATGTATGCGCTCATCATTCTCGCTTGTGGAATAGAGCTATGAGCATACAACCCATTATACCCCGAACAACTGATGGTCGGTGGATTTCAAACAAATCAATTCCAAATAATAATACTTATTTCATTTTGTCAATGTTAGTTTTCTTCATGGATCGGATTAAATATGAAAACGATGTGGTAAGCCGATTCAAGGAATTGCTATCAAAATACCAGAACATCGATCCTGAAGCCATGGGATTCCCCATCAATTGGCAGGACGAACCGTTGTGGAAATAACAAACTAAAAAAACCAAAGACAGGAACCAGTTTAAAGCATTTTACTGAATCTCTATCGTAGGTTAACAAATGCGTTCGTTTTAAAAAGCTTTTCCTAATAAACAGGTTCCTGAGCCAAGAGGCTGTCCTAAAAGTCAAAAAAACAAATTAAACGCTAAGACACTATGGCACAAAGCACTAGTATTCAATGTATTTTTCTTCCTGTCTTTGTGTTTTTGCGTTAAAATTTTACTTTTCAGACAACCTCTTCAATAAGCCTCAAAATATCCTTCAAACTGCTCCGGAATCTCCAAAAGAAATAGCTCAGACACTGTCTGAGGAATCTCAACCTCTAAATTCCGAGACAGTGTCGCGGAAATATTTTGCCGAAATATTCCCTTTGTCCTGGTCGCACTATGTCATTCTCAGCAGAATTGACAATCAGCAGGAACGATCATTTTACGAAATTGAATCCACGCAGGCGAATTGGAGTGTGCGTGAACTGCAACGGCAATTCAATAGCGGCTTGTTTGAACGACAAATCGGAGGCAGTGGTAGAAATTACCTTGCCCAAAGACAATAGTCAGATTTTTACTTCGCAGTATAAATTGTACCTGCCTTCGAAACTGGAACTTAAAAAATTAGTAACCGAATGAATTTCCCCTCCATCGACATACAAGGCTCCATACTATCAATTGATCTGCTGGGCAAAATACGCTCTGGACAGTCAACATTTCAGCAAGTAAAGAACTTTAGCCCGGCTTTTATCAATGCCAAACTGAAAGACGAATCAGTCTGGCCTTGCAGGATGCCAAAGGGAAATGTTATATTTTTCAGAACAAGCTGAAACCGCAGGGCAAAATCGAACCAGTTTCTACCGAAACCCGAATTTTCTGGATTTTACCGCTACTGTCGAACCTTGGATACGATTTTTAATACCTCAAATCTATACCGATTTCGGAATCCTCTTCCGCTTGCTGCATGTGAGCCGGATGCCACACCAACAGGAGGACGGCACTGTAAGTATCATTGACAATTACCATCTGGAAGGAGGACAAGCCGGTGCCTCATTCCACCGTTTAGGCCTTATTGCCTTCCGCATGGCTATGATATGATCACCCTGCGCATCATGGACTCGGGTAATTTTAACCAAAAGCAGGAATGCTCAGAAAGTGATTTCCAGAGGGTCATTTCCATGATCAGGGTATTGGTCAGGCATTCAAGCCACATGTTCTCCCAACTGCCGGAGGTTAATCATTCCGCAAAATTAAAGGACCGAAAGGAACAATTTCTGGAACAGTTGCCACCTACCTTTACCCGATCTGATTATATCAATCTGGCAAAAGGCTTGTCTATTTCAGAAAGGACTGCCGACACCCATATAGTTAACTTCTGCGAGATGGGGTTAATCCTTCGTGAACAAAGGGGGATTTATACCAATCTATCTCCTTCAGAGAGGGCTTAAGTTTCCGAAGTTATTACAGTTATTACAGTTATTGCAGTTATTGCAAGTAGTCTATTTTGGTTTACATCCCTTCAACAGGGAGCGAATTGCAAAATTGAACACTTGCAATAACTGCAATAACTGCAATAACTTCAATAAGTGGTTAGAGTTTGGCATTGATATATCCCTTTGCTATTCAAATAATTTGTATCTTTTGAGCTTGTTTTTGGATAGAAAATCAAAAACAGATAACTGAACGACATGGCCAGCCAGTCTTTTAAAGAATAGGAGATTAAAGTAATCGTTGTAAAATTAAACCGAACAATCATGACAATCAACAGATCGAATGCCGCGAATAAAAGATTTGTCTCCTTATTGCTGGCAATTTTTATAGCTTTTTTCCCTGTTAAGGTCAATGCTCAGCAGAAATCGATGAATCAAAAAGTGGATTCTGTGCTGAATTTAATGACCCTGAATGAAAAAATCGGACAGTTAAATCAATACAACGATGATTGGGAAACTACAGGTCCGGCTACAGTTGATAAAAATAAAGCAGAGCAAGTCCGGAACGGTCAGGTAGGCTCGATGCTCAACTGCATGGGAACTGCACGAACCCGTAAATGGCAGGAAATTGCCATGCAGTCGCGACTTAAAATTCCACTGCTTTTCGGACAAGACGTCATCCATGGTTACCGGACCACTTTCCCAATTCCCCTGGCCGAAGCAGCCAGCTGGGATTTAAATGCCATTCAACAATCTGAGCGCGTTGCAGCCATCGAATCAAGCGCAGGTGGTATTCAATGGACTTTTTCCCCGATGGTTGACATCGCTCGTGATCCGCGGTGGGGAAGAGTCATGGAGGGTGCTGGTGAAGATCCGTTTTTGGGAAGTCTGATTGCAGCTGCCAGAGTGAAAGGTTTTCAGGGAGAAAAATTGGGAGAGGTAAATACGGTAATGGCTTGTGCCAAACATTTTGCAGCGTATGGAGCGGCCATTGGAGGTCGTGATTATAATTCGGTGGACATGAGCGACCGACTCCTTTGGGAAGTATATCTCCCCCCCTTTAAAGCTGCTGTTGACGCAGGAGTTGCCACATTGATGACTTCATTTAACGATCTAAACGGCATTCCTTCAACGGCAAACACACATCTTATGCGCGATATCTTAAAAGGAGAATGGAACTTTAAGGGTTTCGTTGTCAGCGATTGGGGAGCCGTTGGTGAAATGATCAATCACGGTAATGTGAAAAACGATTATGAGGCGGCAGAGGCGGCCCTGAAAGCCGGCTGTGACATGGATATGGAGAGCCGATGCTACAAAAACAACCTGGCTCAACTGGTGAAAGACCAAAAAATATCAACAGGACAGATCGATGATGGGGTGCGACGAATTTTGCGGATGAAATTCACAATGGGTTTGTTCGACGATCCTTTCAGATTCTGCAATACCGAAAGAGAAAAGAAGGAACTGAACAATCCGGAACATGAAAAAATGGCCCGTGAGATGGCCGATAAAAGCATCGTGCTGCTAAAAAACGAAAACCACCTTCTGCCTCTTTCAAAAAATATTAAAACCATTGCGTTCATTGGGCCTTTGGTAAAATCGTTGGCGCAAAACAAAGGATTTTGGGATGTAAATGTGCCCGGATATGACACCACAAATATTGTTTCTCAATGGCAAGGTATCAAAAATAAAGTGAGTGCGGGAACAAAACTACTTTATGCGAAAGGTTGTACCATTGAAGGCAACAACAAGGATGGATTTGCAGAAGCGGTTTCAATGGCCAAACAGGCTGATGTTGTTCTCTTTAGTATGGGTGAAAGACGTGATATGACGGGAGAAGCAAAAAGCAGAAGTGATATTTCAATCCCAGGTGTTCAGGAAGATTTACTGAAAGAACTTTTAGCAACCGGTAAGCCGGTAGTTGTGTTAATCAGCTCCGGACGACCGCTGGGGTTTAATTATACATCCGAAAATGCGCCGGCCATTCTTTACACCTGGTGGCTTGGAGATCAGGCAGGAAATGCGATCGCTGACGTTCTTTTCGGAGACTATAACCCTTCGGCCAAACTACCCATTACCTTTCCAAGGAGTGTCGGGCAAATCCCGATCTATTACAGTCATTTCAATACCGGACGCCCTGCAACAAATGACAAGGATCGATTTTACCGATCGGCCTATAACGATTTGTCAATTTACCCCGCGTTCGAGTTTGGGTATGGATTAAGCTATACAACTTTTCAATACAGTAACCTGAAATTGAGCAAGAAACAAATCAAAAGTGGTGAACAGCTGGACGTTTCACTGGATGTGACCAATACGGGGAAATATTCTGGGGAAGAAATTGTTCAGCTCTACCTGCAGGATCTGGTGGGTTCGATTGTCAGGCCAGTGAAAGAATTGAAGGACTTCAGGAAAATTGAGCTAAAGGTTGGTGAAACGAAAATGATTCACTTTACCATCGACACAGAAAAACTTTCATTCTACAATCAAAACCTAAAATGGGTGGCCGAACCCGGTGATTTTGAGCTTATGATTGGCGCCTCATCGCGTGATATCCGATTAAAAGATCAATTTGAATTAATTAAGTAATGAATCAAATAACCAATGTTTATCTATCCACAAATATTGAATAAACCCCTGCAAAGTGGTTAATCCTTCGCGAACAAAGTGGGTTTAAGTTTCCGAAGAAATTGAAGTTATTGCAGTTATTGCAAGTAGTATATTTTGGGTTACATCCCTCCAACTGAGAGCGAATTGCAAAATTGACCACTTGCAATAACTGCAATAACTGCAATAACTTCGATAAGTCATCAGATAATGGCACTGGTGACTTGTCCCAGAGGACTCAGGGTTCCGGAGAAACTACGTCACCCACACAGGTCCATTCCTGCCAATCCATTGTTGGCAGAGCCGATGTACCTGGCAGGATACATTGAGCGGATGGGAACCGGTACGGGTGATATCATCCGCTTGTGCAAGGAAGACGGTTTGAAAGAACCGGAGTTTATCCAGGAGGTAGATTTTAGAACCGTTATTTGGCGTACATTAAAAGCTACCGGACAAGCTAAAATTGCTGATAGCAAGGAAGGTAATGAAGTGACTACCCTACAAGATACCCTACAAGGTAATGAGGAAATATAAGAAACTGTTAAAAGAGTGGTACTGGTTTTAGAAGGTGATCTGAAACGGGCAGATATACAGGAACTGTTGGGATTGCGGGATCGGGTAAATTTTGTAAATAAATATCTGGAGCCATCATTGGCTTCGGGTTATATTGAAATGACCATTCCTGAAATCCCTACTGAAGGCTAAAGGGCTGGATTTTTTTTAATCCTGCCAATAATTGAGTAAATTAGCCAAAAGTTTAATAACTTGGCATTTATGAACGATTTTCTGAATTTAATAGAGCTTATTCAAAGGGCACGCAGCCGTGCATTGAGCGCCGTAAACAGCGAATTGGTCAATCTTTACTGGCAGGTAGGGCAATATGTTTCTATGCGACTGGGGCAGGCAACCTGGGGTGATGCGACAGTGGCAGAATTGGCACAATACATACAAAAGCACCATCCAGAGATGAAAGGGTTCGACAAAAGAAATCTTTATCGAATGTGTCGATTTTATGAAACATACAAGGATTC
>DASXUZ010000294.1:0-10321 GCA_036504555.1 Prolixibacteraceae bacterium | reverse complement strand
CGAGGGCAACACAACAGCTGGTTTATTTCGTTTACTGCGCTTGAACAAAAAATCATTCAATACTTTAAAAAAGCTAACATCTTCGGCTATATCGGGCGTATAGCTCTGGTTTTGAAACTTCCCACCGCTGTAGTTGGTGGAATGAAGAATGCGACTTAAACGATCACCCGTGGCTGCTTTCCCAAAACTGGCCTGCTGCATAAACAATAGAACAACCAACACCATTGCCGCAATAACTGAAACAACTATTACCATTAATTTAATTATTTTTTTCACTTCTGAATTATTTACTCTGCCTTTGAATGCTTATCCTGCAAACGTTCAACCCTGATAGATATCAGGATCAGCAATTGCCTCCCTTTCCATATCCGATGCTGCTGTACCCGAAGTTCCAATTAATACCATCTTCCCATTGCATTTAATTCATTTGACTTAACATTAACCGGTCAAACATTCGATCAGAAACAATGCTTTTCAGAAATAACAGCGGTTTTGCCCCTGCCCCTGCCGCATACCTTGGCTTGGGATTTTTGGCTGTGGCTGCCTTTAATATAACCTTTGCAATGACAATTGGTTGCGAGCCCATTTTACCATCTGCTTTCTCAAACATCTTCACATGTTTATGTACCAAATTCCCATAAACGGTACTTCCTGAAACTTTCAGCATATTTTCCCTTGCAATGGTATTCCATTCGGTAATGATTGCTCCCGGCTTGATAACAACCACATCGATGCCAAATTGTTTCAGTTCCATCCTTAAAGAGTCGCTCAGTCCTTCAACAGCAAACTTGGTGGCATGATACCACGATCCGTGAGGTTCTCCAAAACTTCCCCCCATGGAAGAAATGTTGATTATTTTCCCCGAGTGTTGCCCGCGCATAGTTGGAATAACCAATTGGCAGAGTCTGGCCAGCCCAAAGATATTCACTTCAAACTGATATCTTGCCTCCGAAATCGGCACATCTTCCAAGGCCCCAAACGAACCATATCCCGCATTGTTAATCAAAATATCAATTCGTTTTTCAGTATTCAAAATCTCCTGAACCCCTTTTACCATGCTGCTTTCATCCGTCACATCCATTGCCAGCAGATGAACACCTGCACTTTTTAGGTCTTCCATCTTCTCCACCCGGCGAGCCGCACCATAAACCACAAAGCCATTTTCGGCCAGTAATCTGGCTGTTTCCTTTCCAATGCCTGAAGATGCCCCGGTAATCAATACTACTTTTTTCATTTGCTTTATGTTTTTGAATGGTATGCTAAAATTCGTCTCAGCTACAAACATGCTTTATACTTCAGAATCTACCCTCATTCGTTGCCCTGAAACAGAATGATTAAATGCAATCAGGGTTTCACGCATGGTGAAACCCTGATTCTAAAATTTATATCCCATAGCCCTATTTGACCTATTTGACCTCTTGTGGCTTGAGGTGCTTGTTAAGGAATGCAAGCATGGAGCGATAAAAATCAAACCGGTTTTCCTCATTGTGGAATCCATGCCCTTCATTGTCCTTGACCATGTATTCCACCTCAATTCCACGGTCTTTCAATGCTTTTACAATCTGGTCCGATTCCGCCTTGTTCACCCTTGGATCATTAGCTCCCTGGGCCACAAACAACGGCGCCTTAATCTTATCGACCAGGAAAACCGGGGAGACTTCAGCCAACATCAAACTGTCAGACTTCGGATTGCCCACCATTTCGTAAAACATGTCCAGCATTGGTTTCCAATATGGCGGTATGGTCTTCATAAAAGTAAACATGTTCGAAACCCCTACATAATCCACGCCAGCGGCATAAAGGTCAGGCGAGAGGGTTAATCCAGCCAATGTGGCATAACCTCCATAACTGCCCCCATAAATGCCAACACGTTTTGGATCTGCAATACCCTGATCCACCAGCCATTTCACTCCATCTGAGATATCATTCTGCATCGTTCTGCCCCACTGTTTGAAGGAGGACTGCCAGAACTCTTTTCCAAAGCCAGTTGAGCCACGGTAATTCATTTGTAAAACGGCATACCCATTGTTGGCAAGGAATTGAACTTCTGAATTAAATCCCCAATAATCGCGTGCCCAAGGACCTCCGTGAGGATTGATCACCACAGGAAGGTTTTTCGCATCGTATCCCTTAGGCAATGTCAAATAGCCATGGATGGTCATCCCATCACGCGATTTATAGGAAATAGGTTTCATATCGCACAACTCCTTTTCATTCAGCCATGGGCTCAAATCGGCCAGTTTGGTTAACTTTTTAGAAGTTTTATCATAGAGATAAAAAGCACCGCGGCTTTTATCACTGTAGGTGCGGACCATAAATTTGTCCTCTGCCTTGTTGTGGTTTGCAATAGAAACCTGGTATCCGCTCAATTTGTCCTCAAGCCATTTCTTCATCGCTTCAGCATCAGAATCAAAGAAATGATCCTTTTCCTTGTCAGTGGTCCAAGATACGGATAAGAGTTTCTTGTCTTTTTTTGAATACTCGATGCCATCAATGTCGGCCTCCTTTGTTTCAAACAACACTTCCTTTTCTTTGGCAGTGGCAGGATCAAAAATGACCAATGCGGTCTTATCGCGGCCCAAATTGGAAGCTGTATAAATCATTTTGTCATCGAAGGTAAACAGATAGGGTGCAACGGTTTCCTTGAAACTGGTGGTCAGCATCGGGGAGAAAGGAGCCTGTTCTGTATCGCGGAAAAGAATGGTCTGGTTAACGCCATCAGAGGTAATGGCAACCCGGAGTTTACCAGCATGATCGGTCATCCAGCTTACAATGTTACCCGGATTTTCAGCCAATTGGGTCATTTCTCCAGTGTTCACATTCAGGCGGAAGGGATCAAAAACCTCGGGATTCCTTTTGTTCAGGCCAACGATCACTTCACCCTCCACATCTTCAAGATCATCAATCAGCTCGGTACGCACTTTTTCAAATACGGTCAATCCCTTTTGTTCGGTGCCATCAATGTTGACCCCGTATAGCTGGAAATTTTCATCACCACCCGTATCCTTCAGAAATAGCACACGGTTATTCCCTTTCCAAAGATAACCGGCAATGTCACGGGCCGTTTCAGAGGTAATCCGAACGGCTGAATCAGCACCTACTTTCTGAACATACACATTGAGCCGCTTTTCCCACGGAGCGAGGTAGGAAAAATACTCCCCGTTTGGTGAAAGTCGAAAGGCTGTCTTCTCCGGATTGCGGAAGAAATCCTCCAATGGAATCACTGGCGCTTTCTCTTTGGTTTGATTACAGGCAATAAGAACAATAAAAAAAGCCGCAACAATTAAAAACCTGTTCATAATTTCAAATTTAAAGGGTGAAAATAACTCATGGTTTAAAATGAATATTTACATGTTTAATTGATACAAGATAAGCATTTTAACTGTAATTTATGTAGTTTTGCAAGCATAAAATGAAATATAATTGAATTAATATTCATTCAATAAAAGCAATCAACACAGGCTGATCAATTGTTGAACAAACAATTATGTGAGCCAAGTTGTTTAACCAAATAAAAGATCATTTTGCCTGTAAAACCTAAAATACCTGTCCTGATCGTAACCGGCTTCCTCGGAGCTGGCAAAACAACTTTTATCAACCGGGTCCTGGAGCAAAACAAAGGGATTAAAATCGGGCTGATTGAAAATGAGTTTGGGGATGTATCAATCGATGCCAGGCTCATGACCGATTTCCAACCTGAAAGCATCGTGGAACTCAATAACGGCTGTATTTGCTGCACGATCTACAATGAATTTTCACTGACCCTTCAGGAACTGGTTAAAAAACACAATCACCTGGAACACCTGATCATTGAAACCACCGGGATTGCAGACCCCGGGCCTATCATCGAACCATTTTTCCAGGATGCTGACCTGCAACGCATCTTCGAATTAAACGGCACCGTTTGCATGGTGGATTCAGTCAATTTCCTTGAACACATCGACAGCGCTGAACAGCAAAAACAGATCATCCTAAGTGATATGATCGTCTTAAATAAAACAAGCCAGGTCGAGCAACCAACTTTGGCGGGTATACTAAAAAAAATAGCAGCCCTCAATCGGACAGCCATCGTGGTTGAAACAGATTATGCCTACATCGAACAGTTGCATTTATCCTTGCTTCAACCTCAGCTGCAGGACGAGTTTGCAAAGAAATTAAAGAAACCCTTTTATAGCGAAAGCAACATGGCTGATTTTCATTCCTTCACCCTTCGCTTTGGTGGATTGCTCCATGAGATCAGGTTTAGCGAATGGTTCAGATATTTCGCCTCACTGCATAGAACCAGCATCTTCAGGATCAAGGGCATCGTGCATTTTATCAACAATCCCCTGGCAGTCATTGTGCAATCGGTGGGCGGTGCCATTTCCATTACAGAAGGATCAGTGATGAACCCCAATGATTCACCTGAAAACACAATCGTCTTTATTGGCAAAGGAATCAGTAAATACGAGATAGAAAAGGAAATGCAGGAATTTTTACTTCAGGAAAACTAGCCAGATGGGCAAACTCAGCAGGGCCAGTAATGTGCTTAATACGACCGCCCTGGAAGCGAATTCTGTATTCAGTTTATATTTCAGGCAAAGCGCATAGGCTGTCAGCCCCATAGGCATGGCTGTTTCCAAAATCCAGGTCCGACTAACCGAAAGATCAATAAAGGGCCTTGAAACCATTAAAAACAAAAAAGGCAGAACAAAAAGGATCATGATACTGAAAGCCAGCACAGGCAGCCAATCTAAAAATTTCCCAACTGATTGTTTACCCATAAATAGTCCAAGGGAAAAAAGTACCACGGCAGTCACTGAATTGGCAAAAATATCGAGTCCACTCATGACAATCTGAGGGAGCTCCAAATGATTTACGGCAATAAACAGACCAGCAAAAACAGCTATCAGCAAAGGATTTGTAACCAAACGGATCAACAATTCCCTAAGATGTACCTTGTGATCACCAAAGTATTCGACCAGGAAAATGCCCAGGGTAAATAACCAGAAAACATACACCGCTGAAATCATGGTCGCCTCTGGAAGAATCTGATCGCCAAAGGCACTTCTTAAAACAGGAATGCCCAGGTAAGCTACATTCCCATAGGACACCGCCAGGAACAAGGTTCGTCGGGTAGTGTTTTTCAATTTTAGAATGAAGGATACGGGAAAAACCATCAGCATTGAAAATACAATGCGCCCCGAATTCCACGCTACCAGGTTTCCATATAGCTGCATATCCCATTGAAGCCGGGACAAAGCCACCAGGATAAGTGCTGGGAAACCAATCCAGAGCGCATAATTGTTCAGTATTTCAAGCCATTGATCGTTCACCGCCTTATTCCGGCTGACGAGCATCCCTACAAAAATTACAAAAAACAAAGGACCTATGGATTGAAAAGCAGAAATGATGTGTACCATGTGAACGGGTTGATATTGTAGGGCAACTGAAACATATCTTTTAATTGGAAATGATCAATCTTCAGTAGCCGCAAACGGGTCAGTGACAAATGGCCGCACATCGGTTAACATCATGCCGGCGGTCTGGGCTGCCAGCATTCCCAGTTCGCCATCCTCAAACACCTGGCAATATTGGGGTTCCACGTTCAGTATCTGGGCACATTTTAAAAAAGTATCCGGTTCAGGCTTATGCCTGTCCACATCATCGGCTGTTACAATCACCTGGAAATATTGATCAATTTCCAGTTCTTTCATCTGCAGCATGGCGCTTTGCCTGCTGGCACCCGTACCCACAGCCATGGGCATTTTACCATGGGCGTTTTTCATCAGACTAATAACTGCTTCATGTGGCTTGATGCGGTTGATATTTTTCCAAAACTCCTGCTGTTTCATTTTCACAATATCTTCGGCATCCACCAATAGATTGTTTTCCTTTTTTATCCGCTCGGCAAAACTGAGGGTCGGCATCCCGGTCATCTCCACCAGGATATGTTCATCAAATGTGCAGTTCAATTTTTCGCATACAACGTGCCAGCTTGCAATATGTACCGGCAGCGAATCAGACAACGTCCCGTCCAGATCAAAAATCAGGGCTTTTGCCTTTGGATCTATTTCAAGTTTCATTCAGTTCAACTTTAAAAGCTGCAAAAATAGTAAACTTTTCTGCCCAGCGACCCATTGATTTCAGTCATCAAATTGCCAGGCTTATGTTGCAAATCTTTGCTGGCTCAAGGCTGCGACTACGATTTTGGTTGATTTGTTACACAATTGAGAAAATAGGATTCACCCGAAGCCCTTTATTATCATTAATTTTGGCATAAATTATCACCTGACACCCATTCACCAATAACAAACTTGAATTCTGGATTTAAACTCTGAATATGAAAAATGTTTTAATGCTTTGCTTTTTTACGCTCTTGCTTCCAAAGCTATTTTTTGCAGCCGATCAGTACCAGTGGAAGAATGTGATTATCGGAGGCGGCGGTTTTGTTTCGGGATTTGTAACCTGTCCGACCAAGCAAAACCTGATATTTGCCAAAACCGATGTAGGGGGCGCTTATCGTTGGGTCGAAGAGACCCAGAGCTGGAAAGCACTGACCGACTGGATCAATACCTCAGAGAAAGGATACCTCGGAATTGAAAGCATTGCCATTGATCCTCAACATCCCAACCGGGTATATATGTCAGCTGGTCTTGAATATTTCAGTACCTCGCCGGCCATTTTCTATTCAGATGATTACGGCGATACGTTCAAAAAGACCATTGTTCCCTTTATGATCCATGGCAATGGCTATGGACGTGGAACAGGCGAACGGCTGGTGGTCGATCCCAATGATTCTACAATTCTTTTCTGCGGTTCACGAAAAGATGGATTGTATAAAAGTGGCGATATGGCCAAAACATGGACCAAGGTCACTTCCTTTCCCCTTACAACCACTGCCAATGGCAACGGGGTTTGTGCTGTAACATTCGACCCTTCCAGCGGAACTCCCGGCAGCCCTTCAAAGCGTATTTTTGTAGGCGTTTCATCACTGATAGGTGCAAACCTGTATGTCAGTGAAGATGGTGGCGCAACATGGACTCCTGTTGCTGGAACTCCAACCGATAAAATGCCCCAGCGCATTGTCATCACTCCTACCGGATTCATGTATGTAACCTTTGCCAATGGAGCCGCGCCTCATGGCAGCACAACCGAAGCCCTGAACAAAGGATCGCTGCTTAAATACAACATCAGCACCAAAGCATGGACCGATGTTACTCCCAACAAAACATCGGCCCCTGCCATGAGCGGGATTTCATTCTCCCAAAGCAATCCTGAAGTTTTAATCGCCTCAACCACCAATACCTGGTGGAGCCAGAATTGGTCAACCTCGGGCACCGTTTGGGGAGATGAAATTTATAGAAGTACCAATGGCGGCGCATCCTGGACTGCCCTATTCAGCGGCCGTAAAATACTGCTCGACCGCGATGAATTTATCTGGGCCGATTCAAAGGTGGCAGGTCAAGGCCCCTTGTCGTTACACTGGGCCGCCTGCATCGTGATTGATCCCTTCAATGCTGACCGCGCTTTTGTTACATCTGGCAATGGTGTATTCATGACCAGCAACCTGTCAGCGGCCACTTCAAGCTGGAAATTCCAGGTAAGGGGCCTCGAAGAAACCGTTCCGCTTGATTTGGTGAGCCCCCCTTATGGTGCACCCTTAATTTCAGTGATTGGCGACTATGATGGCTTTCGTCACAACTTCCTGGATCATTCACCTTCCTTGGGTCGCCACAATCCATCCATTGGAAGTACAGCAACCCTTGACTTTGCCGAAAAGAATCCAGCTGTAGTGGCTCGTGCCGGAAGCAGTGCCTATTATTCAACCGACAATGCCAAAACATGGAAAGTGCTTTCAGCCCCTGTCACCGGGGCCAAAGACGGATCAATCGCCGTATCAGCCGATGGAACTACCCTTGTTTGGAGTCCATCAGGGCAAACAGCCTATACGAGTTCCGATCATTTGGTCTGGACCAAATCAACCGGCGCGCCAACGGGCCAACGCCTCATTTCTGACCGGGTGAATGCACAGAAATTCTATGCAATTTCAAGCCAGAATCTATACAAGAGCAGCGATGGCGGTAAAACATTCTCAGTAGCTGCATCCAGCACAGCACTGACTCAGGTACGAAAATACAGGGCAGCCCCGGGTTTTGAAGGCGATCTGTGGATTCCAAACGGAGCCATGGGATTATACAGAACCGTTACGGCCAATAATGTTACAACTTTCAAAAAGCTTACCACTGTTTCGAGCTGTGAGTCCGTTGGATTTGGCAAAGCTGCAGCAGGCCAAAGTTATCCAGCCATTTATATCTGGGGAACTGTCAGCGCCGTGGAAGGCATTTTCAGATCCGACAATGAAGGAGTAAGCTGGGTAAGGGTGAACGACACAGCCCATGAATTCGGGGGAACCGGAAATGCCAATGAAGTATTGGGCGACCCACGGGTGTATGGCCGGGTTTACATGTCGACCGCCGGACGGGGCACTGTATATGGCGACCTGGTCAACGGGCCGGATGCCAACCTGGTGTATGACACCGAATACCTGCCTACCGCTGTATCACTTCTGAAAACAAACAAAGAATCACTTTTTGAACTCCGGGAAAATAAAAGCACTTCCTCAGTGCGCATAATCCCTCAAGAAAAAGGGAATGTCGAAATATATTCCATCACCGGCGCATTGGTGGTGAAGAAAAGATGTGATGCTTCCCAGGATATTTCAGGCGGACTTACCGGGGGAATGTATATTGTAAAGTTTATTTCTGATGCTGGCAAAACAGCTTCTGAAAAATTCAGGGTAAACCGTTGAGGCATCAGCTTACAAGAAAAGGACAGGTCCTTCAATCAAACTGCAAAAGGCTGGCTGAGCGAACTCAGCCAGCCTTTTCTTTCAATGAATAACCCCTTGAAACTTATTGAATTGAAATTTTGGTATTGCCTTCCCTTGTACTGAGGATATAAATACCCTTGTCCAGGTTAACCTGCAGCCTGCCTTCCAGCAGATCACCTTCAAATAATTTCCTGCCTACCAGGTCAAAAATACTCACCTTTCCTACATAATTTGATACGCGTATTTCGCCATTCGAATAATAAACAAGGATGTTTTTATCGGCAAGCGATGGCTTCACTGCTGTTGGCCATTTCGATACGACAAAATCATCTACATAGGTCACTGATCCAGCAGCAATAGGGGTATAATAATCCGGGAAAAGGTCAAATTTCTGGATGTTTTGAATCCCGTTCACGTCCAGGTCAAATACCAGGGTCTCCCAGGTATTGGTAGCCGTAGCCATCGTAACGGGGTCAATTTCCTTAGTAACCGAACCTTCAACCTTCAGTTTTAACTGCGAAGTACTGTTGGTGCGCAGGTATTTAACCTCTACCTGTTTGTATCCGGCAGGTATTTCAGTGACCAGTGTAGCCCAAAAGCCAGCCCAAATCTGGTTATTGGTTCCCTGATCAACACGTTCAAATTTCCATACTTTGTTGCTCGGATTGGCCGCTGTTTTGAACGGGTTATCCACTATGGTGGCAACCATGGATCCCACGGGGTTAATATTCACCGTTGTAGTGAAACCTACGGTGCCCGATTCGAAATTCTCTAAAACTATGTTGTCCTGTGCAAATAAATAAGACAGCGAAAACATAGCAAAGCATAAAGTAAACATTGTTCTTTTCATGGTACTGTTTTTAAAATGAAACCTATTTCAACCCTTTGACAGGTTGCATTCTTTACAGCCAGGCAACTCAGTTTCGCGGGTTGTTGCTTCCCTGAAACGATCGCACCGGCTACCGGAATCAAAAACAGGCTCACCCCGATGGTGGTCACTGCTTTTGTAAACACTGCCTTTTGAATGAGCCCCTGATCTGTGGTAATCAATTGTCTCACAGGCGGCACTTTCCAAAAACCAGTTAAGAGTAAACATGTAGGTAGCCCGGAGGATACTTACCTGTCAAACAGAACGTTAACTATACAATCATTGCAGGGGCTTTCCATTCACTCCTGCACGCTTGGGCCCAAAAAACATTCATGTGCCACAGAGAGCCGGGGTATGGAGGCAACTGTGCCCACAAACCCCCTTTGCGATCATCCTATCTATTTCCAGTCATCTGCACCTGTACCTTGAATGAAACTGATCAATTTAAGAATCATAAGGAGAATGAAATAATATCCTTCCTATTATTACTTAATTAACATTTTTACTGATCTTTCAGTGAATAGGTTATAGATTTTATTTTATTTATTTTACTTAAGTAAAACTCAAATTCTTCTAGATTATGATTTGTTTAAAATGGAATGATGGAGGGATGCACCAACTTGGGCCAATCAATTCATGGC
>DASXUZ010000293.1:0-9294 GCA_036504555.1 Prolixibacteraceae bacterium | reverse complement strand
GGAGGGCATAATCGGTCTGACATATTCTTTGGATATTTAATCGCTCGATGACCATTTTGATGAAGATCACAGAGGGAACAATCATTTCAATGCGAATCGATTCCATGCCTTTCATATTCAGTCGCTGGGAAGTGGTGGAGGTAATTAGCTGATTGTAAATGCGGTATAAATCATTCAGGGGTATTTCCTGCCGGGTGCGGGTTTTGGTGCCTGCATCGGTTTGGTCGATTAAATCGGCCAGGGTATCAAAAGCTCCCGAGCAGCCTATCAGCATTGAAATCTCTACATTTTTCAGTCGTTCCCACAAAGCTTCCAGCCGGTTTTCAAACCATTGCTGGATTTGCTGGATTTCATCCCCGGTAATGGGGTCGGAGGGAGGTATCTGCTCAATGACACGGGCCATTCCAAGGGGAAAACTTTCTTTCCAAACCGCCACTCCTTTTTCAGTCAGGATGAATTCATTGCTTCCACCCCCTATATCCAGGATGAGCGAGTGATCTTCAATTTCCTGGAAGGCCAGTTTCACTCCTTTAAAAATCAGTTCTGCTTCCTTGTCTCCAGAAATAATTTGAAGTTCAAGGCCTGTATGGGTTTTGATTTCCTGACTGAACCAATCGCTGTTGGTAGCTTCCCTGACGGCTGAAGTGGCGATGATCACAATTTCCAGGGGGTTGAATGAGTTGATTCGCGCCTGGTGTTTTTCGATGGCCAGGATGGTTCGTTCCAGGCCATCTTCAGTCAATTGGTTGTTGCCGATCCCGCCTTTTCCCAGTTTGACAAGCTCTTTTCCCTGGTAAAGTATCCTATATGCCTGATGAGCATACTCGGCAATCAGCAAATTGCAGGTATTGGTTCCAAGGTCAATGATTGCAATGCGTTGATTCATATTTTCCTGGATTTTATGCGGATGGCATTGGACATTGCGAAAGGTTGTATGATGGGCTCATTTTTTCTTGTATAATGAATACCTCAAATTTAGAACCAAGGGAAATTCATCATATCTTTTCTTCACCATGGTGATGGGATCAATCTGGATCTCATATTCTTTTGCCCCATACTGATACCCCAATTCAATGGCAAATGCCCTGATGTTTTTGTGTTTGTGAAACCATTCCTTCCCGATCATCACCCCAACAACAGGTAGATTGGTATTCCGGTGAGTCGCCTCCAGATTGACCCATTTCCATTTGCCAACCAATCCAAAATAAGTCCTGTCAGTGCGGTTGTACAGGAAAGAGTTCAGATACTTAAACCCTCCTTCAAAATCGTTGGGTATAAAATCACTCAGTTCAGAAGTCACTCCTCCAAACACCTCGAATCCTTTTGTTCTGGATATCCACATCCGCACGTTTGGTTTGAAACCTACCACTGAAAATTCACCCCCGATACCGCTCATCTTTTGCCCAAATGAACTGAGACCGAAAAAAAACAATAGTATAAGTAATATAGTCCTCATAAAAGTTTATTTTGTGATTCTGAAATTCTCATTCTATTCTCCCTTCCTGAAGATTCAGAGTGCTTACAATCTCATCCTTTCAGGTTAAAATTAGATGGCTTAACTGTTCCATTTTTTAAGCGCCTCTACATTCATTTTATTCTGAATGTTCTTTGCTTCAGGCGTATATAAAAATTCAAGTTCCTTTTTAAAGTATTCGGTTATTTTCCCCCTCACCATTTTCATGGTCGAATTGAGCAATTGGTTCTGTTCTGTAAATGCTTCGGGCAACACGGCTATGGTGGAAGGAATCCAGCGTTCAGGGAATGTGTTCCCGAATTTTCCGCCTGTCTTGTAGGCATCTATCTCGTTTTGAATGATTGTCAAAGATTCGTTCAAGGCCTGATCAGTTCCGGGTTTAATCCCTCGTCTTTCCAGTTCACGCTTAATGGCTCCCATGTTGGGAACAATCATGGCAGAGGTCCATGCGTTTTGGTTATTGTACAACATGCATTGGTCGATGAACGATGATTGTTCAACAATCGCTTCTTCAATTCCTTCGGGGCTGAATTTCTCGCCATCGCTTCCGATCAACAGGCTTTTAAATCGACCTAAGACATACAGGAATCCATCCTTGTCCATGTATCCCATGTCGCCCGTATACAGCCATCCGTCTTTGATGGTCTCTGCGGTTGCCTTGGGATTGTTCCAATATCCCACCATCACGTTGTCACCTTTTACAACGATCTCTCCTTTTTCTCCCTGCGGAAGTTCAAGTCCATCCATGTCGCAGATCTTCAATTCCATGTACTTGACCAATCGGCCCGATGAACCGAATTTGATGGCATGCAGCGCATTGGAGGAGATCACCGGGGAGGCTTCTGAAAGGCCGTATCCCTGGCACATGGGCATCCCGATGGCGTAAAAAAAGCGCTGTAGTTCAATGTCGAGCAAGGCTCCGCCCCCAATGAAAAGATTGAGGTTTCCGCCAAAGCCTTCCCTGATTTTGCTGAAAAGAATTTTGTCGTATAAGCTGAGCAGCGGTTTGTATAGGGCGCGGCTTCCTTTTCCGCGGTCCCAACCATAGCCATTGTATTGATAGGCAATTTTCAGGGCATGGTTAAAGAGTTTTTCAGTCGCAGGACCTTTCTGCCTGATGCTTGCTTCGATACTTTTTCTGAAGCTTTTGGCCAGGGCCGGAACGCTCATCATGACCGACGGCTTCACTTCTTTAATATTTTTAGGGATGTTCTTCAAGGTTTCCATGGGAGTCTTCCCAACTTCGAGTGCTGCAATGCTGGCCCCGTTATACATGAAGCAATACAGACAAGCGGTATGGGCAAAAGCATGGTCCCAGGGAAGCAATGCCAGGGTTTTCCACTCTTCAGTAATGTTCATCAATGTATTTGCCTGAACCACGTTGGCAGCATAATTCAGATGCGAAAGCATGATGCCCTTCGGATCGGCCGTTGTACCTGAAGTGTATGAAATGTTGGCAATGTCATTGGGTTGAATCGATGCGCTGATGGCTTCAAAATCAGCCCTGTTTGTTTTGAGATAGGCATCTCCCATGGCAATGACCTCCTGGTAGGAAATATCACCTGCACCGGGATTTTCTTTTCCATCGAGATAGATTACTTTTTCAAGACCCGGAAGTCCTTTCCTGATTTCTTCCACTTTTGAGGCATGCCCTTTTGAGACTATCAGCATTTTACTTCCAGAATGGGCCAGGCGGAAGATCAGTTCGCTGCCCGAATCAAGTTTAACCGATAAGGGAACATTGATCGCTCCTGCGTATAAAATGCCCAGTTCAGCAATGATCCATGCATTACGGCCCTCTGAAATCAATCCCACCCGCTCGCCCTTTTGCAAGCCAAGGGCTACCAGCCCGGCACCAAAACGGAAAACCAAATCATGGGTTTGCTGATAGGTAGTGCCTTCAAATTGGCCCTTTTGCTTTTCCCAGAGGTAAATATTTTGGGGAAATTTGGACACACTGGTTTCAAATAGCTCGATGATGGTTTTCATGGTATTTACAGCTTGTTGGTCAACAGAACCCAAAAGTACAAATTTTATAATAACGACGGCCGATTCATCACAGTTGTTCTTTCAACTATCGTAGCAAAGGGAAAAAAGCATAGGTTTTGCACTGTTTGTACGATATTTTTGAATTGGAAGAGCCTAAAAAAGATGAATTAAAAGTAGTAAAAATGTATTGTTTATCGCCAGATTTTTATACCTTTAGGACTACATTTAACAAATAACCCAATGACTAGGAAATTGATCATTGTATGTTTTTTTCTGTTTTTGTATTTGTTTATTCAAGCATCAACAATCGTTACCAACAAACCAACGTATGCACCCGGAGAAACAATCACTGTTACATTCGGGACAGCTACTGCAAAAACGGATTGGGTTGGAATGTACAATTCCGCGATTACCCCAGGGCCGCAGAACAGTCTGGCATGGCTTTACCTCAATGGAACACAAACCACTCCGGCGCAAGTGATTGAGAGTGGAACTTTGAATTTCACTGCTCCAATGGTGGCAGGCAATTATAAAATGTGTTTTCATCCCAATGATGGGTATACAGTGACAGCGACCACGCTATTTACGGTAAGCACTGTGGGGATAGCCCCTGTTGCGGTGTTCAGCAGTTCTTCTTTTGTTGTTTCACCCGGAGGAACAGTTGCCTTTACCGACCAGTCGCTCTATTTACCTACCTCCTGGGTTTGGTCATTCCCCGGAGGCACGCCATCAGAAAGTACAGTTCAAAATCCTTCAGTACAATACAAGACAGAAGGAACCTATACCGTTAGCCTGACAACATCGAATGCCAATGGAAGCAATCAGTTAACTAAAACCGGATATATTACAGTAAGGACCATTTCGGACAAAGCTACGGATGTTAAATTCATGCATCTCAATGTATGGGTATCAGGAAATACGGTACCCAATGGATTGACCTACATCAGGGACATTGTTGCAGCGGTCGATCCTGATATTGTTTGCTTTGTTGAGGTGGATAATTCTTCAGGTAATTGGGCCACAAAAATGGTCAATGAACTGGCAGCCATGGGGCATTATTATAACAGTAGTTACCTGAAAGGCTCTGATGCTGCTATTCTCAGTAAATTTCCCATTACAAAATCGGGGCCCTTGTTACCAGCCGTTTCATTGTTTAATGTGGATGTGAATGGGAAAAGTATGGTCGTTGCAGCTTCGCATTTGGATTACTCGTATTACGCCTGCTATTTGCCGAGAGGATACAATTGCGGGGGTTCCGCTCCTTACGGTGGCTGGTCGCAAATAGGATCACCGGACCCGCATCCGGTGACAGATTTGGCTGCTATTTCAGCTCAGAACCTTGGTTCACAAAGGGATGAACAGATCGGGATATTTATCAATTATGTGGATAGTATTAACCGACCTATTGTCATCATGGGTGATTTTAATGAACCATCCCACCAGGATTGGACCATCAATCAAGCAAACCTATTCGACCACAATGGGGTCGTATTTCCCTGGACAACCACCCATACATTGACGGATAATAACTTTACAGATGCATTTCGAAAGATTTATCCCGATGAGGTTTTGAATCCGGGAATCACCTGGCCATCCTTTGCAACTGGGGCCGGGAGTACAAGCTGGACCCCCAAAAGCGATGACAGAGACCGGATCGATTACATTTTTTATAAAGGTGCCGGAGTTACGGCCATCAATGCATCAATTGTTGGACCCAAAGGATCCTATGCCCACAACGCATTAACCACTTCAAATACGGACCATGATCAATTTCTGGAAGAAACCATGCCTTGGCCCTCGGATCATAAAGGCGTTTTTGCAACCATTACTATTCCAGCTGCATCAGATTCTGCCACCTATAGTTCTTTGCCTTTAAATTCCTCCTTTGACATGAAGATCTTCCCCAATCCAGGTTTTGGGCTATTTAATCTGGTTACTTCGGAAAATACACTGGCACAGGTTAGTGTCACTAGCCTTTCAGGACAAAAAGTCTTTCACAAGGTGATGAAAATGGGTTCAAATAAATTGAATGCCCTGGATGTTTCTTACATTCCGGCTGGAGTCTATTTCCTGAATGTGGTCACTGAGCATGGATCACAAACCATCAAGATTGTGAAGCAATAACGATTGGGTGGTGAAATATTAAATAGGGTCTTTCATTACAAAAGACCCTATTTAAATATCTACCTGAAAATACTTTCAACCAGCCTGAATAAACTGCATGGGGGCAGGATATCTTATTTATTTTGCACCGAAAATATAACTGGTCTTCTGATAAAATACTTGTCCGGGAGCAAGGGTTACCGGTGGAAACTGCGGTTTGTTGATTGAATCTGGATAATGTTGAGTTTCCAGAGCCACGCCTGAGTAGCTGCCGAATTTCTTTTGTCCATCGATGCTTAGTTCGGGAATCCAATAGCCGGTGTAAAGCTGGATGCCCGGTTGAGTTGTGAAAACTTCAACCATTCTACCTGAAGTTTCTTCGCTCAGGTTTCCTGCATAGACCAGTTCATGCTCTTCATTGTCAAGCACAAAATTGAGATCATAACCTTCCGGGAGTTCTGAAATGTCTTTTCCCAATTTCTTTTTTAATAGGAAATTGTTTGGAGTGCCTTCAACGGGAAGGATGTTGCCAGTTGGAATGGCACCCACGGATTCGGTAAATGACTTGGCTGGCAATTCCAATTCATGGTTTAGAATCGAGTCTTTACCTCCGGTCAGGTTAAAATAGGTATGGTTGGTAAGGTTTACAATCGTGGTCTGATCGGTTTCTGCCGTGTACTCAATGTTTAGTTCGTTGTTATTATTTAAAGTATAGGTGCAGGTAACTTTCAGATTTCCGGGATACCCTTCTTCCATGTCAGGACTCAAGAGGCTTAATTTTACACCCACCTTTACACTTTCATCAATGCTTTCTGCAGTCCAGACGCGACGGTCATAGCCAATCAATCCACCATGCAAATGGTTCGGGCCGTTGTTAACCGCCAGGGAATAGCTTTTACCCTCAAGGGTAAACTTCCCTTTGTCAATGCGGTTGCAACACCTGCCACAAACACATCCAAAATAAGGGTAACTTCCCAGGTATTGCGGACTGAGATAATCTTCCAGCCTTTCAAAACCACAGGCAATATTGGTCAGTTCACCGTTTCTGTCAGGGGTCACAATGGAGGTGACGATTGCGCCGTAATTGGTAATTTTAACCGTAACCTGGTTGTCGTTAGTAAGGGTAAACAAGTCAATGTCAATTCCTTCACTTGTTTTCCCAAAAAAGGATTTGGTAAGTTTCATCTGATATATTTTTAGATTAAATTATTGGTTTAATTTTTCAATTCCATGTGATTTACCACATGTGAAAATTGGTGGCTCAAGATACAAATTATTACTGTCATACTGGTGGGTACTAGTCGTGTAAATTATCCCAATAAATTCTTATTTTTGAATCCTGTTAACCCTACTAAAATTAAAATCTGTGAAGTATATTCAAATTGATGATTCCTTGGGAGTTCCCAAATACAGGCAAATTATCAATTCAATTTACACCGCCATTTCTGTTGGCGATCTAAAACTAGGTGATAAGATTCCATCGTTAAATCAGATTTGTGCTGATTTTGAGTTGTCCCGCGATACGGTAATGGTGGCTTTCAATGAGTTAAAAGCCAAAGGGATTATTAATTCCATTCCAGGCAAGGGATATTATATCAACAGTATTGAAATCAACCTGGATCAGAAAATATTTGTACTTTTTGACGAGCTCAATGCGTTTAAAGAGGATTTATATACTTCATTTCTGAATAGTCTGGATGCAAAATCGATCGTGGATATTTATTTTCACCACTTTAATTTCCAGGTATTTAAAGATCTTATTTCACAGAGTGCCGGCAAATATACTTCCTATGTAATTATGCCTGCCACTTTTGATTATACGGTCGACATTATCGCTAAACTTCCAAAAGACAAGGTCTATATTCTTGACCGAAAGAAAGACGATCTGATGGATTACCCGGTTATCTACCAGGATTTTGAAAAAGACGTGTATGATGCTTTGAGTGATGGAATCGATTTACTCCGGAAATACGACACGCTCATCATGTTATTCCCTGGAGGAAAGGAACCTGAAGGACGGATGCTGGGGTTTAAGCGTTTCTGTCATGAAAATGGATTTCAATCAGAAATTATACGAAATCTGATGAATAAGGAAATGAAAAAAGGGGAGGTGTATTTTGTTCCTTCCGACCGTAATTTAGTAAACCTTGTAAAAATGGCTGCTGAAAAGGGCCTTGAATTGGGCAAAGATGCCGGGATTGTTTCATTCAATGACACCGTCTTAAAAGAAGTTGTGGCCGGGGGAATTACTACCATTTCAACTGATTTTCAATTAATGGGCCAGACACTTGCAAAGATGATACAGGAAAAAAGCAACAGGAAAATAAGAAATGAATCGTCATTAATCCGCAGAAGCTCCCTGTAGGCTGTGTAGGCTAAATATGTTTCTAAACACACCTGGAAATAATAAAAGTTAGACTTAAAGTACTACTTTTACCCACTAGTACCCACCAGTTAGAATTGTATAATATGAACCAATTTAATATAGCAGATTTTCCACACAAAAGATTAAATCCATTAACAGGAGACTGGATTTTAGTATCACCTCACAGGGCAAAAAGACCCTGGCAGGGACAAGTTGAAAAGGCTGTGACAGATGAACGCCCGGAGTATGATCCGACTTGTTATTTGTGCCCGGGGAATGAAAGGGCAGGAGGGAAGTACAACCCATCCTACAAAGGAACTTTAGTATTTACAAACGACTTTAGCGCCTTGCTAACCGATTCTCCGGCAGGACTTGTCGATGAAGGGGATCTTTTTCAGGCAAAAAGTGAAAAAGGCATTTGCAAGGTGATATGCTTCAGCGAAAATCACCGGATGACAATCCCTGAGATGGATGTTGAAGACATTCGTAAAGTGGTAGATGTCTGGTGTAATGAATTTGCAGAACTGGGCCAGAATGAAATGATCAATTATGTCCAGATTTTTGAAAATAAAGGAGCCATCATGGGCTGTTCAAACCCTCATCCACACGGTCAGATCTGGTCATCTTCATCAGTACCTACTGAACCGGCAAAGGAATTGAAAACACAAAAGGAATATTTCGAAAAGCATGGTACCACCCTTTTAGGCGATTATCTGAAGGCAGAGCTGGTAAAAAAAGATCGTATATTAATTGAAAATGAGCATTTTGTAGCCCTTGTTCCCTATTGGGCTGTTTGGCCTTTCGAGACCATGATCGTGAGTAAACGTGCGGTACAGAATATCCTGGCATTGAGCGATGCAGAGAGAACAGCATTGGCTGATATCTATAAGAAGTTGACTATCAGGTACGATAATCTGTTTGAAGTTTCATTTGCCTATTCTGCCGGTCTTCACCAGGCGCCTACTGACGGGAATGATTACCCGGAGTGGCATCTTCACATGCATTTTTATCCGCCCCTGCTACGTTCGGCATCGGTTAAAAAGTTTATGGTTGGGTATGAAATGTTGGCAAGCCCACAGCGCGATATTACTGCCGAACAAGCAGCCCAGCGATTGCGCGACCTATCTGATGTACATTACAAGAAAAAAACCAATAATTAATTTAAATCAAAAAACATTATGGCTAAGATTAGTTCATTAACAGCTAAAATTGCTGATGGGAATAATCCATTATTTCATGAATTGTATGGTGTCAATCCAACCGTATTAAAAGAACAGGCTGATCGTTACACTGGTTTAATGAATGAATTCAATAGCATTTTCTCAAAAGATGATGTTGAATTATTTAGTTCTCCCGGTCGTAC
>DASXUZ010000292.1:0-25036 GCA_036504555.1 Prolixibacteraceae bacterium | reverse complement strand
AGAGTTTGAAAACCTGAGGTACTACCTGTATCCTCAAGGGGTGAACCTGTTAGCCTTGCCTAGGTACTACATAAAAAGGAGTGGAGGCTGTCCTAAAAGTCGAAAAAACAAATTAAACACAAAGACACTAAGACGCAAAGTTTTAGTTTCCCAGCTCAAACATATTGGCCATATCCTGTTTGGTGAGTGTTTTAAAAGCAACCATCGATTCCGTTTTGGTGATTCCATCAATGTTGGTTACTTTTTCGGTCATCAGTTCAGCCAGGTCATCGTTGTGAGGCAGGCGAATAATAGCTACCAGATCAAAACGTCCACTGACTGAATAAACTTCGGTAATACCGGGCAGACTGACCAGTTGTTCTCCTACAGTCTTGATTTTTGTGCGTTCGGCGTTGATGAGAATGATTGCGTTTATCATGGATTTAATTTTTAGTCAAATATAAACAAAGTGTCAAAGTAACAAAGTGGCAAAGAAATAAAGAAACAAAGTGGCAAAGTAAAAACAGGCTTAAATGCTTAGGAACTTTGTTACTTTGTTTCTTTGCCACTTTGTTACTTTGTTTCATTTTCACTCTTTGGGGCATGCCAGTTTTGATCCATCGTGATGGTCGAGGGGTCCATGCTAAATTGACCACTATCGGAAAATACAATTACATCAGCGAGTTTTTGCATCTCCACGGAGGATGGTTTTACATCCGCAAAATTTTCCTGAATAAAGACATATAGTTCAGGCACCACAAAAGTCCGCAATACGGCTGACTCAATGACGATGGCCTGATCGGGATGTAATTGTTCTGTTGCCTGCCGGAAAGCCTCTTCAAGAAAAGCATCGGTTGTTTGAATGTAGTAAACGGTTTCAGCCCCTGCCTGTAAAAACAGAGAACTATCCTTGCCCAATGATGAGTCAGTTTCCTGGTAAATGCGGTAATGATCATTCACAAAAAGAGGAATCAATCCACTGGAGGGTTCATGAAAATGAGTGGTGATTTTAATGGCAACCAATTGATGGCTGGCGTTCTGTGCAATCACACGACGCATAAAGCTTGTTTTTCCAACATTGCGCCCAGAGCCGGAAATCAGCAGAATTTTTCTTGAAGCTTGAGTCATACAGATGCTTAAATGATTTGAATAAAGTAACAAAGTAACAAAGTAAGAAAGTACCTAAGTACCAAAGTGACAGAGTAGCAAAGTAGCAAAATGGGTGAACAACTTAGGAACTTAGGTACTCTGTTACTTAGGAACTTAGGTACTTTGTTACTTTGTCACTTTTTACACTACAGTAGCTGATCCTTTCCAAAATCATCCCGTATTGATGGGAATGGGGAGGCTAAAGCGTTTCCGATTCCTCCCGAGCACTCGGGATCGGAAGCATATGCAGATCACACTTAGCAACTGAAAACCGGCCGGTTTTTAAAAATATAAAGGCAAAGATAGTAATAACCTGAGTTCGAACTAAGCAAATGCGTGTAAAAAGTAACAAAGAGACAAAGTAACAGAGTAACAGAGTAACAGAGTCACAAAGTGACAAAGTAACAGAGTCACAAAGTAACAAAGTAACAGAGTCACAAAGTAAAAAAAGTAGCAAAGTAAAAACAGGCTTAAATGCTTAGGAACTTTGTCACTTTGTGACTCTGTTACTCTGTTACTCTGTTACTTTGTTACTTTGTGACTCTGTTACTTTGTGACTCTGTTACTTTGTTACTTTCGAATGCAAGGCCCTGAGGGGTATGAAGATGCAAAAAATTTATTTTAGAGCTGTATTTTTCCTGTTTTAACCAATTTCAAAACCAGTTCGCCAAAGAGGGTATTGGCCCATGCAAACCAGGAACGTGTAAATTTCATGGAATCATCCTTGTGAAAGGTTTCGTGCATAAATCCAGTACCGGCATCGGTAGCTATCAGGGTTTTCAGGCACGATACTATTTCCTTGTCGTTGGTACTGGTCATGGCCAGCATGATGATGCTCATGGGCCATACCATGTCGTAACCCACATGAGGGCCGCCAATTCCTTCTCCTACCTTGCCTTTAAAGAAATAAGGATTGTCGTTGCTCCACACCAGTTTGCGGGTATTCTGGTAAATCGGATCCTTCAAATCCACACATCCCAGGTAAGGCAATGCCAGCAAGCTGGGAACATTGGCATCGTCCATGAACGAAGCATTGCCAAAGCCATCGACCTCGAATGCATATACCTGGCCATATTTCGGATGATTGACAATGCCATATTTCTGAATGGCCACTTCGACTTCTTTGGCCAGGGCCAGGCATTTATCAGCAAAGGCTGTATCGCCCGTTACCTTTTTGCTGATTTCAGCCAACTGTCGAAGTGAAGTCACCGCAAATAAGTTGGAAGGGATCAGAAATCCATAGGTGGTCGCATCATCCGAAGGCCTGAAGGTAGAGTTGATCAGTCCGACCGGTTTGAGGGGTTGACCATATCCATCGTTGGATACAGTATCCAGTTGGCGGTCGGTCTTCCTAAGGAATTTGTAAGTTCCCAGGCTTTCCTTGCGCTGCTGTTCTTTAAACGTTTTGAGAATCAGCTGGACGGCTTTTTGCCAGTCGGCATCGAAAACGGACTTGTCACCGGTCGTCTTCCAGTAATGATAAGCCAGTCGCACGGTGTAGCAAAGCGAATCAATTTCCCATTTGCGTTCGTGCAATTCGGGTTTCATATCTGTAATGTCGGTTTTCCATTCAGAGCCGGTTGGACCTTCGTTAAATGAGTTGGCATACGGATCAATCAGGATACATTGTGTTTGGCGATTGATCACCCCTGCGATCAGTGATTTTAGCTTTTCGTCTTCGTTAACAAGTGGCAGATAGGGCCAAACCTGAGCCGATGAGTCGCGTAGCCACATGGCGTCAATGTCGCCGGTAATGACAAAGGTATCGGGTTTACCGTTTTTTATTTTATACCGAACAGTGGTGTCCAGGGTATTGGGAAAACAGTTTTCGAACATCCAGGCCAGTTTCGGATCTTTCAGTTTTGCTTTTGTTTGCAGGATGGTTTTTTCAACAGCTGCAGATGTAAAGTTCCGTTTGTCCACTGGCGGTCGTTTGCTCACATAGCTTATTCCGTTGATTGATGAGGCCAATACACTGCCTGTTCCTGCCAATGCCAGTCCAGTGATGGTTAAGCCACTGGTTCGTATAAAATTTCTTCGTGTTGTCATAGGTATGAAGTTATAAGTATTTAAAGTTATAAATATTTAAAGTTTAAAGTTCAAAGTTTAAAGTTTAAAGTTTACCCCGAGGACTCGGATTGGCCTTAACTTCGTTTGTATGAATCTGACAATCAAATATTATTTGGATCTTGATTACTCACAATGTAATATTTGATAATCATCATGAATGCAAACGAAGTTAACGCCTATGCGAGAACTTGGAACTGTTATTTATTTCAGTACTTTAATGAAAAATCCACCCACCACTGATCGTGCCTGAAATCCCACTTGCGTGGCATCGGTGGTTTCATACCAGTCAGACAATGGGACACGGTTCGGGGTTTTGCTTACAAAATCATGTATCGGAGTGATGAATTTTTCAAATGTCTCCTGATCCTCGGCCAAGGTCGCTGTCCAAACGATCCAATCTGCCTTGGTATAGGTACGGCGGTTATCAAGTGGCAATCCATACTGGTTTTGTTTGGTAAGGTACCATGCAATTTCTGTTTGGGCCACTTCTTTGGGGAAGATGTTCAATCCCAGTAGTTTGTCCCACACCAAATTGTATTTTTGGCTCCAGGTTCCCGGTTTGTCAAATGTCAGGCGATAATGATCTCCGTCATTGGCCATGGCTACCCATTTGACGGCCATTTCTTTTGCCTGGGAGGTATACTTTTCTGCCACTTCTTTTTTGCCCAGCATGCCGGCTAATTTTCCATAACTGGCAATTCCCAGGATGGCTTTGACCGACAAGTTTACATTGTGGGCAAAGTGACCTGCAAAGTCATCGGTACAGAGCTGGTTTTCAGGATTGAGTCCATTTTCCAGCAGGTAGTTCGACCAGGTAGTGAGTACCTCCCAGTGTTTGGCTGCATAATCGGCATTGCCTTCCATTTGGGCAATTGCAGCCATAAGAATCAGCATATTCCCACATTCTTCCACGGGCATGTCACCTCCGTAAGTTTGTCCATTGGCCAATGGATAAGTGCCCACATCGTGTGCGGCAAAAGGTTTGTTCCATTTTCCGCTTTCTGAAAAATAGAAAATCGGGTTCATCATTCCCTTCAGCAAATCGGGATTGTATTTCAGGTAAAGAGGAGCAGAGGGATACGTTATATCCACGGTCCCGATGGAGCCATTGCTGAAGTTTTCTTTCGAGAGAAACAGCATATTGCCCAAAGAGTCTTTCGTCAGCTTATGGGCTGCAATCGACTGACGGAAAGCCAGCACGCAAAGGTCTGCGTAGTTTTTGCCTCCTGCATCGAGTGTTTCTTTCCAGAGCTGATTGTCGAATTCGGCGCAACGTTCCATCACTGCGTCATGTTCGGCCGATGCCAATTGCAATGCATCGTTCATGGTTAATTTTCCACCATTGGTCCACCAAGCTTTGAGCCTGGTACCGAAATACTCGATCGATTCAATGTCATCATACCCAATCATTACATATCCACTGGTCGGGCCGGAAGAAACGCTTCCCAGGTTTTCGACACAAGTCATTGCTGGCATTGAATTCGTCATCCTGGCGGTTATTTCATTCTCTCCTGCAGGGATCTTTCCTGTAGCTGTAAAGGCTTCCTTGGAGCTAAAATAATTGCCCATTGCAACCGAACTGGATTCATTCTTTGGAGTAGCCAGGTAGACGTATCCCCAGTCGATGCGCACGTTGTCGCCTTTCTTTTGCAGGATGGGTTGTTCAGTTGTCCCGGCTTTTACAAAGCTGACATGATCAGTTTCGCCTTTGGTAACCTGAACTTCCTGATTCAATTCATTCACGGCCCATTCAGGGGTGGTTTCGAAATAAATCTGAACATCATGCTTTGCCGCATCATTGGCCGTCACCGTATAGTTGATGTAATTCACCGGGCGTGAGAGTAGGTTCAGGTCCTTGGGTAACAGTGGTGATACAAACTGAATGTTCAGGTTCACTGGTCCGCAGGTAAAATTGTAATGCGTCTGGGTTGCAGAAATGGCCACCTTGCTTTGAACAGCTGTTTGGGGAAATACTTCTTTTTGGTCTCCTTCAGTATAAATTCCAAAATCAACATAGTTTAAACCTCCACGGTCGAGGCAATGGGCGGCCAATATATTCTGAACACCGGCCTTGAGCAAACTGGCATCTATTTTCAGGAGCACATTGTTTTTGGCGGAGTTGCCTGTTTCAACGATTTGCTGTCCGTTGAGGTAAAGTTCAAAGTCATCATCATGCGAATACATCAGGTACAGATTGGCACCTGCAGAAATATCCGGGGTGGTAAATTCGCGACGAACCCAAATGTCATTGGAGTCCCAGTTTGTACCAATGGACTCCATTCCAGGGGTTCCAAAGGCGGCTTTCCCTGATTCCCATTTGCTGTCGTTGTATGTTCCTTGTTCCCAGCCTTTTAATGGTTTTGTAGTTACAAATTTACCAACCCATGCTTCTTCATTTGCCATGGGCAAAAGGGTTTTCAATGGAATATCTTCTTTGCCCAGGAAGCGGTAGACCTGTCCATCTACCCGAAGTGCCCCGATCAGTGAATGTGTTTTTCCGGTCCAGTGTTTAACCGGGCTGTCAAATAACTGGTCAGTTTCCGACCAGGCGCTGGTATAGGGGTCGATGGTCACCAAGGGGTAGGCGGGGGCCCGAAGTTCGGTGGTAGTGGTTTGTATCGTCGACTTTGCAGCGGGTGTACATGCAAACAAGGTACTTCCTGCAACCAAACAGGTGAAAAAGCGGTTGATAATTGATTTACGCATTGGATATGATCGTTTAATAATGAATGATTGATTCCTTATTTCTTATTTCTTATTTCTTATTTCTCGTTCCTTATTTCTTATTTCTCGTTCCTTATTTCTCATTTCTTATTTCTCATTTCTCTATTTCTCATTTTCTCATTTTCTCACCTTCTCACCTTCTCACCTTCTCACCTTCTCACCTTCTCACCTTCTCCTACTCCGTAGTAATCACCAATTCCTTTCCCCTGATCAGTTCACGGTGGGGAATCAGATAGCCATCCAGCTTTTTGTTGTCATAGGTAATGTTACTGATTTTCTTTCCTGAATTCTTTTTAAGAATGGTGAAAATCTTATCTCCTAAATTGAATTCTACCTTGTCGAATAAGGGGACCGACACCATGTATTGAGGATCGGCAGGCGAGAAGGTGTACAAACCGATGGCTGTTAACACATACCAGGACGAATTCTCACCGGCATCATCCATTCCGGAGTAGGCCAGATGATCTTTGCCCATGTCGTAAAAATGGTTCATGATGCTGTCCAACAAGGCCTGCGATTTTTCCTGTTTGCCCACAAAATAATACATCCAGGGGAAGCTGTGGTCGGGTTGGTTCCCGTGACAATATTGTCCGATAAATCCTGAAATGTTATAGGCTTCCTCTCCCTTATAGGGGATTGAAAACAGATCATCCAGTTTCTTTTCAAAATCAGCCGGGCGCTTGTATAGACCAATGAGTCCTTTTACATCCTGAGGGGCGAAAAAGGAAGATTGCCAGGCATTGGCCTCACGGTACATGTATTCATAATAGATCATCGTCGGATCGAAGTTCTTAATCCACTCACCATTGGCCAGTTTACCCCGCATCAGGCCCGTTGAGGGGTCGAACATATTTTTGTAATTGCCCGAGCGTTTGATCAGCTTGTTGTAATTGCCCGAGTCGCCCAGTTCTTTGGCCAGCAATGCAAGTGCATAATCATCGTAGGCATATTCCAGCGTTTTGGTCACACCTGCGGCTGCCACGGTTTCAAGTTTGGGATTGGAGAGCTCAGGTTCCGATATGTATCCTTTCTCTATGTATTCCATGATGCGGGGCCTGCTTTTGTTTTCCATCGTAGCATTTCTCAAGAGTAAATCATAGGCTTTATTTACATCAAATCCTTTGATTCCCCGGAGGTAGGTTCCTGCTACAAAGGCTGCGGCATGGTCACCGTGGAAAAAGGTAGGCATGAAGCCAGTCTTTTCGCCTTTGTCGATCAGCGACTGGATCACATCCTCCGTTACCTTGGGCGACATCATCCCCAGTAAAACAAGCTTGTTGCGGTAATCGTCCCACAGCGAAGGCTCGGTATAATAATTAAATCCCTTGTTGACCACGATTCCATTCACATCCGTAAAGTCGCCGTTGTAATCGCTTCGTAAAGCAGGCCAAAGGAACGAGCGGTAGAGGGTAGAATAGAATATTCCCTGCTGCCTTTGGGTTCCCCCCGATACTTTAATTTTCGACAACAAAGTTTCCCAGGTCTGGGTGGCCTCATCCCTTACCTGCTGAAAGCTTTTCCCGAGCATTTCCTTCTCCAGGTTATTTTTGGCATTGTCGATGCTTACAAACGAAAATCCGATTTGTAATTCAAGGGGATTGGGTGAATCCACCAGATTGATCACCGATATTTCGTGGGAGTTTTTTTTCAGTGATTCAATGTTCTGGATGGGCAGATTGGCAAGGGCATAGAAGTACATTTTTTCGCCTGCCTGCTGGAAGCCTTTGAATACATATTTGCCATCGGTCTTGATTTCCCAGCTGCTGACATTTTCATTGGAAGAGGCCAGGTCTGCGATGAGTTTTTTAGCTTGTCCGGCTTTGAAAGTGTACCTGTGAAAGGCGCAACGCAGGGAGGAAGTCAGTTCAGCATTGACCGCATAACGTTGGAGGAAGACCTGGTAATAACCCGGGAGGGCCGATTCGTTGAGGTGGCTGAATGTGGAGCAATAATCGTCGGGGCTGATGGGTCCGGTAGCGGGTAAGAGGGGGATGTGGCACAGGTTCCAATGACCTTTGCAGGTATGGGTGAAGGCATAGATGAGGGTATCCTCGTATTGATAGCCCGATCCGCTGTGGAATTGGGTGACCGGGCTTACCTGTACCATGGCATTGGGGAGCGAGGATCCCGGAAAAACTTCCGCACCCCAGGTACGGTGGCTGGGCTTGTAACCGATGTCGATGCTGTCCCACAAAGTAGCAGTACCTAAAAGAGGGTTCACATATTTGGTAAGCTGTTTTTGAGCCTGCAGGGAAAATGCTAAAGCCGAAAACAGGGCTAGGGTAATGATTTTTAATTTCATGGTTGAAAGGTTAAATGGTTAAGGACTGGGGGAGAAGGAGAGAGGGTGAGAAGGGGAGAAGGTGAGAGGGTTTCTAATTTTCTCATCTTCTCATTTTCTCCTAGTTTACAGACCTTCCTTGTTCAATAGAGCAGCCGCTTCAATGAGCATGGCTCCGCTGGTTTGGGTGGTCAATTCGGTGGTGCTTCCCGGTTTGGTTTTCCAATAGGTGCCAAACGTGACTATCTGTTTGTTGGTACCGACTCTCCAAAGTGTTTCAGCATTGTATTTAAAGAAGGCAAGGTACCGCTTCTTTACAGCAGCATCGAGCTCGGGGAGCTGGATCAGTTGCGTGAAGTAACGGATGAAAACACCTTTGAACAATCCTCCATCGCCGTTTCCTTCACTTTTCAGTATGCTGCCATCTACCAAGGTGTTCAGGGTGAAATCGGCCGCTTTGATGGCATCGTTCAGGTAAGATTTTTCTCCTGTAATTTTATAAAGTTCAACAGCTGATCCCAGAAATGTTCCCTGGTTGTATGTGAAGGGCCATGATTTCTGAATTGTCCCGGTGCGGCTGTCGATGTTGTCGTAGACTGCTCCGTTTGCTGGATTAAACAAATATTCTTTTTCCCAGCCATATATTTTCAATGCCCATTCCTTGTCTTTGGCATCGCCAAACTGTTGGAACAAGTGTGCTGCCAGAATACAGGCTGGTCCATTTGAACAGGCATTCTTGCTGTAAGGCTGGTCTTTCTTCCATGAAATTCCACCGCCCGCGTTGGTGTTCCATCCGGTTTGAATATCTTTCCAGACTTCAATGCTACTGGTTTTAAATCTTTCATCCTGGGTGACATTGTAGGAGCGAAGCATGGCCAGGGCAATCCATTCCATGTCATCGTAATACACATTGTAAAAAGTATTCCCATTTTTTCTTTTGACGCCTTCGTACCATTGTGTAATGGTAGTTTTGTAGAGCAGATCGTTGGATCGGATGTAAGCATCGACCATTACATCCAGTGCATGGGCTTGTGGCCAGTAATTAAAGTCTTTCTGACCACTATTGTTGAAATTAAAATAACTATCGGAAGCATTCCAATATGACATGACAAATGCATTACTCGTACTGTCAGCAGCTGCATTCCACGAAATAGTATATTCTTCCTCAACTGTATTGACAGGCTCATCCTTTTTGCTACAAGACTGGAATAGCAATGGAAGTAAAAGGAGAAACAGGAAATATTTGTTCATGGTATTGATTTTAAATAAAATAAATAAAAGTAACCACTAAGTCACTATCCTTTGCCGTCTGGCTTCAGCCGACGGTTAAAGGCAAAGAATCATCCTGGACATTAGTTTATCTTCTTGTGGCTAAAGCCATTGTGGATTTTTCATTCTTAACCGTCGGCTAAAGCCAGATGGCAAAGGATATCCCGAGTCCTTGGGATGGCAATTCTTAGCTATTCAAAAAAGGGCAGGCATCGAAACGCCCGCCCTTTTTGAAAACTATCAATGGTTTACTGGTTACCTACTTTGGTAAAAGAATGGGTATATGGATTCTCTGCCTGCAATAAGACAGACATATCAACCAATGCCATGTCCATTTCGCCAGCAAATTTGAATTTACCATCCCATTGGCTGTTGTTTACAGGATACAGGTAATAGTACGAAGCAGGGCTTGATGCATTTGGACGGCTGTCGGTGTTGGGTGTTCCCCACCATTCTTCAACGGTTTCACCGGCACTGTTAACAGTGGTCATCTTGATTTTATAGCGTTCGTCCCTTCCCCAGCCTTCTTGTTTGAAAGTAATGGGCTGGCTGCTTGCTTTCCATTCGCCATTGGCCAGGTAAGGCAATGAGAACAGGAATGAATTGGTTGGGCAAAAGAATAACTGCATGTCGGTAATTTCAGTATAAACAGCCGAACCTACGGTGAAATCAATGTTGATGCGGTAAACACCTGTTTTTGCTGAAGTAACAGTTGTTGTACCTTCTTTCACCAATCCGTTTTCTACATAGAATTTGCGCGGTGTTCCCACTTTGGCATCGGTCAAATAATAGGCTTTTCCGGCAGTCAATTTGGTGTAGACTTCAAATTCACCGGGAGCAGTAGATTTCATGACACTTGCTTTTGAAAGATCGGTTCCACCTTCAGAGCCTTCGCCGGTTACATATACATCAACCGGAACATCAGCAAAACCAGCAAGACGGGTAATTTCAAGTGTTCTGGATTGTGCAGCTTTCAATTCATTGATTCCTTTCGAAGAATAAACAGTCCAGATCAGTTTGCCGGTAGCAGCCGATTCTATTCCAGCCATGGCAGCAATCTTATTCAATTGCTTGTGAGTAAGGGTGGCATGGTTGTATCCGCCATTGTTGTCAGAGGCCATTTTGTAAATGGGAGATGAGAAGTCTCCGCCTTCTTTGTCAAAAGCCACTTCGTATAAAACCATTCCGCTGTCTTCTGCCTTGGCAGGTTCCCATTCGAAATACAAGGATGCGGAAGCAGAACTTTGCAATACAACCGATTTGCCATCGGTAGGTTCATATAGTGTATTCACGGCAGTCACCTTGGTATCTCTCAAGACTTCGTCTTTTTTGCAAGCGACAAAAGCAATCAGTAAGGATGCTAATATTGTTAATTTAATTAATAGTGATTTCATAATTTCGGTATATTAATATTTTTATATTTCTTTTTAATACTTTGATTGATAGTTAATAGCTATTAATAATTAGGGTTTTGACCTAATCCCGGATTAATATCTTTCTCCGATTGAGGCACTGCCCAAACATAGTCCCTGTCTTTATTAAAAGTGCGTTTGTCCAGACGGATATATCCGTTGTCTGTGGCAGCATCTCCATACTGAGCCCCGTGAGGATAGCCATTCAATACAGTTTCAGCAGTTTTCCAGCGACGAAGATCCTGGATTCTCAATCCTTCAACTGCCAATTCGCTACGACGTTCACGACGGATGATATCCTGTAAATCCGATTTCGACCAGGCTGCATTATATCCCAAGGCTTCAGGATCAGTAAAACCGGCCCGTTTTCTCAGTGCGCTGATGGTTTTTGTCCAGATGCTCTGGTCCATTTGTCCCAATTCGTTTTTTGCTTCCGCATACATCAACAGAACATCAGCATATCGGATCAGGATCAGATTTAACCCTGAAACAAAATTGGCCTGTGAAGTCGGATCATAGTATTTGCGCAGGTAGTAGCCTGTAGAAGTGGAGTTGGTTCCAGGGCCTTTGTACTCATCCAAGGCTTCCTTTTTATTGGGATCAGTGCCTGGTTTGATGTAGATCGTTTGAAAGCTGCCATCGGGTTTTTTCCATTGATACTCATGATAAACGACTGTAGCGGTAAGCCTTGGATCACGGTTTTTGTATGGAGTGGTTTCGCTGAAACCCGAGCCGGCAGCAGTAATCGTTTTTCCGTTCAACATGATATAATCGTTGACCAGTTCCTGGGTAGGGGCAAGGGCATTGAGCCTGGCACCAACCGACAGTGGAGCTAAATCGAAATAATTACCCCATGTTCTTAAGGAAGGTACATATTGCATATCCAGGATGACTTCGCTGTTGTATTCGTTCCCTGGAAGGAAAATGCCTTCATAAGAGGGGAACAAGGTATACTGACCGTAATCGGGGGTATTGATCAGCTTTTCACACCAGGTGGCTACATTAGACCAGTCATTGTTGTACAGGTAGATGCGAGCCTTGAAGGCAGCCACAGCTCCTGAAGTGATACGGCCATTATCGTCGCCCTTGTCGTGTGCTGCAAGATATTCCTCTTTGGTAGGAAGCACTTCGAGAACGGCATCCAGTTCACTGTGTACAAAAGCCAATACTTCAGCCTTTGGAGTGCGTGCGATGGTTTTTGACTCCGACAAAGTCAGGTCATGATCAAATAAGGGTACATCACCATACCAATTGGTCAGTCTGAAATACAGGTAAGCCCTGATAAAGCGTGCTTCTGCCTTCATCCTGGTTTTCAGGGTTTCATCCATATTGGGAATGCGATCTACGTTTTCAAGGAAAATATGACAGGTTTTGATGCCAGCATAACAGTCTTTCCATTCACCGGAAAAGCGACCGTTTGAAGCATCCGCCTGACCTGATGAAATGGCCTTTTCTGCACTAAAACCGCGTCCTTCATACAGGTTGTCCGAGAGGGTTTCTGTTTTAAAGAAATAGTCATTGTTATTCATCTGGCTGTAGGCCATGTTCAAAACCATGTTGGCTTTTTCGGGTGAAGTCCAGTAATTTCCTTCCGTAAATTTGTCGGTGGGGGCCAGGTCCATGTCGTTACAAGAAGTAAACAGTAACAAGAGGACGGTTGCAAGGCCTGCGCTATATTTTAAAAATCTATTTTTCATGTTGATTTCTTTTTAAAATTCTAAATCTAAACCAAATCCATAGTACTTTAACGTGGGATAATTACGTCCGCTGTTAGCGCCTACGCCGCCGACTCCACCCATGTTGTTTCCAAATTCAGATGATTCAGGATCGATGAATGATACATTGGAAAGGGTAAACAGATTTTGTGCATTCACACTCAAGCGACATTTCTGCACGCCAATTTTGGAAGTAAGTTGATTGGGCAAAGTATAGCCAAGTTGAATGTTTTTCAGGCGCAGATAGGCAGCATTGAAAATATAGATGTCTGAGCCATTCCTCTGGTAGTTGTTAGTATTGGATGTCGATCCAGTTGCAGCTAACCTTGGCCACCGGGCATCTGTATTGGTAGGTGTCCAGTAATCCAGTTGGTGGGTGTACATCACATAAGAATAGTTGGAGTGAAAAGGTTCAACCAGCTCGCCACGTAAAAACATGTCGCGTTTACCGACCCCTTGGATCATCAAGCCAAGATCAAATCCCTTCCATTCAAGGTTGTAATTGAACCCAAAAGTGTAACGAGGAAATGCATTTCCAAGGACTTGACGGTCTTTGTCATCAATTACCTTATCATCGTTGGTGTCGACATAGCGGACATCACCTGGCTGAACAGTTACTCCGATGGGCAATACACTGTTAGCTATTTCTTCGTAACTTTGGAACAGACCATCGGTCTTGAAACCAAAGTAAGATCCAAAAGCTTCTCCTTCACGAATGATTTTCATCATTTGGTCAGATCCATCGATTCGTTCTTCTCCTCCGAAATCGGTCACCTCATTTTTTGTATCCGCGATGTTCAAGGTGAGGTTGTGCTTGAAGGCACCGGTCCTTGCACGGTAGCTCAAGGTGGCTTCCCAACCCTGGTTGGTCATTTCACCGGCATTTTCTTTGGCCACTGCGCCTCCGAAAACCATGGGAATTTCAGGAGTCAACAATATCTGTGAGGTAACCTTGTTGAAATAGTCTAAACTCACCAGGAACTTGCTTTGGAAAAAGGTAGCATCTACTCCGATATTGAAATTGGCCGATTGTTCCCACTGAAGTTCACTGTTCCCAAAGGAGAATCCTGTACCGGATACAGCCTGGTTGTTGAACCCGTATGAATTGGTATAAACGTTGTAGGTAGTAAAGTAAGAATAATCGTCCACGTTTTGATTTCCCAGGATCCCATACGAACCACGGAATTTCAAGTCACCCACTTTTTCTTTATAAGAGGCCATGAAATTCTCTTCCGATATTCTCCAGCCTGCCGACATGGAAGGGAAGAAACCCCAACGGTAATCTTCTGCAAACTTAGAAGAACCGTCATAGCGGAAACTGAACTCTCCGTAATACTTGTCCCGGAATGAATATCCGGCACGTCCAAACACCGAGTTGATACTTCTTTCCTGCGTTTGTGCCGGAGTGTTGTAGCTTGACTTGTCAATTTCTGTCAAGGTTTCGGGAAGACCTAAATCAATGTCGGTGAATTTTTTCTTGATTTCATTGGCCTGGCGGGTATACGATTCGTTCGATGCACCCAGTAATCCAGTCACATGGTGATCCTTATTGAATGTTCGGTCGAAGTCCAGAAAAGCCTGGGTATTGAGAATGTATTTCTTCTCATTGTAATCTTCGGTGTTCCGGTTGCTATTGGCATATTTGGGGGATGTGGAAGTTTCGCTGGGATAAAAAGGCACTTGCAGTACCCTGATATACCGGTGGTTGGCGCTTAAGTCCAAACCCATGATCCCTTTGGCAGTCAATCCCTTCATGATCTTGAATTCTGCGTTCAGGCTACCCAGGAAATTGTCATCGTCTTTTTTCTGAGAGCCGCCAGCTTCCAGAATTCCAAGTGGATTAAACTCTGACAGCACATCGTTAAGCAGGTAATGACCATTTTCGGACTTCATTTTGTAGTTGTAGTAATTCGGAATACGACCACCGTCTACGATTAAAGTTCCGGCACTTGAATTGGGTGAAGTTTGCAGCGAACGATTGTAGGCCATCAGGGCACTTACTTTCAGCCGGCCGTAATCGTTGACAAGGTTCGTGCGGAAATTGTACCGTTTGGCTCCGTAGTTTCCAACAAAGTTACTTCCCTGATCATAGATTCCGGCTGAAATCATGTAGGTCGATGTTTCATTTCCACCCGAAAGGCTGACATTGTAATTCTGTTGAAGTGCATTTTGCAGAATGCCATCCAAAAACCACTGGCCTTCCCCATTTTCCTGGAAATCCCTGATTTGTGCAGGTGTATAAATAGGGGATGAACCTCCATTGATCAAGGCCTGATTTTTCAACAAGGCATTTTCATAACCTTTTACAGGAGAATATAATACTTCAGGATCCTGGACCCCAACCATGGAGTTGAAACGCAAGGTGGGTTTTTTGTTTTTTGATCCCTTTTTGGTCGATACTAAAATGACACCATTTGAAGAACGAGATCCATAGATGGCAGCACTACCGGCATCTTTCAATACCGAAATGTTCTCGATATCTGAAGGGTTCAGGTTATTTAAACTACCAGATTCGGTGATGATCCCGTCGATGACGATCAGCGGATCGTTGTTGTTCATAGTGCTGATACCACGAATATTGATATTCATGCTGTTATCATTCGGATTCATGCTTTTTTGCTGAATAATCAAGTTGGCAGAGGCTCCCTGAAGGGCCTGCATGGTATTGCTCACCGGACGGTTCTCGATGATGGCTGCACTGATCTGGTCAACGGCCCCTGTTAGGTTTTTCTTTTGCTTGGTTCCATAACCAATTACCACGACCTCGTCAAGACCAATCATCTCTTCCTGAAGAATCACATTGAGAGAGGAGGCCCCATCAATTGGTTTTTCCTGCAATTTCATTCCAATAAATGTAAATACGAGGGTTGCATTTTTAGGAATGTTTGAGATCGTGTACATACCATTTGAATCGGTGATCGATCCATTGGTAGTGCCTTTGACGACCACGGAAACACCCGGCAGAGTGGCTCCAGAAGAGTCGGTCACCTTACCGGTAATTGACTTGCCGGGTTGCTGGCTGGAATTTGTTTCCATATCAGCCCTGTAAAGCATGATATGTCGATCGTTAATCGAATAATTAACACCGGCTCCCTCAAAAAGTACTGAGAGGGTTTGTTCGATACTTTTGTCCTTTACATCTACATTTACTTTTCGGTTCACGTCAATGTACTGGGCACTGTAGGCAAAACGGAACTCACTCTGGCTCTCAATGGCATCCAGAACATCCACTACACGGGAGTTCCGAAAGTCCAGATTCAGCTTAGTCGTTTGACTGTAAAGACTTGCAGTAACTTGCATAAGTCCCACAAAAATGAAAAGGAACGTTAGTCGCATAACTTTAAAGAATTTTTTGTTCCAGATCCGAGGTATCATACCTCGGATACTCGATTTTTTTTTCATAGTTTTGAAATGAATTAGTTTAATAAATAGTTTTCCCGATTAATCGGGAGGCATTTTGACCGGAAAGCGTTGGCGCGCCTTCCGGTTTTTTCTTTTTAATGCATTGAATATCTTTATTTTATTAGTTTTCTTTTTAAAATTTAATATTGGTTTCCTCACATCCGGCCCTTCAAATCGATCTCAATCAATCCCCTCGTTGTTCTTAAATTTTGAAGATTATTACAGGTAAGCGCTCTCTCTCCTTTTAATCCTTGCATTGTTCATGAAAAGAATGATATCATTCACACAGTTTATAAATGATTAACGTGAATTTTCCCTTTGTTGTATTTTAACTCGATGACATTCCCTTTTTGAATGGCATCTACCGGTGTTATTTTTTCCATCAAACGGAGGACACTGTGTAGGTCTTCATTTTTAATGGTGAACGTATAAGGTAGATTCCTGATGGCATCATCGACCACAAACTTTTGGTTGTATCGTTTTTCAAGTCTGATAACCAGTTCACTGAGAGGTAGGTTATAAATGTTGATCATGCCATCTTTCCACGAAGTGTATAATTCAGTATTGACCATTGAAAGTGAAAGTTGTTTTTTCGCTTTGTCGTAACTGGCTAACTCCCCGGGTTTCATCACTTGCCTGAAATTGGAATGAGATGCAGAGCTTAGTTCCACTTTCCCATTTTCAAGGATCACCTGAATGGAACTTTCTTCAGGATACGAAATCACATTAAATTCGGTTCCCAAAACTTTAACCCGTAAGTCTTCACTGCTTACCACCAAGGGTAAATTTTTGTTTTTATGCACCTTGAAAAACGCTTCTCCCTTCAGCTCAATATCGCGGTTCGAGGATGAGAACTGGTTATTGTACCGGATGGTCGACCCGGAATTGATCCAGATCACCGTACTGTCGGGTAACAACACTTTCGAAATCTGTCCAAAATCGGCCGTCACTGTCGTGTATGCCAGCTGTTCCCCCTGTTTGGTTTGTGAATAGAAATAGAGCAGTGAGGGAATTGAAATCAGTAGCACCAGAAGGGCAGCGTATCTGAAAAAAATGAGTCTGCGTTGTGTTCTTCGTAAATCGGATTGCATCCGTCCAAAAAGAGTCTGCTGTAGGTTATTCCAGCTTTCCTGGTACTGGGATGGAATGTCCTCACGGATGATTTGCTGTTCCCATTCCTTTTTAGTATCTTGGAATTCAGTAAGATGCTTGTCTTGCCGTATCCAATCCAGGAGTGCTTTTTGTTCTGTTTCTGAACTATTTCCGGCCAGGTATTTTTTAATGGTTGATCTCATCGATTGTTTTGTTTCAAGAGTAGTACACAGAAATTACAAAAACCCTACCTCTGGAAGTAAAATAGTTCGAGGTTCAAAGTTTTAGGTTCCAGGTATCAGGTCAAAGGCGAAGGCTTGAATATTGATTGTAAGTGAAGCGGATTTGTGAAATTTATTTCAATATCATGACAATCAGAACTGACAGCAGTGGAAATTTGAGCAACATTTCCTGCCTGATTTGTTCCTTGGCCTGGTGCAGGTGTTTCTCCACTGCTTTAACCGAAATGGCCAGTTCGTCGGCAACTTCCTTGTTTTTCTTGCCTTCAATTTTCGATTTTACAAATACAATTTTACGCTTTGCAGGCAATTTGTCAACCGATTCCCGGATAGCGATCATGAGTTGCTCTTCCAATGAAATTTCTTCCCTACCCATTAAATCAAGTTGGAAAAGGTGCTGCAGTTCGTTTTCTTCCACCAGGTTGATGTTTTTTTCAGAAAGATGAATCTTTTGATCCCGCAAATAATTGAGGCACCTGTTGCGCAGCATTACAAACAGTAAACTTTCAACCGACTGGGTAGCATTGATGGAGGAGTGTTTTTCCCATAATTTGATAAAGCATTCCTGAACAAGGTCGTTCGCCTGACTCTGATCATGTACAAAAAGCTTGCAATAACCCAGCATACGCGGAAAAGTTTGTTTAAACAGTTCTTCGTAGGCTGAAGGATTTCCCTCTTTTAACCGAATATTTAGGTACTGAGCATTTTCCACTAACTACAAAGGAAATTATATTTTTGTATACAGTCAACCACTTTCAATAAATATTCATTTTTTGTTGCTTAATTCCAAGCCATCCTGGACCTGTCCCAAGCAGGAAGCCGTTGATGATTTGAACCATTTCTATTGTCGCCGTGACCAGAATGAGGATACAAAATACAGGTGCAGACCAACTGTCGGGTACTTCGATTATTCGAAGCTTATTTGAATAATATTCGAAGGTTAATCGAAGATTATTCAATTGCATTCGAACGATCTTCGAATAACCTTCGAATAATCTTCGAATAATCTTCGAATAACCCAATGACCCGGCAGCTCAAAATTCATTGGTAGAAGACTGATTAAATGGCTTGGTCGAGCTTGTCAAAAAGCTTGTAGGAGGATTGTAGATTCGTTTTTGGAATGGACCCAATTGGATCGAAGACTTACTGTTTAACTGAAGAAGGGGTCATATAGGTGCCACCAATTGGGTTTGACACGATAGTCTGTAAATCAGGTAGTTATACTGACTATTTGTTTCTGAATCAAATTAATAAAAACTATTTACAAACAGTCTGATTTACGAAACCTTACCAATGCATTTTCTGTAAGAGTATATAAACCAAAAAGAAAGGAAAATACGATGCCTGAGAGTGTTTACAAAATCATCGAATTGGTAGGATCGAGCAGTGAATCCTGGGAACAAGCCACTGCGAATGTCATTTCCAAAGCCTCCGAAACCTTGCGCGAACTTCGCATTGCAGAGGTTATTTCAATGGACGTGACCATTAAAGATGGCAAGATTGAAAGCTACCGGACCAAAGTAAAGCTTTCATTCAAATTTGAGGGCCATCATTGAGGGGTTTAAAGTTTAAAGTTTTTTGAAGAGTTTAAACTTTAAACCTTGAACTTTAAACTCTTCAAAAAACTTTAAACTCTTCAAAATATTTCTATTTCGTTTGAACGGTCATTTCAGTTCCAGTCAATCCTGCCGATTCAGCCCTCAGCCTGATTGGTCCGGCCACACCCGATGGTCGCAGGATCACCAGTGAACGACCATTGAAACTGCACAGCTGTGGTGCGTGGAAGCTTTTCATATCGGTTGGATTCCCATTTTCAAGGGCTGCAATCTCACCGGCACCTTCGACCTTGAATTGTACGGTGGTTTGGGCATCGGGAACCAAGGCTCCTGCCTGATCGAGGATTTCAACGGTAATATAAGAAAGATCGTTGCGACTGGCATTGATCGATGAACGGTCGGCTGTTAACCTTATTTGGCTTGGTTGGCCAGTCGTCCTGATCACTTTTGTTTCCACTTCCTTGCCATCCTTCAAAGCGACGGCTTTCAATTCGCCTGCTTCATAGGGTACTTCAAAACTGGCAGTCAGCCGGGTATCGGGCGAAACTGTTTTGGTAGCGATCACTTTTCCATTGATTTCAAGCCTGACTTCGGGATAATTCGAATACACATTGACCTGCATCCGGGTGCCTTCCTGTCCTGTCCAGTTCCAGCTCTGCAACTCATCGGGCCATCCCCAGTAACTCACTACTTCCTTCATTCCTGCAGGGATGGGTCGGTGAACGGCCATTTCAAGCTGACTGATTTTCCAGACCACATCCCGGAAATAGGACTGTGGTTTCTTGAACCCGCAAATGTCAATATCGCCGCAATATGAATTGTACCAGGGCCAGCCGGGCGAAAACTGATCTTTGGCTTCCTTGTTGGCAATGCTGGCATGCCCGATTCCCGATTCACCCAGGTAATCCATGGCAGTCCATACAAAATCACCCAACACGTAGGGGTGTTTTTCAACCATTTGCCAGCTTTCAAAAGCTTCGCGGGCTGTCGATTCAGTGCCTATCATCAATCGCCTGGGTGATTTCTCATGGTCGCTTTCATAGTGTTTCCACTGATAATTGTACCCGCCAATATCGAGCAGGTCATAAGCCGGCGCGGTAGCTTCCCATGGTTTTCCCTTGATGTCCCAAAATTCGCAGAGGGCCTCGGTGACCGGTCGTGTAGTATCGAGTTGTTTGATAATGCCGCTCAGTTCTTTTGTAATCAACAAGCCAGATGAATCGGCCCTTTCATTGATTTCGTTGCCGATGCTCCAAATGATGACTGAAGGATGGTTGCGGTCGCGTAAGATCATGGATTCCAGATCTGTCTTGTGAAATTGATCGAAATAGATGCTGTTGTCGTCTGGATTTTTTGGACGCTGCCACTGGTCAAAGGCCTCATCGATCACCAATACGCCCAATCGGTCGCAGGCATCCAGAAATTGTGAAGAGGGGGGATTGTGACTGGTGCGGATGGCATTGAAGCCAAACTTTTTCATCAGTTCAACACGGCGTTCTTCAGCCCTGTCGATGGTGGCAGAACCCAGGGGCCCATTGTCGTGGTGCATGCAGCCGCCTTTCAATACGACACGTTCACCATTGAGCAGAAAACCTTTTTCTGCACTGAATTCGATGGAGCGGATCCCGAAAGAGGTAGTCTTCTGATCGACAGTCTTGCCATCAAACTTAATCTCTGAAACCGCTTTATACAGGCTGGGCGAATCGACCGACCAGCGGGCAGGAGTCTTCACTTCAATGAGTTGATCGGCTTCAGCGCTTTTTCCTGCAATCGTTTGAACGGGCGATTCGGATTGGCCAACTACACTTCCATCAGGTGAATAAATGGAAGTTGAAACCGTTATTTTGACATCTTCTTCGGTCAGATTATCAATGGTGGTGGCCACTTTTACCGTAGCTTTCTCAGCTGAAACTTCAGGGGTGGAAATGAATGTTCCCCCAAAAGGAATGTTTATCCAATCGGTCACTTGCAGGGTGACATGCCGGTAAATGCCTGAACCGCTGTACCAACGGCTGTTCTTGCCAGGATTGTTGACCCAGACAGCCAACACGTTTTTTTCACCTGCAGGCTTTAAATACGGGGTCATGTTAAAAAAGAAGGGGGTGTAACCATTGGAGTGAAATCCCAGGCCTTGACCGTTGATCCATACATTGCATTCGCGGTAAACGCCGTCGAAACAGATCTGTACCTTTTTATTTTTGGTAGAAGGATCCAGGGTGAATGTTTTACGGTACCAGCCGATACCTCCCATGACATTTCCGGTAGAGCCTTTGCCGGGACTGTCTTCGGTGAATGGGCCGATTTGCTTTTTGTCCCGAGTGCTCGGGATAATATCTTCGATGCTCCAGTCGTGCGGAAGATCGAGGGTTCTCCATTTTGAATCATCCAGTTTAGCTGATTCTGCTCCTTTCAGATCTCCCAGCTGGAACTTCCAGTTGGAATCAAAATCCTGTTCGCGGTTGGTGAACGCGGCTTTTTTAGGAGTGCATGAAACAAAGAGTATCGCAGCAACCAAGAGGACAAACCCAAGGTTCAACTTGTTGATCAGTCTGCGAAAATGAATGGAGTTCATTCGGTTTTTCATCATTTAATTTTTGGTTTAAGAGGTGATAAGTAATAGGAACTAAATAATGTCGTATTTTCTGAATGTAGAAAAAGAAAAAATAGAACGCGGATTTAAGGTGATCTAGCGGATTAAAAACGGATTTATTCCCGATACATCGGGACGGATTAAAAAGCTGACAAGGCTACAGAGTGGTTAGTTACTTTCAGCATCCTGTCTTAAAGATCCGTCCCGATGCATCGGGAATAAATCCGTTTTTAATCCGCTAGATCACCTTAAATCCGCGTTCTATTTTTTACATGAATAAACTTGTTGTAACAGAATACATTTGAATTGAAATACGACATTAAATCGTTCCACTTACTTAGTTTGATCTAAAAGTATACAATTTCTACCTGACTTCCAAACGTATTTTTCCAACTGATTTATTATTCGACGCTACATTGACCAGGTAAATTCCAGGAGGAAGGTTTTCTGCATTTTTTATTTCATATAATTTTACATCGCTGTTAGCATGGAGGTTTGCCGGTTGGTTAGCAACAACTCCTGAACTGAAGGCTATACAAAAAATGAAAACCAGTAATTTCAAGGATATTGTTTTCAAGCATCCACCATATCGAAACAATGAATTCACCTGATCTCTCAGTTTCATTAATAACAGAGGACCTAAGTTCCTAAGCAACAGAGTACCTAAGTTCCTAAGTTGTTCACCCCATTTTACTACTTTGTCACTTTGTTACTTTGTCACTTTGTTACTTTGTTCCTTTGTCACTTTGTCACTTTGTTCCTTTGTTTCATTGCATTATTCTAAACCCTTGAAGAAAGTCATCTCCTTTACTTCCTGAATGTTTTTTGGCAAATCGGTTTCAGTTTCCGGTAAGCGCATTTTCGGATCTGTCAGAATTGCCCCGCTGTCTTCCGGAAAGGCGATGGGAACTTTTCGGTTGATAGACCATGCCCGGTTGTTGGCAAACTCGGCTCCGGTATAATGCCCATTGACATACGACAAGGAATGACCTGTGAGTAGAAATAAGTTGTTCCTGAAAGTGAATCCCGGATAATCGCCCGGTTCAAAACTCACCGCATGTCCATAACAGTTCACCACTGTATTTTCATAAACCTGGCAATCAGACAGGATTTGAGGCGAACCGGGTGCAATCCACAGCAGGAAACCTGCTTGCCCGTTTTTCCTACCATCGTTGTAACTGATGTTGTTGCGAACGATGTTGTTTTTCCATTCAGAAGCACCGGCATACTGAAACAATCCATATCCTGCACCTTCGTTGTTGGCCGAGAAATTGTGCTGCATCACCGAATTGGTCATTCCGCCATCGAAGTCGAAACCTCCTCCGTCCTTTCCTTTTTCAGAGGTGTGGTTGTCGTGCGAATAACAATATTGAAGGATGATGCTGTCACTTTGATAGGCCCATATTCCAACCGGACCATTTCCATCGCGGGGCATATCCCAGCCATTGCTCATGGCTTCACAATACTCGATGGTCGCGTTGGTCACTCCGCCTATGAGGATACCGTTTCCAGAGTGATTGTTTAAAACTGCGGGACAACCCGGATTATTTTCTGCCACACAATTGGCGATGTATAAATTGTGGAAAGACTTTTGGCCAGAGCCTTCCAAACCTCCTGAATCCTTGCCATCCGATTCAACATTGATGCCCGAAAAGCCATTGTCGTGGGCATATACATGGGTAATCTGAAGGTTTTTGCCGCCAAGGGCTTTCACCCCAGACCATAGAAATCCGCTCGCTTCCAGGCTGTCGATCATGCAATCCTGACCCTGACGCATTTCAAGTCCGCTGGCCGTATTACCCTCCAATCGGCCATTTCCCTTTACTACGAGGTTTTTAATCTGAAGCCATGAACAGCTGTCTGCAAGGATGGCGTTTGCATTGCCACCATTGATGATCGCCCGTCCTTTTCCATACGATCGGATGACGATGGGCTGCAATTTTGTTCCTGCCAGTCCCGAAAGCTGGATCGTTCCGTCAAACTGCTGTCCACCTGCAAAATACACCGAATTGCCAGCCTTTAGTGCAAGTGAATTGACCTTTTCGATGGTCTTGAAAGGACTGTTCAAAGTCCCGCGGTTTGTATCGCTGCCCGATTGTGAATCAACATAGAAGTTGGATTGGGGTGAAGAACAGCCCATCAGAAGCAGGAGGGATAGGACAAGTATTTGATTCAATGACATAAGTAAAAAGTTAAAAGTGACAAAGTAACAGAGAAACAAAGAGACAAAGAAACAAAGAGACAAAGAAACAAAGAAACAAAGTGACAAAGAAACAAAGTCACAAAGTAACAAAGAAACAAAGTGACAAAGTGACAAAGTGCCTAAGTGACAAAGTGCCTAAGTGACAAAGTAACAATGGTGGGTGAATAGCTTAGGTACTTAGGTACTTTGTCACTTTGTTACTTTGTTACTTTGTCACTTTGTTTCTTTGTTTCTTTGTTACTTTGTCTCTTTGGTACTTTGTGACTTATTTGATTAGTTTTTGTTCTTTCAGAAAATGGGTCATTCGTCGCATGTTAGGCAAAAAGTTAGGGTTGCTCACAGGCCAGTCGCATGAATGATCTGCATCCTGAACGGATATTAGTTCACAAGTATTGCCGGCTTCTTTCATCAGTCGGGTAAACTTTTCAGCCACTTCCAGGGGAGTGGTCTTGTCCTTTGTTCCGTTTGAAAGGATGGTAGGTGGCCAACCTTTCTGAATGTGTAAGATGGGTGAATATTCCGGATGTGTATCGAAAAACTCTTTTCCAAAACCTTCACCCAATACCGGATTGTGAAGCACCAGGGCATTGGGTTTTGAACTGATTGTAAGGTCTTCATTCGGAGCGTCGCCTCCATCAATCAGTGTACAGACTGCCAGGTGACCCCCTGCAGAACCCCCTGCGGCGATTATTCTGTTGGGATCGATACCCAATTCCCTGGCATGTGCCCGAACATACCGGATGGCCGATTTAGCGTCCTGAATGCATTCAACAGGACTCGTACCATGACGCGATTTGACTCTGTAATCGGCTTCAATGCCAATCATTCCGTGGTCGCGAAACCAGGCGGCATTGGGAATCTGACCTTCCACATTTCCATTGACCCAACCGCCACCTGTAAAATATACAATGGCAGGCAAAGCTTTTTTTGCATTTCCCATGGGACGCAACAGGTACAAATACATCGCCTCCTGGGGCGTATTTTTGTAGAGGATTTTTTCAGCCAGTGCCGCAAGGGTTTTCCCGGATAGCTTGTAACTATCCTGCACGTTTGCCAGGGAGCTTACCGAATCGGTTTTCTCCACTGAATAGTAGTTTTTGGACTGAAGGGTTCCTGAAATTAAGATCAGGAGGATAAAAATGGGTAAACGGTTCATTGTATAGGTTTAAAATTGAGTGACAGAGTAACAAAGTTCCTAAGTAACAAAGTGACAAAGTAACAAAGTAACAGAGTACCTAAGTAACAGAGTACCTAAGTAACAGAGTACCTAAGTGACAAAGTACCTAAGTGACAAAGTACCTAAGTGACAAAGTACCTAAGTGACAAAGTACCTAAGTGACAAAGTACCTAAGTGA
>DASXUZ010000291.1:0-14399 GCA_036504555.1 Prolixibacteraceae bacterium | reverse complement strand
CCAGTCTCCCCTTCTCATCTTCTCACCTTCTCATTTTCTCATCTTCTCATTTTCTCACTTTCTCATCTTCTCACTTTCTCATCTTCTCACCCTTCCTTCAGTTGATGAATTACATCAATTATAGTACCATCCCTATATTCCACAATACCTACAATTTTATCGGTATATACCAGTGGAGCAGGAATGCCAGTTATCTGATCGACTTCAATTTCAAGGTCATGGATTTCCTTGATATTAAGCCCTGCTCTCCGAAGATTCTCTTCCAGTTCCTTAAAAGCCGGATTCACGCAGATGCCACGTTCAGTTACCAGCACATGGACCGTTTCGCCGGGCGTGACAATGGTATGTACCCGTTTTTTAATAATGGGAATCCTGCCTCTGAAAGAAGGACAAACCACCACGGTCAGTTTTGCCCCTGATGCAGTGTCGGAATGGCCACCCGATGCACCACGTATTTTCCCTTCAGAACCAGTAATCACGTTGACATTAAAATCAACATCAATCTCAAGGGCGCCAAGTACTACTACATCAATCTTGTTGGTGATACAGCCACAATTGAACGGATTGGCATAAAGGGCTGCTGGAATCTCAATATGATGGCGATTGTTCAGCAGGGAATTACTTACCACTGCATCGAATGACTGGACATCAAAGATAGTCTCAAAGAGCCCTTCATTCAGCATGTCCACGCAATAGGAGGTGATGCCACCGAGCATAAAACTACCCTTCAATCCTTTGGCCTTCATCTTGTCGCGGATGAATTTGGCCACTGCCAGCGAAGCGCCCCCTGCCCCTACCTGAAAGGCAAATCCGGGAACAAAAAACCCAGAGTGTTCGATTACATCGGCGGCCAGTTTTGCAATGCGAAGGTCCATGGGGGAATTGGTGATACGCGTGGTACCTGTTGCTATTTTGGAAGCATCACCAATGGAATCGACCAACACCACATGATCGATAAAGTTTTGTGAGATGGAAAGTGGGATGCAGGGAAAATCGACCAAATTGTCAGTTACGATTATCACCTGTTTGGCATATCGGGCATCAATAACGGCGTAACCGATTGAACCAAAGGCCGATTTACCATGCGAGCCCGTTGCATTTCCTTCACAATCAGCTGCAGAAGCCGGGATGACAGCCAGATCGATCTGGATTTTGCCTGTATGGATGCTGCGCACCCTTCCGCCATGGGAATGAATCACCACAGGGGTATCGAGCACCCCCAGGGCAATGGCATGTCCCAGCTGACTGCGGATGCCTGATGAAAAGATACGGGTGACTGTACCATCTTTCAAATAAGGAAGAATCGGGTCATGGCATTCATTCAGGGACGAAGAGGCCAGGGTGATCTCGCGAATCCCCATGTTGTGCAAGATCGTAAGGGTTTGAACCAGCAAGATATCTCCGTTTCGCAGGTGATGATGAAACGAAACGGTCATTCCATTGTGCGGGTTACTTCGTATAATGGCTTGCTCAAGTGTTTTACAAAGTTTGCTCTGGTGAGGCAAATAGGCTTTATTGGGAGCAGGAATGGTGGGTTCATCCATCCATCCTTTGCGCAACTTGGTGAGCGCCCCCTGAAAAGGTTCCAATTTTCCGATTCCCTCAATGTATTCAGGAATCTCCCTCCCTAAACTGTTTAGCATGATGCTGATATTTTTAAGTATTTACAATTAAACTATTTACGATTTACGATTTGCAATGCTGATCGGGCAGTGATAAATCGTAAAATGGTAAATAAAGGATTTACAATTTAGCCGTTCCTATTCCATTTAAGACACCGTAATATTTGCAAGCCGCAGAAGATATTCAGCCCTTGCAACGATGGGAGCATCGATCATCTTTCCTTCAATGGCAAAGACTCCGATACCTGCGGCGCTATTGGCCCTGAACTCCTTGACAATGCGGTAGGCTTTGCGTACCTCCTCTTCAGTAGGGGTAAACACCTCATGAATGACATCGATCTGACGGGGATTAATGACTGCCTTACCAGTAAATCCGATCTTTTTGGCATATTCAGTTTCCTTTCGCAAACCCTCTTCATCATTCACATCTGGGAAAACAGTATCGATGACATCGATGTGGCTCGCTTTGGCGGCCATCACGATTCGCTTACGCGCGAAATCAATCCCTGCACCATCAGGGGTATAGATAATATTCATATCCGCCGTTAAATCCTGTCCCCCAATGGTAATTGCATCCACACGACTGAACTTACTGGCAATATTAAATACATTTTGAACCCCCATGGCCGTTTCGATCATGGCATGGAGCGTCATCTTGTTATGGGGAAGGCCATGTCGGTCTTCAATCTTTTCGATAATGGCTAACAGATCGGCTACCTCTTCAGGTGATTCGGTCTTGGGATACCTGATAGCAGAAGGTTGCAGGGGGACAATCTCCTCCAGGTCGGCCAACCCGAATGGAGTGCTGAGGTGATTGACCCTTACACAAACTTCGGCATCATAAAAATTGGTCACCTGTATCATATTTCTGACCAATGCACGGGCAGCATCCTTCTGATTCAGGGCCACTGCATCTTCAAGATCGAGCAGGATGCTGTCAGCTCCATAAACTCCACCCTGCTGTATCATTGCCGGGTTATTGCCCGGAATGTAAAGCATCGTTCTTCGGTTTCTAAAGTTCTTCATCGTTGGCAGTATTATTTCAGGGTACCTTCCTGTTGGTCAAGTGATCGTTTAATGGCAGTCTCCAAACGGGCTTTAATGGTTGGTTCAAGCGCCCCTTTGTCTTTTGCAATCAAATGAATATCTGTCAGTTCATACTTATCTAGCATGTCCACCACAATCTGGTTGAAATTGGCTCCATACTGATGCATCACGGAGGAAGAGAGTTCTATTTTTCTGCCTGCATTGTCAGATAAGGGTTCGATCAGAACAATGACATCACTGGATTCGAAAGTCCCCGATTGAGCAGCTATTTTTGGTTTCATAAAACAATTTTATTGATTTTTGGAATAATAATTCTCTTTAAAGCATTTCAATCACATTGAAAAGCTTAATTTTAGTGCAGTTTCCATACCAATATTTTCACAAAAGTAGGACTTTAATTTATCAGAATCCTGATATATCACAGATTATTTGGAAAGATTAGCAGAGGCCCTTTATTCCCATCAACATGGCTATAAAAACAGCTTATCCCGACCAATTTAATATTGATTATCTATTTTTGTTTTCTGTAAATAACTAAACAAACGGCTCATGATCATCATACTTTCACCGGCAAAAACACTTTACGACAACGCTCCTGTTCAATTGGAAGAATTCACAGAATCAACATTTATGGCAGAGGCTAAAAAAATAGTGGCTGTGCTGAAAAAGAAAAAACCTATTCAACTCTCTAAGCTGATGGACATTTCACCCAAGCTGGCCGAGTTAAATTATCAGCGGTTTCAGGCTTGGGAGCCCCCTTTTAATCTGGAAAATTCGTGCCAGGCCATTTTGATGTTCAATGGCGAGGCCTACCATGGATTAAAGGCTGAAACATTTTCGCAGGCCGATTTCCATATAGCCCAGCAAAAGCTTAGGATTCTTTCAGGAGTATATGGATTGCTCAAACCGCTCGACCTGATCCAGCCATATAGGTTGGAAATGGGAATTCCCATCAGTATTGCAGGGAAAAAGAATCTATATGAATTCTGGAAAGCAAAAATTACAACTCAGCTGAATCAGGAATTGGCACAAAGCGATCAAAATACCTTGGTAAATCTGGCCTCGAAAGAATATTTCAGCGTTATTGATACAAAGAAATTAAAGGCCAGGGTGATTACCCCATCTTTTAAAGAGCAAAAAAATGGCCAATATCAGATGGTCTCCTTCTTCGCAAAAAAAGCACGCGGACAGATGAGCCGGTATATTATCCAGAATAACATCACTGATATCGAAGAAATAAAGGCTTTTGATATGGATGGCTATTATTTTAACAACCAGCTGTCGAAAGAAAATGATTGGGTGTTTACCAGGTAAAAAGACTACGAACTAAATTTCCAATTCCGCCAATTCCGCCATTACCGCCAATACCGCCAATTGGTATTTTCAATCTTCAATGGGAAGAGATTGAGTTGTCCTTTTCTGTAAGAGGCGCTTTAGGCAAAATAGGTTTGGTGCATGATATGGATAGATGAATAAAATTCTTAGAAAAGAGATGTTGGTTGTAGGTTGTACCCCTGTAAGAAGCTCATTGTGACCATTTAATACTAAAAAAGGGTACAACCCCAGGCCTGGCCCCGAGTACTCGGGTAAAAACATGTAAGATCCCTTGGTTGTAGGCAAAAATGATTCAGTGGACTGCTACTTAAAACATTACAAGGGTACAACCTACAACCGGTATAGGTGTGTGGTTGTTTTATTTTTAAATGTGCATAGTTAAAAAAAAATCTGTACTGTGATGTATCACGATTAACAGGTCCCAGCGTCACATTAGCTGTCACACTACAATATGACTCAGGTAAACTTTTACCCATAGATTAAATCAAAGGTTAAAATCTTTACAAACTGAAAAAAATCATAAAACAACCTCAGGAATGACTTATCTTTAAAGTTTTGTTTGTGCGCCAATGCCCGAATAGAAAATGGAATGGTTTAAAAATCAACAAATCAATAAAATTTAGAAAGTTGGCACAGGAGTTTATAATCGGATTCACAGAACATCGGTCAGTGGGATACATTTTTGTACCCCTGTTGATTCAAAAAGAAAAGTCATACTTTACTGTAGATAAAACGGTTAAACTTCGTGATGTTAAAAGCGGGGAGGTGATCTTAAACGAGCAGGAACTGGAATTGCTGAAACTCATTGAGAATTACAGCGATGAAATGTTAATGAAGAAGTTTACAAAAAAGACAGACCAGCCCAGCTTTTTCCAGAACATGGACAAAGAGCTATTTCAAAATCACATTAGTCCATACATCGACAAATACATTTACCGATGTATTGTACTGCTGATGAAAGGAAATACAAGGTTGTTTTTCAAACAGGCCAAATACGCCCATCTATACGATGAGGATGAGATCAAGGTAAACCGGACTTTTTCGGATTGCACTTTTTATTTCAACCGCACAGAAGCTGGAACAAAATATAACCTGAAGATCAGGCACGATGATAAGGCGATTGATTTGCTGCATAAAAACATCAAGATGGTTTGCACACAACCATGCAGCTTTGTGTATCTCAACCAGTTGTATGTCTTCAGCCATCTGTCAGGTAAAAAACTCATTCCATTTCTGACCAAGGATGCCGTTACGATTCCGCTCCAGGCAGAAGAGAAATATTTCCAGACTTTTATCCTTAACACGATCAGGGATTTTAAAGTCAAAGCGACCGGGTTTACCATCATCGAGAGTCAGCCACCTCGCAAAACAATCATTTCGCTGGAGCAGGATTTATCGCTTAAACCTGTTTTGGTTGTAAAATTCAGGTACGACAACAGTCAATATCTGGCCGATTCGGTGTCAAATGTTTTTGTCAGTCTTGAAAACAAGGAGGGGAATTACTTCTTCAAGAAATTCATGCGCGATCACCAGTGGGAAGACGAACAATTGGGATTGTTGAAAAAACTGGGATTAAAATATAAAAACGGATATTGGAACCCCAAGGCAGGCTGTGAAAAGGATGAGTCTGAAAATCAGTACCAAAGTATTCAATGGTTGACACAAAATCATGAAGAATTAAATTCTCATGGATTTATGATTCAGCAAATCAAATTGGATAAAAAATATTTCACTGGAGTGCAAGCTCTTGATATCAAAGTACAAAGCAATGAAGATTGGTTCGATATCCTGGCAATGGTCAGATTTGGAGATTGCCTGATTCCATTTATCCGGCTTCGCAGACATATTTTAAACAATATCCGTGAATTTGAGCTTCCATCCGGCGAAATTGCCATTCTGCCCCTGGAGTGGTTTTCATCGTATCGTGAAATTTTTCCTTTTGCAAAACTCAACGGAAATATTCTCAAGCTAAAAAAGCATCACTTTCAGCTTCTCCAGGAAAAAATACAAGGCATTGATCGGAATTATTTTAAAAAGCTGGAGCAAATTAACTCGGTAACAGATCAAATAGTTGAAATTCCCAAAGGCTTAAAAGCAAAGTTACGGAATTACCAAACGGAAGGCTATTCGTGGATGTATCAACTGTGCGAAAACCAGCTTGGAGGTTGCCTGGCTGATGACATGGGATTGGGAAAAACCCTACAAACACTGACCCTGCTGTTGAAGTTGAAAAAGAACCCGGTACAACCGCTCTATCCCAAAATTGAAACGGACAAGCAACTCAGTATTTCGCTGTTTGATTCGGTTGGCGAAACCCAGGCAGTTCAACCAGCCTCGATGATCGTGATGCCCACCTCGCTCATACACAACTGGGAAAATGAAATTCAGAAATTTGCACCTTCACTGAAGATTTACAAACATATTGGCACCTTACGCAACAAGTCAAACAACATGGGTTCTGCCATCAGGTATTACGATGTGATATTGACTACCTATGGAACCTTGCGCAACGATTACGAAATGCTTGAGGCCTTCGAATTCTTTTATCTGATTCTGGACGAAAGCCAGAACATCAAGAATTCATCCTCTAAAACATACAAAAGTATCCTGGAAATCAGGTCAAAACATAAATTGGTCATTACGGGTACACCCATAGAAAACTCCTTGTCAGATTTATGGTCGCAATTTAACTTTCTAAACAGGGGACTACTCGGCAGTCTGCCTTATTTTAAGCGTGAATTTATTACCCCGATCGAGAAAAAAAATGATGAGGAACAGCAAAAAAAGCTGCAAAAACTGATTCGTCCCTTCTTGCTCAGGCGAACCAAGGAAGAGGTTGAAAGTGATCTTCCGGTGTTGACAGAACAAATCAGGTATTGCGAAATGACCGAGGATCAGCATGAAATTTATGAAACTGAAAAATCGGCCATTCGAAATGCTATCCTTAAAAATATCGAAACCAACGGTATTAAAAAATCAGCATTGGTCGTTTTACAGGGATTGACTAAACTGCGTCAATTGGCCAATCATCCATCACTTGTGACCAAGGAAACGGACTCTGAATCAGGAAAATTTAACGAGATTTACCGCTGCCTAAAAAACCTGTTGGCCGAAAAACACAAAGTGCTGATATTCTCATCGTTTGTCAAACATCTGGAATTGCTTCAAACTAAAATTGAATCGAAAGGTTGGAAATACTCCTGGCTAACAGGAAAAACCACTGATCGACAAGAGGTTATTCGTCAATTCCAGGGGGACCCCGACAATCATATTTTCCTGATTTCCCTCAAAGCCGGAGGGGTTGGATTGAATCTCACCTCTGCCGACTATGTGTTTATTATTGATCCATGGTGGAATCCTGCTGCCGAAAATCAAGCCATCAGCCGGGCCCATCGCATCGGGCAGGATAAAAAAGTATTTGTCTACCGATTTATTACCGAGGACTCGATCGAAGAGAAAATTCAGGCTTTAAAATCAAAAAAATCAGCCCTGGTTGAGAAATTTATCGGTTCAAACAATCCAATCAATGCGATTACCGAAGAAGAAATAATGAGTTTATTTAGTTAAAATTCAATCAATATACAATGAAACAGCTCCTGATCCTTTTGTCACTATTTGTCATTTTCAATGTAAGTGCGCAGCAGACAATGAATTTAAAAGATGCCGTTCTTGGCGCTGGCAGTTATCTGAAACCAAACATGCCCATACAGCTTAAGTGGAAAGATGGCCAACATTATGTGATGATGAAGGGAAACCAGCTGGTACAGTATAATATTCAGAACAATGATTCTACAGAACTGATTTCGCTAAATGATCTGAATGCTGCTTTGAAGGAAAGGGAAATAGAAGAAGCATCGTCCTTTCCAACATTCTCATTTAGTGACGAGTCACATATCTGGCTTCAAACATCCAATCACCTTGTAATCGTAAACCTGAACGACAAGACTATTAACGCAAGCCTGGAATATCCGGCTGATGCTGAAAACATGAATTTTAGCGATGTTAGCACCACTCTGGCTTATACCATCAATAACAATCTATTTATTTCAGACACATCAATCAATCAACAGATTACGAATGATCTGAATCCTCACATCATTAACGGGGCAGCAGTTCACAGGAACGAATTTGGCATTGTAAAAGGAATTTTCTGGTCTCCGAAAGGCAAGCTGCTGGCATTTTATCACATGGATGAAACGATGGTTGGTGATTATCCGTTGGTGGATTATATGGCGCGTGAGGCAAAACTGGAAAATGTCAAATATCCCATGGCAGGAATGACCAGTCATCAGGTAAAACTGGGAATTTACAACCTGGCCAGCAAACAGATCATTTATATGAAAACGGGGCAACCAGCCGATCATTATTTAACCAATATCAGCTGGAGTCCCGATGAAAAAACCATATTCATTGCAGAACTTAACCGGGAACAAAATCATATGAAGCTCAACCAATATGATGCTTCCACCGGTGATCTGATTAAAACTGTTCTGGAAGAAAGTGATCCAAAATATGTGGAGCCTGTTGAGCCCATTGTATTTTCAACAATTGATGCGCAGAGATTCTATTATCAAAGCCGGCAGGATGGATGGAACCATGTCTATTCATATGATATGAAGGGTAATAAAATGACTCAAATAACCAAAGGAAACTGGGAAGTCACCGAATTATTGGGTTTCGATGCTGAAGAGAAAAATTTAATTTTTGTAGCAACCAAAGAAAGCTCACTTGAAAGGCATATCTATCGAATCAATATCCATTCAGGAAAAACCGAACGTCTAACTCAAGAGGCAGGCACTCATTTAGGATTATTGTCACCTGACAAGCAAAATCTGATTGATCGTTGGTCGAGCACGAATGTACCAAATCGGGTTGATTTGATTTCATCCAAAGGCGGGCTTCTAAAAACCATTTCTGAAGCTCAAAATACGCTGAAAGATTATGATTTGGGAGAAAATACGGTCTTTTCAATCAAAGCAGACGATGGGATCACTGATTTGAATTGCAGGATGATCAAACCAAACAATTTTGATCCATCAAAAAAATATCCAGTCATCGTGTATGTTTATGGTGGTCCTCACGCCCAACTGGTCAATAAAACATGGCTCAATGATGCCCGATGGTGGCAGTATTACATGGCCTCGAAAGGTTTCATCGCCTTTACTGTTGACAGCCGGGGCTCAGCTAACAGGGGCAAAGAATTTGAAAATGTAACCCATCGTCAATTGGGAGTTATTGAAACGGCTGATCAAATGAAGGGAATTGAATATTTAAAATCACTCTCCTATGTTGACCCCGAAAGAATAGGGGTACACGGTTGGAGCTTCGGTGGATTTATGACTATAAACCTCATGCTCAAACATCCTGAGACATTTAAAGTTGGGGTTGCAGGTGGCCCTGTTGTTGACTGGAGCCTATACGAAGTAATGTATGGAGAACGTTATATGGACACCCCAGAAGAGAATGCAATGGGATATCAGAATTCAAACATGCTGAATTACGTAGATAAACTTCAGGGCAAATTAATGTTGATCCATGGGGTACAGGATCAAACAGTTGTCATGCAGCATAGTATTCAATTCCTGAAAAAATGTATTGATCTGGGCAAGCAGGTAGACTTTTTTGTCTATCCGACCCATGAACACAATGTAAGGGGTAACGACCGACTTCATCTGATGGAAAAGGTAAGCAACTATTTTCTGGAAAATTTATAAAACAATTTATTCGAATCGTAAAGGCTCTGGTCCTCGTGGCTGAAAGTTATAAAACTTGGTCCGTGAAACTTCATCGAGAATAAAACCTATGGCAGATACATCGCTCGGATGGTTTGGATAGAAGGACAATCTAATTTGTAAAGTCTTGAAAACAAGATTCTCATTTCGGATTCGCAGCCCCACACCTATCCCCGCAAAATAGTCCTCATTAAAAATAGTTCGGTTTTGTGGACCAACAATCCCAACATCGAGAAAATAGAACAAGGCAGTTTGGAAATTAAGGATTGCCTTTTTCTGAAAAAATACGTTTTCTACATTGAGTGTCAATCGTTGCTTGCCATTTGCAATTCGACTTCCAAATCCCCTGATACCTAAACTATTTCGCAAAAATAACTCTTCAATCTCAAAGCGGTTAATTCCCAGCGTATAATTTAGCTTTATAAACTGTCTGGCCTGTGAGTTCCACACTTTAAACAATGGTGAAATGAAATTGAGTTTTACATCCACCATTCCTTGTTCAAGTCCAGCATGTTTCCAAAAACTTCCTATACCCAGAGAGGTGTAAAAATAAAAAGGCTTTTGATAAAACAAATTGCCACTTGACAAAAACACATGAGAGTACCAACGGTTCCCGAATTCATTCTGGTCAAACCCAAAGACCAGTTCATGCAAATAGCCCTTGGGGATATCCTCTGTAATTCCATAACTATACACCCGATAATCACGAATATAGGATCGGTGCGAAAAGCTAATACTACTGAGATACAAGGTGCTATTGGCAAAAAATTGTTTCTTGTCAGCATCTGGAATCGGTCGATCATAAAAGGAAGTGTAACGGATTCTTCCAGCCACAGTAACTTGAAAACGATTATCGTTTGGATTGATTCCCAGTTTTAAACGGCGTCCATACCATCCATCCAAAAAAACATAATTCAGGACAGAATCAGTCATCACACTGCTGGTCAGACTTATATTGTATGACCTAAAACTTCTGGAGGCCGTTAAACCACCAGCATAAACTGTTTGAGGCCTTACAAAACTACGTTCGAAAGAAATGAAAAATGCATTACGAATGTAGTTATTGGCATAACCTGCAGAAAAATTTATAAAATTACCTTTCACATTGTTAATTGCATAAAAGGCTTCAATCCCCAGATGCGGCTTTTTGTCCGTATGTCCCAATAGGGTAAGTCCGACTTCGTGACCAATCCCCAATATATTTTTATCCGCAATTCCAATCTCGCCTTTATTAATATTCCCAATTGATCCGGATAGACCAAATGAAAAAACATCCTTCGTTAGTATTAATATATCCACTATTTTCTTATTCCCAACTCTGGGTTTAATGATAAACCGAACATCCTTGAGATAAGGCAAGGCACGTAAATATCGTTCGTTATCCATGACAAGGTTCGGATCTAAAGGCTTTCCTTCTTTTATCCATAAGTTCTTCCGGATAACATTCAGATTAGACTTGGAATGCAATTTATTGGCTGTTTTTTCGATCCAGAGATGAGTAGTCTTTGTGGTATCACTGAAATCGGGACCAAATACTTCCAATGATTTAATTGTAATTGTACCAATGGTTTTGTTTTTAAACCGCTTGTAATATTCGTAGGATTGAATTCCCATATTCACCGTATCGTTGGTGGAATTAATCATATAATCATACAACCATTTAGTGACCCGATGACGTTGGGCTTTTACTTGCAGACTATCGTAAAACAATTCAGTAGTTTTCTTGATGGAATCATTGGGTATTGTATCATTTTTAAGCTCAGCTATCCCCATCCCCTGAAGGTTAAAGATTGAAAACAACATAAACAATGTCCAAATATATTTCATAAAGAATCGATCACAATTTCTAATTTATAAAATTATTGAAAAATTTCAAGAAAACATCTTTAATATTTCAACATGAAAACTTATCTTTTGAATGATAAATTGACTACAATTTTTGATTTCCTTGATATAAAAATCGAAAGCGACATGATTTTATTAAATTTGCGCCACCATGTCGAGCATTAAACAATTATATCGTAAAAACATTTACGGGGTTATGGGAACCCTGATCTTTCATATACTTCTGGTATCCATTTTTTGGCTTGCCCAGTTGAACAAGAATATCAAAATGGAAAAAGAAGAAGCCATCCTCTTTGATTTGCCATCGGTTGAAAAAATGACAGTAGCGCCTAAACCTGAAGTAGAAAAATCACAGGAAAAGAATGCGGCTTCCGATCAGACAAAGGAAAATAATCAGAAAGCAGCAAGTAATCAAGCTGTAAATGATGCATCGAATGATAAATCAATTAGGAAGGACAAATTCTTTGACGAAAATTACAAACACGATATCGAAGAAGCCCAAAAGATGGTTGCCAACGTAAATAAACAATTATCGAAAAAGATTCCAGCAATCAAAAAATTCGAAATGCCTGAAGCTACAACCGAAGGGCAAGATCCAGACTCAATTAAAAATATAATTTATTCAGGCAAAAGCAACATTCATTATTTCTTGGAAAACAGGTTTCATGTCAGGCTTCCCATACCGGTTTATCTGGCAAAAAGCGGTGGTGAAATAAAGGTTGACATACAAGTTGACCGATCAGGACGCGTCATTAAGGCTGAAGCCAGATCAAATAAGTATACGGGTGATCCCATGCTAACAGACTATGCCGTTCAGGCTGCGGAACGCACTGTTTTTAATGAGGACTCCAAAGCCCCAGCCCTTCAGAAAGGCAGCATCACCTATAAATTTGTTGCTCAGTAACATTTCAATTAACTTTAAGGACACAATAACTTTAACATCATTTAACGAATATTTTGACAAATTTTGAGATCAACGCCTTACATTTGTAATACATTTTTTTTCATAAGTTTAGGTTTAGTTAGGTTAGTTAGTTTAAGAGAGAAAAGGTAGGTTATTGAACCTACCTTTTTGTTTTTCTATCCAGTCATTAATTCTCCACTTCCCTATTTTCATATAACTCGGATCATTTCCATTGCCCTGATTGGATAAATTACTGCTTCAATCTACTATTTTACTATTATTATTAGGCTCTCCTTAAGCAGGAGTTAAGCTATTCATAAGTCTTTTGATATAATTACACAGAATATTTGCTAATTTCACAATTAATATTCATTTTTAAAAATCCAAAAGCGGAGAAGGCAACATTTCCGTTATAATGGAATGAATTCAATTAATTTTAAGCATCTGCAATGGTCGATTACTCAAATATAGAACTTTTGAATGGTATTCTTAAGAATGATACGATTGTCTTACAATCCATTTATAAAAATTTCTATTCAAACATTAATTTCTTTGTCAAGAAAAACAATGGTGACGATGACGATGCAAATGATATTTTTCAGGAAGCTATTATAATTATATATAGGAAACTCAAAGTAAATGAGTTGGTTTTAGATTGCTCGTTTGATACTTACCTTTATTCTATCTGTCGTTATTTATGGCTGAAGGAATTAGGTAAACGTAAACTTGAGAAGGAAAATATCAAAGACAATCATGAATACAATGATGATCTTTATGACGATGGTCTGGAAAAGATAACTGACATAAACGAACGTTATAAATTATATCAGAAGCATTTTGCCAACCTGGGAAAAGATTGTCAGAAAATTCTCCAACTGTATTTCGACAAAGTGCCTTTGCAAACCGTTGCTGACATGATGGGTTTTAAAAGTGAGAAATATGCCAAGAAGCGCAAGTATAGCTGTAAGGAATATTTAATTAAAAGTATTAAGCAAGATCTTCGCTATAAGAATATATTAAACGGTGATAATTAATCAAATACCTGATCAGGGTTATACTTTACGGGGCCTCTTCCTGCGGTAATGCCAATCAATAAATACCAATACAATAGCGATAAAAAGGAAGATGACAAAGTAAACATCCTTACTGGTATATAAAGGTTCAGGATTTCCGATATTTACATATCCCAGCCAATAATGTGGATGCGCCGTCAAAGGATCTGATGAATCGAGGTGCTTCAATTTTGCCATTCGCAAAGCAACATCCTTTCTTTTGCCCTTAGAAAGGTAAATGTAAAAATTCTTCATGATTTCGGTGCCTGATTGATCCTCCACCTGCCAAAGGGTCATCACGATCGATGGACAACCTGCATAAATAAAACCACGTGCCAGACTCATGACTCCTTCACCTTTTTGCAATTTACCCGAGCCAGTTTCGCAGGCGCTTAAAACTGCCAATCGGGCATTCAGCTTCATGTTGTAGATTTCGTAGGTGTTCAAAAATCCATCATCTGTTGAATGATTGTCGGTCTTCGAAAAAACCAACTTCGAGAACATCGGTAAACTATCATTGATAATGGTATGCATGGCCAAATGCAAAATATCAAAATCCGGGGCTTTCTCTTTAAAGGTAGTTTCCTGTGCCAGGATATCAGCAAAAGCTACTGTTTTGATATATGCTGATACATTTTTTACTTCTTCTGCTGCTCCAGGTAAAGATGCAAATAAATAACTTTTAGAACTTTCCCTGTCTAAGCGCAACTCATTGGCTATATATTGGGGGGAAAATGCGATCAGGCCCTTTGAACTCTTTTTGGGGTTATTCTGGAAATTCATTAACAAGGTCGATGAATAACTATAATTGATGGCATAATCCCGAACCAAATAATCAAGGTTCCTAAAATTCATGATACTT
>DASXUZ010000290.1:0-28014 GCA_036504555.1 Prolixibacteraceae bacterium | reverse complement strand
AAGAATTTTGTTTCTAGTTGCTGGCTTTTAGCTTGCTGCAAGAAGCCAGTAGCAAGTAGCCAGTAGCCAATAGCTAGTAGCCAGTAGCCAGTATTACTTACCTTTTGCTTTTACACATTCCATAACCGTATAAATCAGGATTTTAAAATCGACATACAAGGATATGTTTTTGAGGTAAACCATGTCATATTGAAGCCGTTCAACCATTTCTGGAACGTTGGAGGCATAGCCATATTTCACCTGACCCCAGGAGGTAATTCCAGGCCTGACTTTTTGAAGATGGGTCACATAGGGAGCTTCTTTGGCAATTTGGTCGATGTAGTATTTTCGCTCAGGCCGAGGTCCTACCAGCGACATTTCACCCCATAACACATTCACAAACTGGGGAATCTCGTCCAGGTGAGTGCGGCGCAAAAACTGCCCAATCCTGGTAATGCGGCCATCGTTTGAACTTGACAGCAAGGGTCCATTGGTTTCAGCATCCTTGACCATGGTCCTGAATTTAAAGATGGTAAATGGTTTTCCGAATTTACCGACCCTTTCCTGGTTGTAAAAGACCGGTCCCTTCGAGCTGGCCTTAATCATGACAGCCAGAATGAGAAATACAGGCGAAAAGATGATCATGGCCAGTAATGAAATCACTACATCCAGCAGGCGTTTAATTTTTTCCTGCCATACAGGCATCAGCCCGTTGGAAATTTTCAGCAATGGAGTACTGAAGATAGTACTTGTCTTTGCCTGGTTAGAAAGGATATCAAATAAATCGGGAATACCCCACACCACATGGACGCGGTTTTCAAGGATGGTGAGTATTTCACTGAGCAGTTTGTGTTCGGAAGATTCCAGGGCGATGATGATTTCTTCCACCTCCAGATCGTTGATCACCTTCTGCAGGTTTTTATAGGTCCCCAGATTGGGCGCATACTTTTCCAAAGGATATGATTTCCGTTGGTCAACGGTTAAAAACCCAATCACTTTATTCCCTGCAGGTCGTTTTTGGACCATCATTTCTTCTACAATGCCAACCGCCTTTTGGTTGGCGCCAATAACAATGGTATTGAACCCTATGATTCGGCGGTGGATTTTGTGGATCGTCCTGGTAGTAATAATAAGCCTGAAGAGGTAGGTGAAGCCAAAATGGAGGGCCAGAAGGGTAAAATAGAGGTTGTAGTATTTTTTGTAATCGCTGATCGAATCGTTGAGTAAAAGTAGGAAGAATATCACTGTGACCCCTCCCAATGAAGTCATGAGGGTTTTGCCCAATTCGAGCAGGCGGGATTTTCGATAGATATTTGAATATTGGCCGGTGATGTAATAAATGGTAATCCAGAAAACGGGAATAAAAACAAGTGCCAGGTAATATTGACGAGTGAATTCCAGTGGAATTTCTATACCAAATTTTAAGGGCTCAATATAGATTTTCCTGTAAAAATAGAACAATGTCCAACTAAGCATTGCCGCAAGAATATCAAATACCAGGTATCTGGCAACTTGTAAATTTTTATGCATAGTAATAAATTAGCTCAGGTTACGTCTGCACGTAACAACGGTCAGTTAGTATAAATATTGTGCAAAAATAGACTTTTTTAATATTAAAATTGAATTTCATTGAAGCGAAGATGCTCACTAATCTCGTTCACGATCCTCACTCCGTCCAGCAGATTATCAAATGAGTTGACTGGTTTGTCGTGAAGATGAATAATGCGTATAAAATTCAAAATAGCAGTATACTCTTGATTCATATGAGGATAAGCAACATACAGGGGGTCGTTGAATTCGAATTTGATACAACCCGTAGTATTGAATATTTCGCAATAACCTGGGGTTCTTTCTTTTGAAACCGTCAGGTTAACCACCGAACTATTTTCATATTCTACCCTTGCATTGATAACCATCTGACCCTTTGGATCTTTCAACACAAAAACTTCCGTCTTTTTATAATTGTTTTGAACAACCCGGTTAAGGGCTGTAACCAAAAGCAGCATCTCATTGGCTGGCTTGAGAGATGAACCTTCAAAGCAAGTCCTTAAATTAATGAGAATCGGTTTTTCATATTTATGGGTGAAGGGATCAAAATGAGGAATAAAATCAAAAGGGTTGTAAATAAAATTAACAATGCCGGCTTCTTTTTCCAGATCAATCAATTCTTTCATTTCCCGTATGTTCAGATGGGGAATTGTTTTCAGGTAAACGTGTTTGCTTTTGCGTAAAATCAACCTGATTAGATCACTGCTAATACTCTTGTCGCTCATAATCAGGATGGCATCCGACCGATCCATCAGTTCAATGGGATTCACAAACTCCGTAAATCCATTGCCGGCCGTTGTATTTCCAGAGAAATAAACGCCCTCAATACTTACTTGTGTCATGGTTTTTAACAGCCTCAGAAGCTCCACATTGCTTGTTTGGTCGCCAAAAATTCCTAGTTTTATCATACCCGCAAAATAAGAATAAATTAAAAATACGTAATTTTGTTGTACTAAATACTTTTCAAGGATCGATTGTTAATAACCTTTGCATTTACAGGTTTATTTGAGCCGGTAATTAGCTAAATTTGAAAAAAGAATAATTGTATGGATTTCCAGGATACACTACGTCATCAGGGCTTACGAAAAAGAATGGTGGAAGGTATTCGTATCAAAGGTATTAAGGACGAAAAAGTACTGGAGGCGATGGCCAAAGTACCGCGACACCTATTCATGGACAGCAGCTTCCTTCAGTTTGCCTATAAAGATCAGGCATTTCCGATAGGGGCCGGCCAAACCATTAGCCAGCCTTTTACGGTGGCCAAACAAACCCAGTTATTGCAGGTTGAGCGCTTTGATAAAATCCTCGAAGTTGGAACCGGATCGGGTTACCAGGCTGCGGTATTGTTGGAAATGGGAGCCACGGTGTACACCATCGAGCGCCAGCGTGAATTGTATCTCAAGACCCAATTGATTCTGCCGCAGATCGGCTATCATCCGAAGTTCTTTTTTGGCGATGGCTATAAAGGGCTGCCTACTTATGGACCCTTTGACCGGATCATTATTACAGCAGGAGCTCCCGGGATCCCAGAAGAATTGATGGCTCAGCTAAAAGTTGGCGGCCGTATGGTCATCCCCATGGGTCCACGCGAAAAACAAACCATGTACGTGCTGGTCAAAACCAGTGAAACCGAATATTACAAGGAATCACACGGATCATATATGTTTGTGCCCATGCTAAAAGGTACGGACAAGTAGGAAGAAGTGCCTAAAGGGGACTAAAGTGCCTGGAGTGCCTAAAGTACTTTCACCATTTGTTCATTTAACTTTAGGCACTCCAGGAATATTAGACACTTTAAACTTATTTCTATGCTCAGCATTAAAAAATTCACCTTTAACCAGGTACAGGAAAATACCTTCGTTGTATACGATGAAACCGGAGAGTGCGTTATTATTGATGCCGGGTGTTATTACGAAAATGAACGGCAGGAACTCGATGCCTTTATCTCCAAACAACAATTAAAACCAGTCAGGTTGATCAATACCCACTGCCACTTCGACCACATTATGGGGATTACCCATTGTCGTACCAAATATCATATCGACTTTGAGGCACATGAAAACGAAGTTCCCCTGGTTGAACAGGCGGCTGAACATGGTGATTTATTCGGCATTCCCATGGAGCCAGTCGATGCCCCGGATGCTTATTTTCAGGAGGGCGATCAGATTAACTTTGGGAAGTCGTATTTACAGGTGATTGAAGCGCCTGGGCACTCGCCTGGTGGTGTGGTATTTTACAATCCTGAACAACAAATACTCATTGCAGGCGATGTCTTGTTTTATGGCAGCATTGGCCGGACAGATCTTCCTGGAGGAAGCTTCGACCGGCTGGTGGATAACATCAAAACCAAATTGCTCACATTACCCGAAGAAACCAAGGTATATTGTGGCCATGGCCCGGAAACCACCATCGGCTTTGAGAAGAAGAATAATCCATTCCTGACTTAATTTGAATAAAAAGACAACATGTATTCAAGGACGATTGACAGCTAAAAAAGTAGAATCGGCTGCCAGTTTTGAATACGGCAAAAGTCATTTTTTCCCATCAATGAAACTATTAATATTGTAGCTTCAAAATTGTAGAAACAAAATATAAAAATATGGCAAGCGATAAATTTGTAATGCGCCACATTGGCCCACGTGATCAGGAGATCCAAGAAATGCTCGGAATCCTTGGTGTTTCAACCCTGGATGAATTGATGAACCAGACAGTTCCTGAAAATATCCGGCTCAAGAAACCGCTCAATCTGGAAGATGGACTCACTGAACGTCAGTATTTCCGCAAGATCCTGGCACTGGCCTCCAAAAATAAAGTTTTCAACACGTATATCGGGATGGGTTATTACGATACCATTACCCCGGCAGTCATCTTGCGCAACGTGCTCGAAAACCCGGTGTGGTATACCAGCTATACTCCTTACCAGGCCGAAATCTCACAAGGGCGCCTGGAAGCCTTGCTGAATTTCCAGACCATGGTATGTGAATTAACGGGCATGGAACTGGCCAATGCCGGATTGCTCGATGAAGCCACCGCCGCTGCAGAAGCAATGGTGATGATGATGAATTCACGTTCGCGCGCCAAAGCCAAATCAGGAGCCAATATCGTTTGGGTCGACAATAAAATATGGCCTCAAACCCTGGATGTGCTCATGACACGGGCAAATCCACTGGGCATTGAATTGAAAGTGGCCGACTGGAAAAACTTCGATCTGGATGAAAACACTTTTGGGATCATCGTACAATACCCCAATTCGGACGGCCAAATCGAGGATTATTCATCACTTGTAAAATCTGCCCACGAGAAAGAAATTTTCGTTTCCGTAGCTGCTGATTTATTGAGCTTGTCTATCTTGACTCCTCCGGGAGAATGGGATGCCGATATTGTCTTTGGAAACTCCCAGCGTTTTGGTATTCCCATGGGATATGGTGGTCCTCATGCTGCTTTTTTTGCTTCAAAAGAGGCTTTTAAAAGAACCATGCCCGGACGCATCATCGGCGTTTCAAAAGATGCATTTGGCAATCGTGCCCTGCGTATGGCCCTTCAAACCCGCGAACAGCACATCAAACGCGAAAAAGCAACTTCAAATATCTGCACTTCACAGGCCTTGCTTTCGAACATGGCTGGCTTCTATGCCGTTTATCATGGCCCAGAAGGGATTACTGAAATCGCCAACCGCATTCACGGGATTGCCGCCTTGCTTGAAAAAGAAATTTCAAAGCTTGGCTATACCCAGCTCAACGCCACTTATTTTGATACCATTCGTTTTGCACTGCCTCGCCACGTGAAACATGAAGATCTGGAATGGCTGTCACTTGAACTTGAAATGAATTTCCGATACTTCGACAATGGGGAAGTTGGACTGAGCATTGACGAAACAACCAACCTCGACGACATCAACTGGATACTGGAAGTGTTTGCAAAAGCAGCCAATAAACCATTCAGCCAGGTAACAGAATACCCAAAAAGCTGTACCATTCAGCCTGAAAAATTAAGAACCTCCGGCTTCATGGAACAGGAAGTATTCAACAAATACCGTTCTGAAACCGAAATGGTTCGTTACATCAAAAAGCTCGAACACAAAGATATTTCGCTTACCCATTCCATGATTCCCCTGGGATCGTGCACCATGAAACTGAATGCCGCTACCGAGATGCTGCCGTTGAGCTGGATCGAATTTGGAGGCATCCACCCATTTGTACCGAAGAACCAGGCTCGCGGTTACCATGAAATGATGGAAGAACTGCGCAGGGACCTGGCCGAGATTACGGGCTTTGCCGATGTCAGCCTACAGCCCAATTCAGGCGCAGCGGGCGAATATGCCGGGTTGATGGTCATCCGTCAATACCATATCAGCCGCGGTGATGACCACCGCAACGTAGTGCTCATTCCTTCATCGGCTCACGGCACCAACCCTGCCAGTGCTGTCATGGCCGGGATGAAAGTGGTGGTGACTCCCTGCGATGAACGCGGAAACATCGACGTAGAAGCGTTGCGTCAGAAGGCAGAAGAATTTAAAGATACCTTGTCATGCTTCATGGTCACTTATCCTTCGACCCATGGCGTATATGAATCTTCGATTACCGAATTGTGTGAAATCATTCATTCACATGGCGGACAGGTATACATGGACGGTGCCAACATGAATGCACAGGTAGGATTGACCAATCCGAGCCGCATTGGGGCTGATGTATGCCATTTAAACCTTCACAAGACCTTTGCCATTCCTCACGGAGGTGGTGGCCCTGGTGTAGGCCCTATTTGCGTAGCTCCCCACCTGGTTGAATTCCTACCTTCACATCCGGTGATGAACAACGGGCATGTGGGTATCACTGCCGTGTCGGCTGCTCCCTGGGGAAGTGCCTCGGTGTTGCCCATTACCTATGGATACATCAAAATGCTGGGCGCAGATGGACTGAAACGAGCTTCTGAAATAGCCATTCTCAATGCCAACTACATTGCCCATGCCCTGAAGGATAATTACGGAGTTTTATATACAGGAGAAAAAGGTCGCTGCGCCCATGAAATGATCCTTGAATGCCGCCATCTAAAGGCTGCCTCAGGAATCTCGGAAACGGATATCTCCAAACGACTGATGGATTATGGCTTCCACGCTCCTACCCTTTCGTTCCCTGTTCACGGCACCTTGATGGTTGAACCCACCGAAAGTGAATCAAAACAGGAACTGGATCGGTTTATTGAAGTGATGAACAGTATTTACAATGAAATACAGGCAGTTGCTTCGGGAGACATGGACAAGGAAGACAATCCGCTGAAGAATGCGCCCCATACCTCTGACGTGGTGACTGCCGATGAATGGAACCATCCCTACAGCCGTCAGATAGCGGTATTCCCACTTGCCTGGCTCAAGGAAAACAAATACTGGCCACCCGTAGCCCGTGTAGATGATGCCTTCGGAGACCGCAATTTGGTATGCACCTGCGAACCGATTGAAAGCTATCAATAGGAACATTTAGAGTGAAGTAAAATATTAAATCCTGGCAGGTTTTGAAAACCTGCCAGGATTTTTTGTTTTGCCTCTTTCCAAAATAATTCAATTCCTGCAAATTCAATATTCCCCTATTGTTCTATTGTTTGTTTTTCCTTCGATTATGCATCCTTTGTACTTATCTTGTGCATGTTTATATATACGAAACATGCACGAAACATGCACGAACTATGCACGAACTATGGTTTGGGTACAGCACAGGTAGAACCCATGTATCGCTTTTGGAATGATTTTGGAAAGGGTAAAGTGATTGCCGGAAATTAAAAATCCGGAGAAGGGCCTCCGGATTTCTATCAATTATCTTTTGTGTTTCTTTTGCTGCCCTGGTGCATATGCTTTTGCACTTTTAGCCCCGGTCATTTTTTTCATTTGTCCCGGTGGGACTCGATGGTAAGGCCTGCTGGAAATAACCTGGCCTCTTGGATGGCTATGTCCGCGGTATACCGCACAGCTTGATCCGAAAAGTAAAAATACGGAAAGCACCATCAGGAATAAAAAATGTTTCTTCGTTTTCATGTGTTCATAATTTTTAAGGATTTCATCGCTGCTTATATATCGATCGATCACCTCATTTGGAATATTGTTTCATTCAAAGTAACTCAATTGTTTTCATAAAACGAACCTTGCGCGTTCTTATTTTATTTTACATCCCCTGAAGTAGTCCATTTTACTGACAGGAGGTATCTAAAAATTAAGTAACTTCACCCAAGCATTACGAACAGACATGGAAATTTTTGTACTTACCATCCTCATATTAATCAACGGCTTTTTTGCCCTCTCGGAAGTTGCCTTGATATCTAGCAAACCGGCCAGACTGGAGCAATTTAAAATCAGTGGCAACAAGGGTGCACGGACAGCCTTAAATTTGCTTGAAACCTCCGAGAATTTCCTTTCTGCCATCCAGGTTGGAATTACCCTCATCGGAATTGTGACAGGGGTGTATGGAGGGATGAACCTGGCCGATGACTTTACCCCATTTTTCGCCCAATTTGAATTCAGCCATCTGTATGCTCACCAGATTGCACTGACACTGACAGTTTTGGTCATTACCTTTGTCTCGATTGTCATCGGGGAGTTGGTGCCCAAAACCCTCGCCCTGGGAAACCCTGAAAAGATTGCCATCGCTGTGGCCCCGGCCATTTATTATTTCAGCAAGGTTTTTTACCCCTTTGTAAGGCTGTTGGCCCTCTCAACCAACTTGATCAACCGAATGATCGGCATAAAGTCAGATTCGGGACAAATGACCGAAGCTGAATTGAGACATATGATCAAAACTGCATCGCACGAGGGGGTCATTGAGAAGGAGCAAAACCTGATGCATGAAAAGGTATTTTATTTCTCGGATAAACGGGCCAAGCACATCATGACCCACCGTACAGAGGTGGAATGGGTCGATATTGATGAGCCCAAAGAAGTGCTCCATGCTGAAATCCTTGATTCGAAACATAGCAAGATATTGGCTTGCCACGCAACGACCGATGATTTTGCGGGTATTTTGCACATAAAAGAATACTTGCTGAATTATTATTCGAACCAGCCTGTCGCCATTGAACAGATCATTCATCCGGCCATTGTGATTCCTGAAAATGCCGATGCACAGAAAGTACTGACGCTTTTAAAGCAAAAACAAACTTACTTTTCAGTCGTGGTCAATGAATATGGAGATTTCGAAGGGGTTATTACCCTTCATGATATCCTGGAAAATATCATTGGCGACTTACCCGAAGAGGGGGAAATTGCCGAGCCCGCTGTTTTTGTACGCGAAGACCAATCGGTGTTGGTGAGCGGCGACGCTCCTGTTGAAACGCTGGTTGACCTGATTGAAGACTTTGTCATCGACTTTGACGAAATTGACTATTCGACCGTGGCGGGTTTTGTCTTCAGCCAAATGCACAAAATTCCTGAACTGGGTGATAAATTTGAATACCTTGACTCCATCATTGAAGTGGTTGACATTGATCACAACAAAATAGACAAGGTGCTGATTACAAAAAAGAGTGACTAAAGTGAACTAAAGTATTTAAAGTGAACTAAAGTATTTTGGCACTCTAAATACTTTAGTTCACTTTAAATACACTAGTTCTTCTGATAGACAATTTTTCCCTGCTCCCGGGTTACTTCCTTTCCTGAAGTAATGACCGAATGGTATAGGTACAAACCCTCAGGAGAATGCTGTTTCTCCGGGTTCCAGGTCAACAGGGATGAATCATTTGCACTCATTTTCGGCTTGAATTTCTGAACCAGTTTACCTTCTGTATCAAAAATGGTGAGTTGGATCAAGCGGTTCACCACATGTTGAAACTGGAAATTAAATTGCCCTGTACCTGGATTTGGAAATACATTCAGTTGCGGCTCCCCCTTTTGATACTCGATTGCTGCCGTAATGAGGGATGCTCTTTTTAAAATGAGTGATTTACTGGTAGCACCCAATTCATCGTATACCTTGGCTGTAATGGCGAAATCGCGGGTCCCGGAGCAGGTCCACTTGATTTTGTAGGGCGCTTCAAATGCCTCGCCAATCTTGTGCCATGAATCGAAAAACTCCACCTTGTAAATGCGGCTGTCAGTATCTGGATCTGAAACTGTTGCTTCAATCAATAACTCATCGGTCACAGTTTCAACATTGGCCTTGGTGACAGTCATCTTATCAAAGGTAGGTCTTTGGTTGGCCTGGTAGGTTCCAACTGAGCTGTTGCACAAAAAACCGTATACCACTGCATTGAGGATGGTGTTTTGGTGAACGGTAAATTCGCAATTCATCGGGCTGGGATAATTGCCGAACCATCGTTCATGTCCTGGCCAGTCAGTAATTGTAGCCGGGTAAATGCTCTTGAATGCCCAGGTCATTTGCCAGGGACCCAATCCGGTATCGTAGGATTCTTTCCGCCATGGACCATAAGGGGTAATGCCGGGAGCCATTTCATCTTTGCCGTTGTACCACGAATCCATGTGGAAAACCCGTTCAGGTCGGCGCAATCCCAAGCCGGTGATCCAGGTAGTATTCAGGGGATTGTTGCCCAGAAAGTAATCGGCTGTATTTTGCACGCATGTTTTAAATTCTTTGGCCTTGGCCGCATCGGTGTCTTTTGAGATGTACCATGCCAATATGACTTCGTAAACCCGCGGAGTGGTCGACTGGCCAATGAGCATAGGCATGTTGAAATCGCCTCCCCATCTACAAGCCCTGTTATTGGCAGCAGTCACAGACAAAGCACCCGTTGTCCGGATTGCTGAAGCGAGCCTGGTTTTCAGGGCAGCATCGGTTGGCTGGTTTTTCATCGCAGCATATACGAATGCTCCATTGCGGTTTTCCTCTCCCAGTACAGTGCTTGAAGTGATAAAAGTGACATCCGATTTAAACTGATCGTGGTACTTATTCTCGCCTGTCAACTGGTACAAACTGGCTGCCGCATAACTGCGGATGTCTTTTAGTAAGGTCCCCATGGCTGGTTTGGTGTATTCATCTCCCACCCTGGTATTGGCTTTGGCCCAATCGTAGGCTTCACTTGCTTCCTTTGACCAATCAACGCCTTCAGGATCGGGTACACCAATTGTTTTTAGACAGAATGCCAGTTGTGCCGCAAGGGCAGCATACTTATAGGTTGTATGGGGATCTTCGCCCGAAATAATCCATGTACGGTCAATGTCTTCGTACGAGGGTTTGCCTTCTCCATCGCCCCCGAAATGGTCACCACAGACACGGCCTCCCACCCCACCTGTGCCGTATCCTTTTGCAATCAGTTCCTGGCGGGTTCGGTAATAGTAACGGATCAGCCAGCTGGCTTCATCCAAAATATCGGGAATGCCGTTTTTGCCTTCGGGAATATTCAGTTCGCCATCTGCATAATTTTCAGGGGTCACCTGCCAGGCCACCATCAGCATGGAAGGAATCACCATGTGGCTAAAATAGCCATCCCAGTCGCCTGCATCCTGGTACCATCCCCAGGAGTTGATGGAACCTTTTATCCCATTTTCAATGGCTGGTTTGTCAGCTTCGGCCGCATCGCCGTTGGTCCAGTCGATGAAACGGGAGGAGGTATATTTCAGTTTCCCTGCAAATCCCGGCGTGATCAAAGGATTGTGGGGAGCTTTGCGCTCAAATTCGGTGTACGGTTTCTTCAGTTCAATCCCACTACGATTGTGGTACAACCCACGGATCGAGGTATAAAATACATCCCGGTAAAGGTCATCCGCCATTCTGAAAGGAAAAGAAGAACCGATGCCTTCCACTACGATCTTATAGTCTCCCGGCTCTTTGAAGGCCGAAAAATTACATTCAAATACATCTGCTGCCAAAAAGTTGGCAGAAGGGGTCTCTATCGCCTGACCTGTTTCAGCATTGGTTTTGTTTTTACGAAAGACAAGCTTGCCGGCGAAGACTATCTGGTTGTTTGCAAGGTTGAGTAGGTAGAAATTCTTGCCAGAGAAAGAAGAAAAACTGATTCCACCCTTATCACCCGCCCAATGGTATACGTAGGCATATTTATCGCTTGCCCCGGGCGTATAGCCGATTTGATTGACATGCACCGCCTCTGAACGTTGCTTTTGTTCGTCGAATGTAAAAGTCCATTGCGAACCGTTGTTAGCCAGGGTACCCGTCTGAAGCAGATAGGTTTTACCGCTCTGCATGGCTTGGGGAAGGTAGAGGTATATCCAGTGTTCTTCCACATGATCGGGACCAGGGTTCACACAACCATTTGCCCAGTTCTTGCACATCCAGGTAAATTCAACGCCCTTGGTTTTGCGGCCAATGTTCGTTGGATTTTTCCCCTCTGTATAGTTGGCATCATCTACGCTTCGAAGCAGGTAATTGAGCGGCTTTACCGCTTCCATGGTATTGAGCATTTCAACGACAACGCTTTCGTTTGAACGGGCCTGACCTTTCTTGTGATAAATGGCATAACCATCATCAAAATGAAGCATCAGTATTTGATTGGTCAAAGGCAGTACTTCCACCAGGTCAGAGGCTTTGATCCCAGTCTGAAAAATCAGTATTAGTAAAATGACAACAGCAAATCGGTTCATACAATGTAGGTTTGGTTTATAGGGTTATTAGTTAGATTAGAATCCGTAAATTTTCCTTTTACAAATATAGTAAATTAGCATTTAAATACCTAATAATAATCGACTTAAATGGGATTTAAAATTACTTTCGATTGTAAAAAGGACGGTATATTTTGATTTGATAAATGAGTAATTTCAACTGCTTCCCGGCAATAATCTCCAATTGGTGTGAAGAATTGGGTACCCCCTGAAACAAAACGATACCTGTATTTCCTGTTTCTTCTGAACCTACGTTCTGAATAGAATCTACGCTGATGGAATAGGTTTTCCATTTCACTTCATCGCCTGGATTGACAATTGTTTTCATCACCTTGTACGAACGGTTCAAGTGCCAGTCACCACCTTTTTCGGCATCACCTTTGCTGATGATCACGCGTTTTGAATTCGAGGTAAAATCTTCACTTGCTTTGCCCGATCCATCTTTCCCGGTAACAGAGCCGCTGATTTCGAAGCTAAAATCATCATAGGGAGCAGTGGCTTCGGTAAACTTACAGGTCCACTCTTCAGCAAGCCAGGGCGTTTGATGCTGAACATGGATCATGGCCGGTAAACTCCATGGCCAACCATTTCCATTGGCTGCATAGGGTCTGGTCATAAAATAGGTTCCCTGGAATTCAGAGGGGCGTCGGCCATCCAATAAAACTTCAGCCTTTATGGGGGTATAATTTGCCTGGTATACCAAATCAACCCTGTTGCCCCTGATAGGTATCACCAATTGTTTTTTGCGAAAGTTAAAATCTTTGTAAGCCATCAGGGTAGTACACAATCCAAAGGGGTCCCGGTGATATTTGGATTTATACTCAAACAGCGGCTTGATGAGTTCTGCCATCAGAAACTCGCCGTATTTATTCAGGTGAACATCATCTTTCAACAAATCCTTGGCTTGTAGCTGATGATCGTTTAGGTATTTGATCCATGGCTCGCGAATGTTGATCAGATCACATTTATATTTCTCCGCCATTTCAGAAAGGAAATAGTAGGACATGGTATCGCTCCATTTATTTTCCCCTGTATAATGATCTGTCTGTATGGCCACTTCGGCTGCAGTGCGGCTGCGGATGGTGTATAAAACCGAATCATAAAGCTGATTACTGCCATAAATATGCAGCAGTACCAGATCGGGATAGAATGTACTGACATCCATCTCAACGGTCTTGCATAACATCTGGGAGGCAAATCCTCCGATGGCTTTGTTCTCCATGATCAGATTGGCATGGGGATAGCGGCTTTGAATCGACTTTTTTACCTCCAGCCACCAATCCTGAACACTGATCGACTGCCCGTAAACCAGTATCTTCACGGTGTTGGGCTTTTCAGCAGTGCTGGATTGAAGCAAATTCATGGTGCGAGAGGTGTACTGTCCATAGGTTGTGGTATCAGGCAACTGGGGCAGCGGCCATGACTGTGCAAACAATTGCAAAGCCGGAAGAAGAAGAAATAAAAGCAGAAATATTTTCATGTGATTATAAATTAAACACATAGGTACATAGGACACATAGTTTTAAATTTTTCTATGTTTCCTATATGCCTATGTGTTTATGTGTTTATTTTTCATTGGTTTATATTTTATTCTACGAGAAACGGCAAATTGGCTGTTGAAAAATGGCCCTTGCCGTCATAGACATACACGAACAGCCGATATGCTCCCTTGTCTTTGGGAGCTGTAAAATGAATCGCAATCTCCTCGCTGATCAATCCTGAAAGCGGTTCAGGAACCTTCTCCCCTTGCCCGGCATAGGAGGCATAAACGGCTTCAGGCCTGATTTCCCATTGGTAGCTCAGTGGATCATGATCGGCATCGCTGGCCCTTACCTGGGATAAATTGACAGAGCCCGGTTTCAGAACAATATCCTGGTAGCGGACGAACTGACCAATATTGAGAGAATCAACGATGGGGGCCAGATTACTCAGTGGGTGACCTGGAGCCAGCAGCTGAGGGGTAGTCCACATTTGTTTCATCAAGCCTACGAGTGGCGATTCCAGCCCGTCGATGTTAAACATGCAGAACCATGTGTGGGTGGTTTCCTGCTTGAATCCTGACCAGTAAAAGACATAGGAGCCAAGACATTGACCATTGCCGTTGTCGATGGCTGCCTTGTATTTCTTTTCGTAGCAGTCGTATTTTTCACGACCCGTCTGCTCGTAAGGCGCTCCCCATTTCGTTTTCTTCACTTCCCAATAACCATCGGGTCCCCATTCTGAAATGAGGTAAGGTTTGGTCCATCCATACTTTTTCAAGGTTTCAGGCAAGGTATAAATATCGCCATAGCTGTTGATTCCAAGCAGGTCGATGTCAGGGCAACGCTTTACGATGTCAGCTACTTTCTCCATCATGCTGGTCCCGATGACAGTCATCACCGGGTGGTTGTGATCAATGGCCTTGATGGCTTTGGCAGCCTGGTTCACGGCATCCCATACCTTTGGATTGAAAGGCTTTGTGCCGGGAATATAATCCAGTTCGTTTCCGATGGCCCACATCAGCACGGCAGGATGGTTTTTGGTATTCCTGACAATGTCGGCTATCTTTTCCGTTTGCTTGCGGACGGCTGTGGTATCATCGTAATTCATTCCATAGCGTTCGGCATTGGCCGGAAGGTTGACCAATGCATTCAGGCCAAGGCGGGTCACCTCATCCAGCTCTTCCTTTTTCCAACCAATCCGGATTGAATTACCTCCATATCGTTTCACCTTTTCTAGATAGGTATGTCCCACCACCCCTTTGACAAAAAAGGGCTGGTTATTTACCTTCAACTGCCAATGATTCCCATCATTAAGGATTTCGGTCTTTTGTGCAAACCCAACGATGGCGAACCCTAAAATAACCAGTAATAAAGAAATTCTTTTATTCATTTTGATCTGTATAAAAGTTGGGTTCTTATTCAACTACCACATACATGGCATTGAGTGGAAGCGTCAGGCTCACTTTACCTTTACTTTTGTGTATTGGCACCTTTGCAATGACATATCCGCCGGCATCCAACAGACTCGCCTTTTTCAAGCCCGCATTGGAGATTTCAACCGTGGCCTGGGTATCCTCTGCTCTCCAGGGCATGCTGCCGGTATTCAGGATATTGAACCCGTGTAAAGTTTGGTTGTCGGCTTTAAAATCGACTTCCTCTTCCTTCCAGCCGGTGGGCTGATAAATGGTTCCAACCTGGATCAACACTTTACCTGACTTTTGGATGGGTTGATTGTCCATCGCCACCACCCAAATAGCTGCATAGTTATTACGGATGCTGATTTGAACATTACCCAAATTGAATTGATTGCTGCCTGCAAGGAATCCACACACACCACAGGCCTTTTCTGAAACTACCTTGCAAATGCCCTTTCCGTAATCCCATTCCATTTCGCCCGATGAACTTTTGATCAGTTTCTTGTCAGGATCAATGAGTTGCTTCAGATTGGTGCTGATATTGGTTTTTGAAGCATCGCCGCCATATACCACTTCCACTTTACCTGTCAGGAAAGCCAGTGGCGAGATTTCCGATTCCGCACCTGTACTCAGGGTATTCTTGGTATCTCGGTTGGGATCAAAATTAGTATCTTCCACAATTGGACTGATGGTACGGTTCCAAAGCTGGTCCATCGATTTTTCTTCATGAATCACCACTTCGCCTGGTTTGAGATAGCCCAGGCGATAGAGCAATGAGTTGGCGGGAAACTGTCCAACAATCCCCGGTACTGAACAAGTCCAGCGGTTCATGGCACGCCTGCCCTGGGCGTCTTTTGTAAATTCAAAATATGGATTCCGGGTATAATCAACCCCCTCGAAGGAGAACCAATAGAAGGCATCAAAGCCGGTAATGGACTGAAGTGTTGAAATCAGGAACGGTCCTTCAGCCATGTATTTATGCGGTGTATTCCAGCCGCTTTCAGTAATGACAAATGGATGACCTGCCACTTGTTTGACATTGATGGGTAATTTCTGGGGTCTTTTCATGGCTGAAAGTCCAAGGTAATGATGACCGGGATCAATGCGCCAGCCATTGTTCTCGCCAAAATGGCCGGGATCGTAATAGCGGTTAACGGCCAGGACCTCATTGGAAGTATTGGTCCATCGTTCCAGGTCATTTAAACGCGATGGACTGGCAGTGATCCAGTTCTCGGCATTGATGATTTGCTTGCAACCCAACACCTTGGTATAGTAATCATGGATTCCATGGTAGAAATCGTATTGTGTATCGGCAAAGAATTCAACCTGGTCCTGCATGCGGATGGCTTTGTTTCCCGAGGCAGCCTGTGTCATATCATAAAAAGGATACAGATCAACCGTTTGACTTTTCAGGTTATCTTCCGGCAGACTGGCATTTCCCCAGGCTGCAAAAGCACTGGCAAGTGTTCCATATCTCTTCTGTAGCCAGCTGATGTATTTAGCAGTGACCATCTTTTTCATGGCTGGATTCTTGGTTTGCATGGTCCAGAAGAAGACCCCATCCTCATTCATGATCTGTATGATGCCAACGGCAGGCTCATCTTTCAGGGCGATGCCCGTATAGGGATTTTTTTCGGTATAAAGCACCCTCACCCAAGCTTTGTAGGCATCCTGAAGACGATCATTGAAATACATCACTCCCCATAAATCATCCTTGTCAGAATAACCATCAATGCCCCATTCCTTGGGAAGCCAGCCACCCATGTGACCGTTGTGGGGCCAGAAAGGTGAAATGGTAGTGTAGATCCCTTGCTTTTTCATGGCAGCCACTACCCGCCAGATATTGTTGATCTCTTTGCGGTCGACATCATAAATGTCAGTTCCTTTGCCTGCCGGGTTGATAGATCCGTGGTAGCGAATCATGTTGACCCCCATGTGTGCCAGGAATTCAGCATGAGCAGCCAAATCGGCATCGTTCATCTCTCCTGCATTGGTATTGACCGGCCAGAATCGAATGGGCTTGTCTCCGGCCATGAAACTCTCGCCATCGGCTGAAAGCTTGATGAACCCATTGATCCCTGCAGTTTCTTCATTCAGAAACCGAAGACTGAGCAATGGTTTCTCAGAGGATTTATGCTCTGGAAATACAAAATCGTAAGTGCCTTTTTGTGCCTGGATGGTCAAGGAGACCAAAAGGAACAAAATAAAAATAACTTGTTTCATTGGTTGGTTTAGGTTATAAATATTTACTATTAAACAATTTACTATTTACAATTTGGCATGATTGATTTAATTGACCGCTTGCTCCTCTTAATTGACCACCATTTTGGTCGTGTAATTTACTTCCGGCCCAGTGATTTTCAAGAAGTATATACCATGGGGAAATTGAACATCCATGGTGTTATTTCCCTCTGAAACAGGCTTTTCATACATTGCTTTTCCGTTGATATCTGTAAACAATACGCTTTTGGCTTTCAAACCCATTGGAATTGAAATAGTTACCTGTCCTGCCGACACCGGGTTGGGCATTACCTTTATGTCGCTTTCCAGGATACGATTGATGGCAGTGGCCGTTTGCTGAACGATTTTCACTTTCTGCGTTTCATTGCAGCCCAAAATGGATATCTCCCCTGAACGTGTTCCTGAGGCTAAAGCAGTAGCGGTCACAGTTACCGTATTTCCCACCACCATGGTGGTATAGAAAGTTCCCGTTTTTTTAATCACTTCAAACCCTTTCTCTGCATTAATGGTGAAGGTTTTTGTTTCACCTTTCAGATCAAAATACAGGGGGTTGGAAGAGACTGTCATGTTGCAAAGTTTTGCTCCCTTTTCAATGGCACCTGCATCACGTTGACCGATGGGGAGGTTCCCTGCAAAATCGTGAAGGAAAGGACCATCAAATTCCCATTTGTACAATTCGTCGATGGTGGTCTTGGCATCAGCCAGGCTTCCTTTTGAGATACGCATAAAGTCAAGTGTACCCGAAAAGAAATGGCCATCACTATTTTTACCCACCATTAAATCAGCCGTATTGGTCAATGAAACTGTCGCCACAGGCATTGTACCGTTGGATGATCCATTGGCCAAAACTCCGTCCACGTATATTTTCACCGATGAAGGCACACGGCTTACCTCGATTAAAACATGGTGCCAGTTTCCATCGTTCACAATCACTGAACCCGATTGGCTGAAAGCGCTGCTGCCATTGTTCTGAATGCTGAACCGTGCATTCCCTGTGGCATCTATCTCCATTTGATAGCCGTAACTAAGAGTTGTCCATTTAGAAAGAAGTACACCCCCTGTATGCCCTGCCACTGTTTTAAAATAAGTTTCAAGGATAAAAGCGTTGGTGGTCATATCTACATTGTTGCAGATGGTTTTGCTGGTGACATCGTTTTTAAGATCACAATAAGTTTGTGTACCATCAAACACCAATGCCCCCTGGGTAAAATCTTCCAATTGGCCTTTGACAAAACTGCCGGCTTCCAGTCCATAAGCCTTCAGGTGATTCTTAGGAAAGTTGTTATAGGTTTCACGGTTGGTCAACTCACTGGTAAAATAAAAGTTTTCACCCTTAATCAAAGTCGAATCTGACTTGTGCTTGTAGAAATGCCACTCACCTACCACCGCTTTCAATGGGAACGGGGCAAAGAATTTCACGCCCTGATCGATCAGTTCACTGGAAGCCGTTGGCCTGAAATCACCTGCTGAGGGTTTTTCAAAGACCCTTTTGGAGGTTTCAAGTCCAACCTGCGCCATATCGGGAACATAGGTAGTAAGCTTGTTGACAAAGTCGCTGAAATTGTATCCTGCAGCTAGTCCTCCGGAGAGAAAATTACCCAGGAATGCTTTCCCGCTGAAGAAATTGGTTCCAAATGATTCAAATGGAATACCGGAGGCCCTTGTGGTGTGGTTAAATTGCCTTGAGGTACTGTCACTTACATTGGCCAGGTAATAATTCTGACCATCCAGCGCAAGAGATCCATCGCCTGAAGCGGTCAGTGAATTCAAATTGTAAGCCACATTGTGCACATACATATCGTAATAACCCAAGACCTGCATATAGGCCCCCGCGTTGCGGTCGAAGCCGGTTCCCTTGGCGATGTTGTTGAAAAGATAGTGTTTGAATGATCCATCAATGTAGAAGGCATATCCCAAGGACTTAAGGGCTGTTCCCCAGTTGTAATGCCAACCCTGGGCATCTTCTGAAATATTGTCATAAATATAGACCGGGCCACCCTGCCAGCTCTCGATACCCCCGTAATCATTGACTCCCTGCAACGAATGCGACACCTTGTTGTGGTGGATCAGGCCACGGATCAAGGGCACGGTGGTGTTGACCCCACTGCCTTTACCCCAATTTAAATTGATCCCGCTACCCCAGGAATGTTCAATGATATTGCCCGCAATTTCGCCCACCGTAATGGGGGTTGCGGCAATGGTCGGAATACAACTGTAAAAACGACCCAAATGACGGGTGCCATTTTCGTAGATCTTATTCCTGAGAATGGATACTTCATCAGTGCCATTAAGCATAATAGAAAAATCATCCATGAAGTTCATTTCATTGTCAGTAAAGACCAGTTTGGTGCCTGTTCCGTTGGCCATAACTCCTCCGTTGAGGTACTGAAACTTGCAATTTTTAATGCCAATGTTCGAGCTGTAATCCATCCTGATGGTTGGAACGCCGTCATTTTGTCCATAGCGTAAATTGTCGCAAGTGGTAAATCCTAGGGTTAAGCCACTGATTTCAATGTTATTCTGTCCGCTGAGCGTGATCAGGGTTGATCGTGAGGCAACCTCAATAGTGGTGGTATTGGGATCCTTATCCCCTTCGAGCCTGATATACATCCTATTGATCGATTTGTCAAAATAATACTCACCCGGGGCATCCAGCAGGTAGGGCGTATTCTCTACGTAATATTTGCAGTCCTTTCCCCCGAAGTTAGGATCGGCCACTGTAATGGTCTTTGTGGCAGGATTGTAATCCGTTATCTTTTGTCTCCAAAGGGTTGCCATTACCACGGCATCCTCGGTGGCCCAAACATCACCGCCTTTCAGAGCGTTGACATCTGTCCAGGTAAAATTTTTGGTATCTGTAAGGGTTACATTGGTTGATTTGGTTTTGGCCGTAAACATCCACCATTTCTGCATCGGCTCTTTGGGCGTATTCTCATAGTTGGGTGAGCGGGCCAGGTAAACCCGTTTGATTCCCGTTTCAGTGACTTCGCCAACCAACTTGGTAGGATTCGCCAAAGGGCCGACATACCTATACCACACCAGATCAGGATTGGGAATGGTAGGAGCAATGGTGGCATTGGCTTTGATCCAGCCATTGGTAATTTTCACCGATCCATAGATGGCAGCCTCACCAGTTCCCCAGTCGGGATCAGAAGTTAGCCGGATGGGGTTACCCGCCACGCCTGAATCATCGGCGGTCAATGCCCCACGGTAAATGACTCCGCGTTTAAAAATATAAGTCTGGATGCCAGAACCAACCAGGGCATTCCCGGTAGCTGATGCATCCCAGGGATGATGTTTCCAGGCAGTAGCGGTGCTTAGTCCATCATTGGCATCGTTTCCCCCGTCAAAATCAATGTACCTAACAGATGTTCCTTTCACAAGTTGAAAGGCCTGTGGGGCCCATTCCAAGTCTCCATTGGCAAGCACCTTGGCCTGTTGGGTTTCCCATGAATAAACAAGTGGGAGTTCTTGTGCGTAAATCGACAATGACAGGATCATCATTGCCAGGATTAAGTAGGTTTTCATCGTTGGTTTGTTAGTTTCGATTGATTCAATGCTTCAATGCAATTAACCGTGAAAATTTAATCTCAGCTCCTTGTATTCAGCACGCTGATATTTTACAAATCTCCTAGGTTGCACCAAAGGTAAGCACTGAAAAGTTAATATACTAAAAATCCTTGATTTTTGCTCTCCAAATGCCTCGCCAGGCTATTCAATTCTATAATCAATGAAAATAAACAGGGGTAATTAATTGTCCCACAAATACTTGAATGTGGATTGCAAAATATTATTAATCCCTCTGTTACAATTTCGTTCGATAGACATTTTTCTGGTCGGTCTTGAATTCGTCCCCAAATCCTTCCCTGCCTCGGGTGGACGCTGCCCAAGTATTGCTATCTGTAATGTAACTGTAATCTATCTGTAATGTATCTGTATCATAGAATACAGATACATTACAGATAGATTACAGTTACATTACAGATAGCAATAACTTGGGGTGGTAGAACCCTCTTGAAGGCATGGGTAAAAGAAAGAATGGAGGTAAAACGTTTTGCAGACAGGCTGGGCCTAAAATAAAGAATAAAAAGAAAGCGGCCCTGTCCGTATTCTGAGTTATTGCGGGCTCTGGGGCTGATGATCATCACCCTGTAATGTTACAAATTTGCAATCATACTCTCAAATAATTGATGTGGAATTTTCATAAAAGTGTTCCGCTTTGATGGGAACTACAACCCGGAACATTGAAAATTTGTAGGTGAAGGATTCCTGAACCGGCAACCATAAACTATTGAAATTTCGTCCATCATGGTTGGATAAACTGAAAGATGGGATTTATTGGATCCCATCTTTTAGCTTCTTCAGACAATCTGAAAGCCATTCAATTATTTAATACAGGACTAATATCCCCATTTTTTCATGATTTCAAGATCTTCCTTTACACAGGCGATGGGTGATTGGCCCTGGTAGGCTTCCTGCTCGATGATGTAAACCTTGGTCCCGCCCGACTTGCGGCAAAGATCGATCACTTGCTTGACAGGGATGATTCCCTTGCCAAGGATTGCGCTCTCAAATTTTTCGGCATTGGTCGATGCAATTTCATCCTTGACATGAATCAACTCAAATTTTCCGGGATACTTGCCAATTACATCAAGGGCTTTTGCTCCGCCAATGTACATGTTGCCAATATCAAGCTGCATGATTACTTTTTTAACATCCAGCTTCTGCATCATGATGTCAAAGAGTTTGACCCCGTTTAGCTTTTCGGTGAATTCGGCCCAATGGTTGTGGTAACCGAATTTCATGCCAGATTTCTGACAAAGGTCCCCGCATTTGTTAAAGATCTCCAGGACGCGAACCAAATCATCGTAGGTTTTACGCATACTCTCGTCCAGCCATGGACTTATGACATAATGCTGTCCCATGTAGGCGGCATCTTCAACGGTTTTCTTCCACACATCGGTAAAGTCATTCTTGGTGGAATCCCAATGGTCTTTTCCCATGACGGTATGTCCGCTGGGCATCTTAAGGCCTAAGCCAGTCAGTATTTTCTTGAACTCTTTGGGTGTATACTTATAAAACTTCCCGTCGACATAGTTGGCATGTTCCACATGCTTGTATCCCATCCGGGCCAGTTGCGTCAAGGTTCCCAGGGCATCTTTGTCCATGTCATCACGGACAGAATAGAGTTGGAGACCGACGATTTCACCGGCTTTGGGAGCTGCCCAGGCAGTTTTCGACAAAAGGGCCGCTCCTGCTAACAGAACAGCGCTGTTTTGAATAAACGAACGACGTGATGTGGTCATATGAGTTAGTTAAATTGGTAAATGATCGATTGATTAAAATTGATGAAATGATTGAGATACGAATTCCAGCACAGTTGGCAATGCTTCGCGCCAGTAAGTCCAGTTGTGGGCACCATCGCGGATACGGAATTCATGGGGAATTTCCTTTTTGCGCATGGCGATGTGAACCAGGCAATTTCCTTCATACAAGAAGTCATCGTCGCCACAATCAATGTACCAGCGCACTGACTTCTTCTGGACATCAGGCATCGTATTCACCAGTTCAAGTGCACTATGACGGGCGTAGTATTTGGCCAAATCTTCCTTGGTAATATCAGGGTACTGTTTTCCCCATCTGGCAGTCGCTTCTTCCAAAGAAACAGGTCCTGTAGAGGCACTCAAGGGACAAGCCGATGAAAACAGTTCGGGATGATGCAAGGCATACATAAACGTTCCACCGCCTCCCATTGATAAGCCGGCAATGGCACGGTATCTTTTATCGGTCCTGGTACGGTATGTTTTTTCAATATACGGCATCAATTCCTGGAAGAAAAAATCTTCGTAATTCCAGTCTCCCTTGGGGCTGTTGAAATAGCCGCGCTGACCGGTATCACCGTCAGGCATGACGATGATCATGGCCGTGCATTTACCTTCCTGGATGGCTTTGTCGGCGATTTGTTTCACCTCACCAAACTGCACCCAGCCTGATTGGTCGTCGCCTGAACCATGCAACAAATATAAAACGGGGTAACTACGACCTGATGTTTCATAATCGGCTGGCAGATAAATGGCATATTTTCGGTCCATTTTGAGGATCTTACTGGTCATCGACAGATTGTCGGATACTTTTCCTCCGGCTTGGGCCATCACCTGGTTAGAAATGATTAAGCTAAAAATAAGGATAACTGAAAATAGGTTTTTCATAGTTGGGCTTGGTTTAATTTTGAACAGTAAAAATACATTTTTTTTAATCTATTTCTGCCATTTCGATTCAAAGGAATAATTCCCTGAACCTGCTTCGAAAACAGCATATCCATCCCGGTATTCAATCCATTTTAGACCCGTGGATTTGAGGGCTGGCTGCCCACTTTCCAGAAGGGTTTGTTTGGGCAAAGAGGGCACATACAAGATTGCCTGGGTATTGGCAGGAACAGTCACCTGGAGCAAAAAGCGGGTTCCCTCTATTTTCCAATCGCTTGAAATACGTCCCACCACAGCATCATAATATCCCTTGGCCCACATCAGATCACCGGCAGGCTGGGGTTTAATCTCGAAGCGGGTAAATCCGGGAGCCTTGGCATTGATTCCAAGTAGCGATTTATAAAACCATTCAGAGATGGACCCAAACATGGGGTGGTTCTGAGAATTCACCGTATCGGGATAGGTCCAGCTTTCATACAAGGTGGTGGCCCCGTTGGCCAGCATGTTGCCCCATCCCGGAAAGCTGCGTTGGTTGGCGACCGTATAGGAGACATCATTGCGGTTTTCCTGTCGGAAGAAGTCAAACATGAACTTGGTAGCAAATATTCCTGTTGACAGATGCCCCTGGTGTCTATTGAAAATTTCGAGCAGTAGCTGGTCAAGGGCGGCAGCTTTCGCTTTCTCGGGGACTAAATCGTAATACAAGGAGATCAACTGAGCGGCCTGTGTTCCAGAATCAAAAACCCCGGTTCCGGGTTTCAGGAAGGTATTGACAAATGCCTCCTTGATTTCACCTGCCAGCTTTTGATACTTCAGGGCATCTTCCTTTTTATTCAGCAGCTGGGCAAATTCAGCCAAAATGATCACATGATGATAATAAAATGCCGTGGCAGAAAGGGCAATGGGCTTTTTATCAATGCTCTCGTGGTCACCGATACATTTTTGGACAATGTGATCAGGTGTAACTGAATGCATGAAATCAACCTGCCGTTTCAATGCGGGATAGTTTTTCTCTACCGTACTGAGGTCGCCATAATAATCATACAGCACTTTCATTCCAAAAGGGAAAGCGAGTTGCCAACCGGGAGAGCCAGTATCGCCACCCATACTTTCACCATTGATTCCAATATTAGGGGCTATTTCAGACATGCCTCCGTTGGGTCTCACATCGTTCACGAAGTCCTGAACCACTTTGCGGTAGAAATTACTCATATCAAAATTGTAACTAAAAGCCTCGGCGGTAGTCACAATATCGGCTCCGTAGCCCAGCTTCTCGCGTGCAGGGCAGTCACTTTGAACGCTGAACACATTGCTCAGGAAGGTCCATTTGGTGGCTTCCTGAATCCGGTTGAACAGTTCATTGGAACATTCAAAGCTTCCTGTTTCCTGTAGATCGCTGTTCATCCGTACTCCTTCCACCGAGTTCAGGTCTGGCGTCCCTGGAAAACCGGTTACCTCCACATAGCGGAAGCTTGAAAAAGTAAATTCAGGAGTGAAAACTTCATCGCCCTCTCCTTTGAGGATATAGGTGTTAATCATCATCGGATCATCGGGGCAACCGGGGCCACCCTTGAGGTTCCACATGGCTTTCAGCTGACCGGTAATCACGGTGAGGTAATTGAGCGAACCATCGGCATGGATATCCTCACCACTGCGAAGGACGACTGTTGTTCCAGCCGCACCTTTCACTTTCAGGCGGGGAACTCCTGCAAAGTTCTGACCAAAATCAAACAGGTAAACACCTGGATTCGGTTGGGTCATCTTTAAGGGCTTCAGGATTTTGGTAGCCCTGACAGGTGGGATATACTGCGCAATAAGCTGACCTTTGGGCCCAGTCTCCAATTTTGCCTTTGTCCATTTGCTTTCATTAAAACCCGCTTCATTCCAGCCTTTTTGTTCCAGTCGGGCATCGTACAGTTCGCCCAGGTATACGCTGTTTTTCAGTACCGGTCCATCGCCTGCATTCCATGATTCATTGGTTGCGATCGTTTCAATGGAGCCATCGGTATAGGTGATGCGCAACTGTGCTTTCACACAGGGTTTACCAACGGTCAGTGTATTCCTTAGGTTCCAGTTTCTGAACAATTTGAGTGGCATAGGATTGTACCAGCCATTACCCAAGGTCACCCCCATAGCATTTTTACCCTTGTGCAGTAAAGCGGTAACATCAAAAGTGTTGTACATCACCTGTTTATTAAATTGCGTCCAGGGCATATCAAGCATATGGTCGCCTACCCGCTGTCCATTCACATAAGCAATCGAATAACCAAGTCCGGCAATGTAGAGTCTGGCTGACAGAATTTCCTTTTTAAGGATGATTTCTTTCCGAAGCAAAGGGTTGGGAGTTTCCTTGTAAAAATCTTCTTCTTTTTCAGGTAAAGCGCGCTGGTTTGAAATCCATTGCGCCTTCCAATCGGAAGGGTTCATGATCGCGGTTTCGAACCATGATACAGGACTCCAATCCGAAACCTGCCCGTTTTGGTTCCAGATACGCACCTTCCAGAAATAACGGGTAAACGATTGCAAAGGATTTCCTGCATAGCGGATTCCGAAAGTTCTATTTCCCTGTATTCTTCCTGATTGCCAACAATTCCCCCTTCCGGCATCCAGTGATTTCTGGTTATCACTCACCAGGATTTCGAAAGCCGTTTGCAGGATTCCTCTTTCAGCAGATTGTAAAATCCACATCAGCTCAGGATCGGGGTGATCAAACCCAAGCGGCGTTGCCTGATGGTCAGTTTTTAATTGGACAATATCAGGCATTTGGCTAAATGCCAATTTGGATAGAAGTAAAAAAAATAACAGGAACAATTTTTGGGGATTCATAGTTAGATGGCATTATGGTTGTATGGTTGAAAGGGTTTCAATCAAAGAGACTTTCGTCTAAGGTACAATTAAAATTGGCTGCAATGGCACGCAATTGAGAATCGTTCAGGGTTTGTTTGGCCCCACCGGCTGCCATTACCCGCAAACAAATCTCGGCTGCTTTTTCAGCTACATCAATACGCCCGAATGCCTCATCCAGGTTTCTTCCGCATCCGCAGATCCCATGAAACTGCCATACTGCCAGGTTCCTGTGCGACATGGCATCGGCAGTAACTCTTCCAAGGTCCATGCTCCCGGCCATTACCCAGGGTAAAAACTCCACTCCCTGCGGAAAAACCACGATACATTCGGCATGACTTTGCCAAAGCAGTTTACTCAGACTTTTGGTATCCAGATTTGCAACTGCATAGGTGAGGGCAATCACACTGTTGGGATGGGTATGAATAAAGGCAAACGACTGGTTGATGGTTTTCTCCTTGATGCGGCAGTGCGACAATAAATGCGATGGAAGCTCTGAGGTGTGTGCTCCGACAGGCTCATAGCCCCAGAGCAGCTGCCAGGATTCACCTTTGGGGTCGATCTGGATCACCCCGATGTTCTTCTCCGGGAATACCTCTATGTTGCGCAGAAACCTTCCTGTCCCCGTAACAAGGAAACGTTCACCTGCAATTTCAGGCATTGCAATTGGCAGTGGCATTGGTTCAGACTTGGGCTGGAAATCATTGAAACAGGAATAATTTTCCTCATTCAACCTTAGGCTGATATTCCCGCCATTCGATTCAGCCCACCCGCGGCGCGCCATGTCACCGCTTGTTTTCTTTATTTCGTCAATTAGTTTTTGCATGATTTATTGGAAGGATTAAGTCAATATACTTTGCTAAGAATTAATTATCAATTGTTACTCCTGTATTGTGAATTCTCCAGCTTTATTTTCTCACTTACCTTTGCATTTGGATTGGCAGTTCCTGTAAATCCATCGATCAACAAGTCAGTGACATCCTTACATTCAATTCCATAGGTAAAGAAAGGAGGAAGATCGTTGCCCCAGGATAAATTGAAATTTCGGATATCCAGTTTCTTCACATTTTGAGCATAGATGCCGGGAATATCATGTTCAAACATTCTCATTGATTTTTCATAGGCAGGCCTTAGATCAAAATTTCCCCCGTAGGCCATGGTTTCTTTCCCTTTTCTCATGCGCAGTTGCACATTATTGAACTGAATATTTTCCATCGGACTTTCCTTTTGTCCATAAACCAATATGCCCTGTTCGCCAATGGCGTTGATATTATTGAACTGAACATTCTTTATCTGGCCGGCTACCTGGTTTGGAAACCTTGAAATACACGATAGATGAATGGGCTCTCCATGACCCCACCATTGTCCGTTCAGCAGACGGGTCTCAATGATGATATCGGAAAAGATCAGGTCTTCAATGTTGCTGGCATCATGGGCAAAGATGCCTATCCCCCGGTGAGAATCGTAGATGACGATGTTTGAGAAGGTACACCTGCGAATAGGATGCTGCCCATAACCGATACGTATGCCGGCAGAACTGGATTTAAGCATACAATTTGTCACGGTAATATTTTCGGCATAAATGGTTTTATTGCCATAGGTGTGCCCATCCTGATCGGCAGAGTTAAATTCAGGAGTGTCCTCATCTTTTGGAAATCCAGTAACCACGATGTCATCATCACCGGCCACAATGTTGCAGTTGGAGATGCGTACATTGCGTGAAACGGTCGTGTGAATTCCATCGCTGTTAG
>DASXUZ010000289.1:0-13875 GCA_036504555.1 Prolixibacteraceae bacterium | reverse complement strand
AACTGTAGGAGCATCACCCCAACGAACTAAATCGTAGAACCTGCTACCTTCAAAACACAATTCTTTTTGCCTTTCAAGTTTTATCAAACTCATTAATGCATCACCGGTTAAAGCGGTCGCTGGTAAACCGGCTCTTAGACGAACTTTATTCAGTTCGATGACTGCCAGGTTATCCTGATTGTTCATGTGATAGGCTTCGGCAGCCATTAACAATGCATCGGCATACCGCATGACCCTGATGTTGGATCCATAATTCAATTCAGGCTGGGAGGTAGGATCAGTTTCAGATATTCTACATCCATATTTTACCCTTAAGTAGCCTTGATACATATAAGGCACAGGAGAGGCTTGAACTTTACCTCCCAAGGCTTTGAACTCTGCATCTGAAAGTACATCAGCGGAGCGGATATCGCTTGGATCTGATTTTAAAACATCTCCTATTACTTTGGATGGCAAATTGAAACCCCATCCACCTCTTAATCCGTCACTCCATTTAGTGGGATCACCATGATAGTCAACAAAGCTAAAAAACCCATTGTCATCCCTTGGACCTTCAAGTTGCATTTGAATATTCACTTCGACCAGACGGGCGTCAAAAGTTCCATCAGCACCATTTGTGCCCCAGGTTGTATGTAATTGAGAAGTGTAAGAAGCTTCAAATAGGGATTCACTTCCAAACTCGCCCGCTTTAAGAAAATTATCCATGTACCGTTCCTTTGGTAAAAGATCGAATTCATTGGATGCAATTAATTGACCCAATACATTGGCAGCATCCGACCATTTCTTTTGATAAATATAGGCTTTCCCTAAAAGATATTGAGCTGTCCCTTTTGAAAAACGGTATTTATTTCCAGCCGCATAAGCACTCTTAGCAGGTAAATCAGCAATCGCAGCGTTTAAATCACTTTCTATTTGTGTATAAATCTGTGCTTTTGGGGTGCGCGGTTTATTATACTCTGAAGGCAGTACCGGATTTTTAATCATTAACGGAACGTCGCCAAACATGATGACCAATTCAAGGTAGGCATGGGCCCTGAGGGCCTTGGCTTCAGCAACCATTTGCTTCATCCCCGGAGTTGAATTGGTCATGGCTTCAACCGGTGTAATGATGGCGTTTGCGGAAGCAACAATTTCGAACAAGCGTTGCCAAAGTCCTCTGATTTTGGTATTGTTGACTTGCCAGTCGAATTTGTCCAGAGCGTCATACTCAGGGGTGTCAAATGCATTGGGACCGGCCGATTGGGCATCGTCAGAGATCACGTTCTGGATAAAACGCATCCCATTCCATGCACTGGAATACATCGTTTGCTCTCTGTCGTAAAGACCCACGATGGCCTTCAAAACCTGATCGTCAGTCTTCAGAAAATTGGCAGTAATCACATTATTTTGCGGAGGAATATTTAAAAATTCTTTGCTACAGCCACCCATCAAGACAATCAGCAGCAGTAAACTTATTTTATTAATTTTATTCTTCATGATTCAGTGTTTTGTAGATTAAAAATTAACAGATAAACCAAATATGACCTTAGCGGCAGTCGGGTACCGTCCCCGATCGAGTCCCTGAAGAGTAATATCATTACTACCAACTTCAGGATCATATCCTTCATATTTGGTAATGGTGAAATAATCGTCCAGTGACACATATGCCCTCAATGCGTTAATACCTGTTCCAGATATAATTGCCCGCGGAATTGAATAACCCAATTGTAATTGTTTAATCCTGAGATAAGAACCGTTACCAATCATTTTATCCCCGTTGTATAGGAATAAAGAAGAGTTATTTGGTTTGGGCATACTGGCATTGTGGTTGGTAGGCGTCCACCTGTCTGTGAAGAAATAAGCAGGTTTATTTGATCCCGGTCTGTCTTCACGGAACCATCCCATATAGATGTCGTTGCCTTGGGTACCCTGAAAGGATACGTTCATATCAAATCCCATATATTTTACGAATACGTTGCCTCCATAAATCATGTTCGGATTGGGGTCACCTATTTTGGTGATGTCGTTGGCATCAATCTTACTGTCGTTATTGGCATCTACTACTTTTAAATCGCCTGCCGTAAAGGTTGTACCGTATTTTTGGTTATAGGTTGCTGCTTCTGCATCGTCCTTTAATAAGCCATCGGTTTTGTAACCTCTGAAGTACCAAAGTGGTTGGTTTAATTCAAATCTGGTCAACCCACGGTTCCTTACTCCTGTACCGTCAACCGGGGTGGGAATATTCATTTTTGTTACTTTATTCGAAAGGAAAGAAACATTTGCGTTTATGCCATACTTCAATGCATGTTCATCATTTGAATAACCCAATTCGAGCTCAACGCCCTTATTGCTGACCGTTCCGAGATTTCTTGGTGATGGAAGGTTACCTGTTGAATAATTCGGGGCCGGGGTGGCAATTAAGTCTTTTGTTTCCTTGTTAAAATAATCGACCGTGATTGAAACTTTGTTCTTTAAAAGTCTTGCATCAATCCCTATATCCGTCTGCTGGGAGGTCTCCCACTTCAAATCCGGATTGGGAATTGCACGTACCCAGCCTCCTGATTGGAATTGATCCAGATCATTGGGATACCTGGCCGTTAAAAACCACAATTCAGCTTCACTGTTACCCGTTAAATTTGAACGGCTACCATTTTGACCCCAACTGGCCCTTAACTTCAGGTAGGATAATGCATCCATCTTCAGAAAGTCTTCATTGGTGAGCACCCATCCTGCAGAAACAGAAGGGAATACCCCATACTTATTATTCACAGGGAATTCACTTGCCCCATCCCGACGGATAGAACCTTCCAACAAATATTTACTTTTATAGTCATACGAAAGTCGTCCGAAAACGGAAGCCATCGTAGATTCTCTGTTATAACCACCTATCCTATCATTGGCCTGGCTCGTTGATCCGGCCTGAGTGGCGTACTGATCCCCTTCTCCCACCAAGGGCCCTGAGGTCATGGAAAAAGTATTAAATTGAGTATTGCCACTGTTAGGATCAATATTGGGGATATGCGCTTTTTGTGCCGAATATCCAACCAAAGCTGTAAATGAATGGTCTCCCACTTTTTTTGCATAGGAAGCAAAATTATCCCAAACCCATCGGTCATTGATCTGAAGATTATCCCTAACGAAAGTCGAAGTATTTTGATTTTCGGCTGAACCAAAGAATTTAGGCTGCCATAGATGATTCGCATAATAAGAAAAATCCCTGCCTAACCTGGAGGTAACCGATAAGCCTTTAATGGGTTTAAGTGTAACATATCCCACTCCAGTCATCTGGTCAATTGAAGTGGTGTTGTGATTGACCGCCAAACTTAAAAATGGGTTAATCATTTCACCCGTTATGTTCTCACCGATTGAGTAATATTTTCCATTGGCATCTTGTATCATTGTATTTCCTCCTTCTGGTGGTGTTCCTTCATATACGATGGGTGTCAGCGGATCCATAATCAATCCTGCACCGGCAACAGAATTATACTCAGAATTACTGACAATACCCCCTTGATTGGAATGCATATAATTGAAATTACCCCCAACCTTGAGCCATGACTTTAGATCACTATCAAGGTTGATCAAGGCCGTGTACCGGGTATAATTTGAGCTGCTCTTTCCAATGATACCATCCTGATTCATATAACCTCCCGAAATGAGATACTTTGTTTTATCGTTCCCTCCGGAAAAAGATAAATGATGTTGTTGCATCGGTGCATTTTCAAACATGGCATCTATCCAATTGGTATTGGCATTAAAACGATCCTTAACAGTCTGTCCTGCCTCTTGTTGAAAAGCTTTAAACTGAGTGGCATCCATCATCTTCGCCTTTGTCCTGAAACTTTGAATCCCATATTGAAAGTCATAACTGACCTGGGGTTCTGTCGAATTACCTTCTTTTAATGTAATCATAATGACCCCATTGGCTCCTTCAGCTCCGTAAATGGCTGTTGATGCGGCATCTTTTAGAACTTCCAATGATCCAATATCATTGGGATTAATGGAATTTAGATTCGTAATTCTCATTCCATTCACCAAAATAATGGGGTTTGATATTTGATTAGAGCCTGCACCCCTGATCCGAATATTGGTGGTGGAACCAGGGTCGCCTCCTTGCGGTAATACCAGCACGCCAGAGGTTTTACCCTGGATGGCCTGATCAACTCTTACGGAAGAAGTGGTTCGTATTTCATCTGATTTGATCGTTGAGATGGCACCGGTCACCAAACTTTTCTTCTGAACACCGTACCCAACCACCACGACTTCCCCCACATCGGTGGTTTCAGTAACCAGATAAATCTTCATCGGCTCGGTGCTTACAGCTACCTCCTGGGATACCATGCCCACAAAGGAGACAACAAGTGTAGTGGCATTCGCGGGAACCTTTAAGGTAAAGTTTCCATTTATATCGGAAACAGCACCAATATTGGCACCTTTTACCACAATGGTTGCTCCGGGCAAGGTGGCATTGTTTTCACCATAAACTACCCCTTTGACAGTTATTGTTTGTTGGGCAAAAGCCAGTGAGAATGCACTTAACCACACAATCCCGGTTAGGAGAAACATGCGGCGCTTCAGGCCAAAATGCAGGTAATTGAACAGATTTTTTTTCATAAATTAATTCGATTAGATGTAAATTAATACCAATTCAGTTAATTCTTGCTGATCTAAAAATGGGTTGTCTTCAGACTTGATTTATCATCCGGTGCACTGGCAAAAAGGACAATAACATCCCGGCAATTAAAACTGAAAGAGTTATTGATTGCGGGAAGCCCATTCTTCACTGAAATAATTTAAATCTAAATATACTATAAGAAAAGATTTTGTTCTACCTGTAGATTTTCAGAAAATAATGGTTTTTTATCCTTATATTTAAATGTCATACAGAAAGACCAATATCATGGATACATTTTATGAGCGGTTGCCAAAAGAAGCAGAATTTTGCATCAATTGCCTTGATATTTTGTGCCCCTCCCTGAGCGTTCCCTGGCATATTCATCCTGAAACTGAAATAATTTATGTTGAAAAAGGGAGTGGAAATCGTTGGGTAGGCGATCATTCTGAGGCCTTCAGTGAAGGTGATGTGGGCCTTGTCGGACCCAACCTGCCCCATGTATGGAAAAACGCTCCGATATACAGTGAAAATATTCCGGGATTTCAGGCCCATGTACTGGTAGTACATTTCCATGAAGATATTTTTAAAGGTTCGTTGGCCATATTGCCACAAATGCATGGAATTAATCAACTGCTTTTCGAATCACTGTATGGTATCAAATTCTTTGGATCGGCCCGGGAACAGATTCAAATTCAAATGAGAAAAATGATTAAAACCACCGGGATCGAAAAATTAATAGGGTTGATAAAATTACTTGATTTCATGTCGAAAACCGAGGAGAAGCAATTACTGGCCAGTGAAGGCTATTCCAAAATCAGAAAATCGGCCCATTATGATCATTTTGAAAAGACCCGACGGTTTATAATCGAGAATTTTCAGCAAAATATTACGCTTGAGACCGTATCTGCCTTTATCGGGATGACACCGACTTCATTTTGCAGGTATTTTAAAAAACATACCAACAAATCATTCCATACCTTTTTAAATGAAATAAGGATTGGCCATGCCTGTAAACTATTGATTGAAAATAAAATGAAAATTTCAGGAGTTTGTTACGAGAGCGGATTCAGCAATCTCTCAAACTTCAACGAGCAATTTAAAAAGATAAAAGGATTCACTCCCAGCCAATTTCTAAAGATCAGACAAGAATATTCCTAAGCTGGCCAAAGTTAACATCCACTTTCTAATCTGTCATCAGTCAAGAGACTTCAGAAGATGAATGATGAGTTTACATCCTGATCGGCACGTAACTTTCAATCCTTCAATCCTTCAATCCTTCAATCCTTCAATCCTTCAATCCTTCAATAGATAGTCAGTTTACTCGTGTAACGTTCCGTTTTATTGGATACCGAAATGAGATAAATCCCTCTTCCCCAATTTGCAGCATTAATTTGCACCGATTGGATGTCTGTAAATTTACGATTGTGAATGCACTGCCCCAGGGAATTGAATACCTGAAGATGAGCATCTTTCAAAGCCTTACTCAATTGAACTTGAATCTGTTGATTGATCCCATTGTAATAGGAATTCATTTTGGTACCCAACAATGAACTCACAGCTGTGCTCAGATCGGTTCCAAACTGAACCCAGTTTAAGTTAAAGTCGCCCCCGGTAAACATCAATTTCAGCACCTTGGGTTGACTGTCTTTAATCACCACTCCTTTGATGTATTTGGTTTCCCAAATCTGCCAACCTCCTGTGATAGAGGGAACAACTTGTCCAACTTTTACATTGTCGATATACACGTCAATTCTCTTGGCTGCGGTCGATGTGCTGCCGCTCGACATTCGAAGTGCAATATCGTAAGTGCCTGGAGTAACCGATTCGATCAGGTAATTTAACCACTCTCCGGTGGCAGTATATCCCAGATTATATCCCAATCCGACATCTGTTGACGATTCAATATCCACGCCAGTTGTCATCCGGTATTTGGCACCCTGGTTGACAAGGTCGATATCATGAAAGCTTAATCCTTCTCCATTGTCATCAAAATCTTCAGATTCAATCTTGCCCGGTAGGACGTGAGGTCCCTTGTAGGCTTTTGCAGCAGGAGTTTCAAGGGTAGTGACCGTTTTAACATCCGAATAATCTGATTTACCCATAGAGTTATAAGCCGCCATCCTGTACTTGTAGCTGGTTTGGGGAGATAAGCCTTGATCGGTATAACTTTTTACATTGGCTGAAGTCATTGCAACTGTTTTAAAAACACCATTGATCTCCCTTTCAATTACAAAGCCCAGTTCATTGTCCGAGACATCGACCCAACTCAGGTTTACGGAATTGAACGATAAAGATACAGCCCCAAGACCTGTAGAAATATTGGGCAACGAGATTGAAACCTTCACTGTTGATAACTGAGGTGCAATCCCCTTGTCGAAATCGGCACTGGTGTAATTGATCTTGATGATTGAATCACCCCTGAAGATGATCACATGGGTGGTACGTTCTCCAATCATGTCACTGTAAGTAAGGGCGGTATCTGCATCCAATTTTAATGCATAAGATGCACCTGCAGGAGTCGTATTGTCCAGGGTAAGCTTGTATTCTTTCGGAAATCCAAATCCACGGTGCATGATCATGACACTTACCTGGCCTTTGCTTTTGGCGCCATACACCACAAAATCGCTGTTCGAAGAAATGCCGTTGACATAATTTCCCTTGAAATATTTGGCTACCAGTTCCATGTGTCGGTAGGAGGCCCGTGGAACCATGCTGGCGCCATCGAGTAAACTAAAATCAGTTCCCTGGCGATTGCCCCCACTTTCGTACATGCTCCAGCTGGTGGCATAGGTTGCCTGGTATTTCATGCACAAGCCCAATATGCCTCCAAACATTTGGCCGTTTCCCCAGGTGTGATTTTCGGCTCCTCCCTTTGCATTAAATTCTCCGATGCCCCATCCCAGGGCATTGTCACCCGTGCGGTTCATTAACAAATTAACAGCATCGACCTTTTGCTTGCACTTGACAATGGTCGAATTGAAAGATGCCAATCCCTGTACAGCCAGATCAATGTTATTGTCCTGCGGGTAGGTGTGCCAGGAAATACCATCGCAGTAATAGTAATCTTTGCCTGGAACTTTACCGGCAATGTTGTTTTTCCCGCCGAACAAGTCATTCATGCCTTCATCAATGTAATAGCAGAAGTCGGGACCATAAACCTTGATTGTCGGATCAACTGCCTTCATGGCTTCTGAGATGGGCTTAAAGTATTTTTCAACCAATGCGCCGGCAGTGGAAACAGCAGGCTTGCCAGCTTGCAGCCAGGGTTCGTTGCCAATGTTCCAGAATTTCACAGGAGCACTGGTATTTTTGTTGGTCACATTTAAATAAGTAACCAATGCAGCGGCTTCAGCCGCCGATCTATATTGCGAAACCTGAACAATGGGTTCTGCGCCAATGGCCCTGATTTGCTTTACCCAACTTAAAATAGTTGCATTACTGGGCATGTTCTTGTCGTATTCAGCACCCCCAATGCGAATGGTCTGTACCCCACATTGTTTGGTCAGGTTCCAAACCGTTGTACTTGGATTGGTGTACCAAAGGTTGGTGCCCACCAGGTAAGGGCTGATGGTTTGAGCAAATATACCAGAACTGATCAGTAAAAAGAAGCAAACAAGGAGCTTCGAAATAACTCGTTTCATTTTAATGAGGGTTTTATATTTTATTTATCTAACTGATGTTCAGGCAACTATTCCATTTAGACAAGGCAATCTATCTTCATGGATGAAAGATCAAAGCTCAATTCAGTTAAACTACTACAATTGTATAACTAAAATAGGTATTTTGCGTGTACTATCGTGTAAATAAAATAAAACATCGTCCTAAAAAACCATCATTGGGTGGCTCTATCATTGGAAGAAAATCCATCAATTGGTAAAGTAATATTTCAAACTGGCAATGAATGTTAGGGGTTGAAGGAATTGGTTCTCCTGTTTGACATCAGCCAGCGATTGATTCAGAGCTCGCTCATGGGATAGTCTGCTGAAAAACTTCCTGTTCTTTTTAAATTTGATCTGAAACAGTATTCCCCCGGTTCAGTGACGGGTTCGGGAGGGGTCAACGCCAGTGCTTCTGTAATGTAACTGTAATCTATCTGTAATGTATCTGTATTGTATATTACAGATACATTACAGATACATTACAGTTACATTACAGAAGCATTGGCGTTGACCCCGGCCTGGACCCAGGCAATAGGCTGTCAAGCCCTGTTCGAAGGCTGAATGAGGCTGCAGGGAAGTTGAACCGCTGTCAGTTAGACCCTACACATTCTCCCCGGACGAGGGAAAATGAATAGGATCGTCTGAACGGATCTGACGAACTGAATCGGTGACTTGGAATAAGGGGGGATTTAGACCCTTTGGTTCATCTGAAAAAGGTTTACAATCGGGGTATCCACACTTTCATTTCTGCGGCACCACGGTTATTCCAGGCATAATAGGGAATGGCGGTCATCCTGGTACCGGCTGTCTGGAGGCCTCCCGGTAAAAGGGCATTCCCCGATAGAATCACTACCCCACCGAGTTTCTCAGGGGTAAAAGTGGCTGCTAACTGAGCCGAGTCGGGCAAAGTGAGTTTCATCATTTCGGGGACGTTGTCAACCCCTTCGAGGCAATAGACCATTGGGCCCCGTTCGAGGGCTACTTTCCCATGATCATCAGCCACTTGCTCATTGGCCTTCACACGACGGATGCTCATCGGGAGATTGTAAGTCACCACATCGCCCTTTTTCCAGGTACGATCGATCAGGGCATATCCTTTTTCGGTGGTGTATTTGACTGCCTCACCGTTGACACGGATGGAAATGGAATCGGTTTCAGGACTTACAAATGAATATAAATCGCTGGGTACCACCTGGTCCTTGGCCCATCCCGGAATACGAAGTCTCAGGGTGAAGGGGCTTGTTTTTTCAGGTGAAACGGTCATGGTAACTTTGCCATCCCATGGATATTGGGTTTCCTGGCTGATGGTGACGGGCTTGGTCTTATCCAGCTCGATGGTTGATTGACTGGTTACAAAAAGGTTGACATACAAACTGTTTTTTCCCTGTGCATAAATATAACCGGGGACCGAAGGCATAAAGCGGCACAGGTTGGTTGGACAACACGAACAATCGAACCAGGGCTCGCGGGTAAGGCTGCCTCCTGCGTTGAATTTGAAATGCAGGTCGCACTCCAGCGGATTGGGATAAAAGAAAGTTTTGCCATCGAGTCCTACCCCGGAAATGACCCCGTTGTAGAGGCTGCGTTCCAGCACATCGATGTATTTGGAGTCGCCATGCAACAGGAACATGCGGTAATTCCAGTACACATTGGCAATGGCGGCACAGGTTTCGTTGTAGGCCGTCAGGTTGGGCAGTTCATAGTTGTTGCCAAAGGCCTCGCCTTCATGACGGGCACCGATTCCCCCGGTAAGGTATAGTTTTTTGGAGACGATGTTGTCCCAGATGTTGTCGACGGCCTTGGTGTAGGCTTCATCCTTGTAGAGGGCGGCAATGTCGGTCATCCCGGCATACATGTAAGGTGCACGGACGGCGTGTCCAACGGCCTCCGTCTGCTGGGTAACGGGCTGGTGATCCTGGTTATAGGGACCATAGAGCGCCCGTTTGGTTGAGTCGCCACGGAAATCGAGGAAATGACGGGCCAGTTTTAAATATTCTTCCTTGTGGGTCACCTGATACAATTTGATCAGTCCTGTTTCAACAATCTGGTGACCGGGTACCCCCGGGTTTTTACCTTCACCGAAAACTTTTACCAACAGGTCTGCATTTTTGGTGGCAATGTCGAGGAAATTGGTTTTTCCCGTGGCCCTGTAGTGTGCTGCGGCAGCTTCAAACAGGTGGCCACTGTTGTACAATTCATGGCTGCACGATTCGTTTTTCCACTTGCCCGCCGCAGGACACCACGAGGCCGGGGAATAGGTGGAGTCGATGGTTTTGTAGGTGGTCAGGTAACCATCTTTTTCCTGGCCAATGCTGATGATATGGATAATTGAATCGACGTATGCGTCCAGCTTAGGGTCGGGGGTAACGGTCATCGAATAGGCAGCCCCTTCGATGATCTTGTACACATCGGAATCGTCAAAAGGCATTTTCCCCTTCACTTGTCCTTTCATCTGGCCACCTGCAATAAGGAAGTTATCCATGCGCCCCATCTCTTCACATTTGGCAAACGAAGCCGGGATGGTAACTGTTCGGTTGGTCTCAATTTTTGGCAGCCAGAATTGGTCACTGATCTTTACTTCATTGAAGGGAACTCCCTGGAGGGCGTAATCGGGCTTTTCAGGCTGAGATTTACAGGCCAGAAGAGAAAAGAGTAACAGGATAAAAGAGAGGCTGCGAAATTTCATGATAGTTTGGTTTGAAAAAGGATTCCACGAATTTAAACGAAATAAATGAATTACAATAAGTACCTGGAACATACCAGTTTTTAACATTCCATCAGCCAATTTCTGAATCAGCCGATGCTCAGCAAAGATGGGAAAATAATTAGAAGCGTCAAAGCGACATTAATTGAAATATTATCGGTATTGTATTCATAATTTAACTTGGCCACCTGTCGATTTATTTGTATATTTCCAAGGTAAATTTATAACAATGAAATTACTCCTTCTCAATGGAATAAAACTGACAGGATTATTGATTCTTGTTATATCCGTCCAACAAGCTTTTTCACAGAACCTTGTCCTTGATGGGTCCATGCATCATTTGCGGAACGGACAAAATCCTGAATGGGCCAGCTTTTCAGAACCTCATCAAGGGAAGTTACGGATTAATTTTGAATCAACAGAGAATGCCCGTGAATGGACTCTTTGCCTGAGACAGGAGGATGTAAGACAAAACTGGTTGATACGACTCAACGGACAGGAGCTGGGTCGTCTCACAGTGGATGAAAACCTGATGATTGATTATTGGGTTTTGAATCCTCAAGTCTTAAAAACAGGGCAAAATACATTGCTGATTGAACCGGCATATAGCATCACCGATGATATCCTCGTAGGAAATATTGTATTGATAGATCGGCCCCTTCAGCAGCTGCTCAGAGAGGGGACCGTTGAAATTTCAGTATCAGATGGCCAGACCGGCTCCCTGCTCCCGGCACGACTGACCATTGTGGATAAGGATGGAGCGCTTCAACCCCTGGGCGCGGCACCTGAGCGGAATCTGGCCATTCGTACCGGATGTTTGGTGACCGGCAATGGGAAGGCAACATTTGGCCTTCCTGAAGGCGTTTATACCCTCTATGCCAACCATGGATTCGAATATGGTGTCGATTCGGTGAAGCTGGAAGTCAGGAAGGGGATGGTGATCAGGGAAAAGCTCGTCATTTCAAAAGAGGTACCTACCGAGGGCTGGGTGTCCTCGGATACACATATTCACACCAACTATTATGCGGGTGATGGCGATGCCAACCTCTTTGAAAGGGCATTAAGCATCGCAGCGGAAGGCATTGAGCTTCCTGTTTTAACGGATCACAACCTTAAAAGCAACCTGGATTCTATCGCCCGCCTGTTGGGAGTTCGAAAATACTTTACTCCTGTTGTGGGCTATGAATATACTACACCACTTGGGCATTTCAATGTTTTCCCGGTTCCAATACACACCCCTGTAGCTGCCCCTCCTATCAAAAGCTGGAATGAGGTGGCTGAAAACCTTCAGAAGACAGACCATCCCCCCGTTGTCATCCTCAATCATGCACGGGATACTCACCAGGATTTTCGTCCATTTGATCCACAATACCATATCAGTTGCTCGGGTACTGACCTCAGGCACTGGAAATTCCCTGCCAACGCGATGGAGGTCATTAACTCAAGCGCTGCCCTGACCGACTATATGAGTTTATATGAAGATTGGTTTGGCATGATGAACAGGGGCTATGGGTTAACTCCCGTTGGCGCGAGCGATTCACATCATGTCTACAGGTACCTGGTGGGCCAGGGACGTACCTATATTAAAACCAGGGATGAAAATCCAGATAAAATTGACCAACAGGCTGCGATTAAAAATTTCAAGGATGGAAATGTGATGGTCTGTATGGGCCTGCTGACCGAAATAGTAGTGGATGGCCAATATGGACCGGGAGAATTGGTCCCCTCATCCACCGACGAATTGACTGTTTCGGTTCGGGTATTGGGCCCGGGATGGACAAGCGCTGACCGGATCGCACTGTATGCCAATGGTATAAAGATCAGGGAGGAAGTCATTCCCGATGGAGAAAAAGCTGGTGTGAAATATACCAATAGCTGGAAGATCCCACGCCCAAAGCATGATGTGTTCCTGGTAGCGATTGCCGAAGGCCCCGGTGGTCATACTCCCTTTTGGCGGGCTCCAAAGCCTTACCAGAATACCTCACCGATTTGGAATCCCCATGTGATCGGATCAACGGGAGCTGTATGGATTGATGGCGACAGGGATGGCCAGCGCAGCAGTGCAAGGATGTATGCCGACAAATTGTTAACGGTTACCCATAAAAAGATAGAATCTTTGGTTGTTCAACTGGCCTCTTACGATGCGGCAGTAGCCATCCAGGTGGCAGCGATGCTGCAGGAACAGGGAGCGGATTTATCGGCCGCTAAAATTTCCATTGCTTTGGATGAAGCGGCACCTTCCACCAAGGCGGGATTTCAAAGGTTCATCCATGAATATCAACTGACCAAAGGCCCTGAAACAAAACAAGGATTTTAGCAAAAACTAACAATATTAACCGAAATAAGAAGTAACAGAGTACCTAAGTAACAAAGTGACAGAGTAGAAAAGTAGCAAAATGGGGGTGAACAACTTAGGAACTTAGATGCTTTTTTACTCTGACGCTTTGTTACTTAGGTACTATGGAACTTTGGAACTTCTTATTTCGAACTCAAGTTATTAAAACTATAAACCAATCAACATGACAAAGGAACTGAACAGGAGAAATTTCATCAAAGGCACAGCGGCTGTGTCTGCCATTACGATCTTAAGCCCGATGACTGTTTTTGGAACACGGGCCAATTCAGCCATCCGGATGGGGATTATCGGTACCGGAGGACGGGGAATGAGTGTAATTGGCACCATGTCGTCCAATAACAACATTCACATTGCGGCGGCAGCGGATATCTTTGCGGATAAGCTCACAGCTGGGGTGAAGGATTTGAATTCAATGAACCAGGCAAAGGGATTTCCTGAATTGAGCAAATCGAACCAGTTTGTTGGCTCAAAAGCCTACCTGCGCCTGCTGGAAAGTAAAGACATTGATGCGGTGTTAATCTCATCGCCAGCCTATACACATGCCGAATTCCTGGAAGCGGCC
>DASXUZ010000288.1:0-10462 GCA_036504555.1 Prolixibacteraceae bacterium | reverse complement strand
GTCATCTGAAACTTTAATCGGTTTTCCATTGTTGAACAGGTCAATTTTCAGCAGTTTATCGGCCCGGATATGTCGGTGGTCTGCACGGACATACCAGGCAATGGAAGGATTTCGCTGGGGTCGGTCATAGGATATTTCCTGTGGATTGCCGAACCGGGCTGTTGTGCCGAGCTGTGTATTTTCTGAATGAAACTGATGACAGGCCAGACAGGGAATGGTAGGTTCAGAAACCTTGGTAAAATCTTTCAGTTTCCAGACTCCCTCAGCTTCCAGCGGCTTTTGCATCAGGGTTTTGATAGTCCCTTCATAAAACATTCCATGGCATTTTAAGCAGGCCCAGTATGGGGCCTCATCCATGTTGTGTTTGCCATTCATAAAAATGTCGGCATAATTGGCCGAATGGCCTGATGACTTCCATTTTGCATATTCAGACTGGTGGCATTTGGCACATTTGGCAGAGATCTCGAGGACTTGTTTTTCGGTCATCTGGATGTCCTCATGGGTCACCTCTTTGCCCAGATGGGTAAAAACCATGTTCGCTTTTTCTTTCAGGCTGTGCACTCCATTGCTCAATGCCGATCCGTGGCATTCGGTACACCTAACGTCCCGGTGGGCTGAGTGTTGCCATTCGTTCACCGAGGAACTGATCTCATGGCAGCTGGCACAGGTTTTCTGCGGATTGGAAGAATTCCAGGAAGAATAGCCTCCGAATAAAAAGGCGATGCCCAGGAATGAAAAAGTCAGTATGATGGTAATTTTCTTCAGGTTCATATAGGAAATGTTTCAAAAGTTCAGGTTCAAGGTTTAAAGTTCAAGGTTTAAAGTTTAAAGTTCAAAGTTCCTTCTTAACTTGCTGTTTTCTTATTTTCGGTTAAAGTTTTTAACGATGTGACCCCCTACCCAGTAGCCAAGTGACATAATGGTGAGTGCCGGATTAAAACCCCCTCCGTTTAGCATGATACTTCCATCGGCAATAAACAGGTTGTCGATTTCATGAACCTGCCCGTATTTGTTGACCACGGAGGTTTTTTTGTCATTTCCCATACGGGCTGTTCCGTTTTGATGCTGTCCTCCACTTGGACCACCTTGTCCGCCTATACTTTGCCAGGTCTGATAGGCTCCCGCTTCCTTGAGAATGGCTTCTGCCTTGGCCGACAAAAACTTGCAGTGTTCATGGTCCAGCGGGTGCCTTTCGCCCGACATGGAGGCGACCGGGATACCCCAGTAATCCTTGACTTCAGGATCAACCCTGACCCTTGAATCAAACATGGGCAGTTCCTGAATAGGGCCAACCACCTGGGCTGTTCGGTGATACATGTCGCGCTGAAAGGCCTTGTGCTCCTTCCCCCAGCGTGCAGAACCGGGAGGCCGTATGCCGGTATACAGATAAGGCAAGCGGTTAAACTCGTTGGCCAACAGTCCACCCCCAATAATTCCCGGATTGTGGTGATTGAAATCACACAGGGCCATCGTTGCGCCAGGGCCTGAAAAATCGAGGATGTCGTAATCGAACAATCCATAGGCGCCCGTGTAGGCATGACCCATTAAATTGCGTCCCACCCAGTCTGAATTGTTTCCCGCACCATTGGGGAATAGTTTTGATTTGGAATTGAGCAACAGACGAGCCGTTTCAATGGCTGCTCCTGAAATTACAACCAAGTCGGCTGTCTGTATTTGTGGTTTGTTATTGTGGTCGAAATATTTGATACCCGTGGCTTTCCCTTTGTCGTCAACCATGATTTCAGCAACCATACAACCAGTTCTCAGCTCACAATTTCCTGAGTGAATGGCCACAGGGATCACCGTATTCTGCGATCCGTTCTTGGCATCCACCGGGCAGGCAAATCCACAACAAGTGCGGTTACGGATGCAGCCTGCACGATTGTTGTAAGGAATCGAATTGCGCAACATAGGTATCGGAAATGGATGCAATCCCAATCGTTTGGCAGCATCATATAAAACCTGGGCTTCGTGGTTGTATTCGAATGGAGGCATTGGTTGTTTCTTGTTCCTTGGCGGGGCGAATGGATTTTGGGCATCGTCGCCTGAAACCCCTATTTCCCATTCCGCCTTTTCGTAGTAAGGTTCCAGTTCTTGATAAGTAATGGGCCAATCTTCGAGGGTTGATCCTTCAACTGCTCCGTACACTGATTTCAACTTGAAATCTTCTTCCATAAACCGCCAGGCCATGGCACCATAACTGACTGTTCCTGAACCTACACAAGCTGCATTGTTGTTGTACCCGCCTTTTATGGGAGTAACGATATGCTTGCCGCCCCCATTATCAATATACACCCGTGGGTTTTTGATATGATCAGGGCCAAATGGCGAACCCAGCACTTCAGTGCGCTGCGAAATCAGCTCATCATTTGGATGTTCATCGTAGTTGGGCCATTCGCCACGTTCAAAAAGCACGACCGAAAAGCCGTTCACAGCCAGTTCCTTGGCAACAATTCCGCCTCCGGCACCTGCACCCACCACAATTGCATTTACATGTTTATTTGCCATCACATTCAGTCAAAAGTTTAAACTTGAAGAGCATTGCACCCTGATATTTGCGTTCAATTTACCGGGTCATTTCAATTTACTACCTTTTGGAAGCTTTACTACCTCCAAAACCCAAACTGCCAACCCCAATGAGGAATCCAAAGGTGTACCATCCGCCGTTGTTGTTGACCGCCCAAACAGCGACGTGATCGCTGAACAGGCTTACCACAAATGAAAAGGGAGCAATCATGCCGTGCCACAATCCTCCGAAGAAGCCATAGGTCTGTCCTATCCTGCAGGCATCCACATTCTGGACTTCGGCACAGGAAGAAAAAATGATGACTGCAATAAGCACTAATACGGTTTGGATAAGCAGTTTCTTTGTTTTCATAGTAATTCTTGGTTGATGGTTGATGTTGATTGAATTCTGCTACAATGGGTTTACGGTATAAAAGTAACTATACCTGGCCATTCTATTTAAACACTTTTTATCTCATGAACGGTACCGGTTTTGACCAATGACCAGCGGATAATCAATTCTCAGCATTTCGAAACTCATATAATCCTTGTTTCCTCCATGGATGGGTGAACCATAAAATCCCTGCATGGTATGCGACAATACCCGGTTAAAGAAATCTGCTGGTTTACCCTCTGGCCATTCGGGTTCATTGATTTGGTTTGATTCCATGGCTGTCAGGAGCTTGACCTGAACCTCAGGGGCGAGTGATTCAAAGGTCTTGCTGTATTTCCCCTTACAATACGACTGGAGATTCTTGATTCCATTGCGGTAGGTATCCTGGTCATAGTCAAATACACCGGAAAGCTGCCTATCGATGTAGAAAATGACCCCTGCATCGGTTGCACCCGGAGATTCATCTTTGGGGATGATCTGCTCGCAAAAGGCAATGATGCATTTGGCTTCTTCGGGAGTAAAAAAACGGTAGATATTATTTTGTTTCAAACAGGAAGGCAACAATAAAATGCTTCCAAAAGCCAGGCTGGCTGATTTGATGAAATCGCGTCGATTAGGTTTTGACATAGTATGTAATACTGGTTAGGTCGTGAGCTGCTAATTTGACTTACACTAAAAAATACAAATTAATTTTACTCGCTTCAATATTAATACTTTTATGGCTAATTGTCTGTTTCGATTGAACTTTTTTACGGATTAACAATCCTTTTTGTTAATGAATATAATAGAATACTTGTTGACAGGACGGGTAAGATTTGACTTAAGGTTTGACTACATGCTGTTTCCCTGATAATAATTATCCACTTTTTCAATCATCCGAAGTTTCTCATCCGCTTCCAGGAAGCTTGCCTGGAAAGAGTTCTTTGCCAATTGGGTGATCTGCTCCTTATTCAAGTTCAATGAATGGGCCAAGGCCAGGTAGTTTTCGTTGATATAGCCCCCAAAATAGGCAGGATCGTCGGAGTTGACAGTTGCCAGCATTCCCCTTTTTAACATTTCTGCAATGGGATGCCTGGTCATATCCTGCACCACTTTTAGCTGAAGGTTGGAAAGCGGACACACCGTTAGGGGCATTTGCCGCCTGACCAATTCATCCACCAGGCGGGCATCTTCAAGCGAACGGTTTCCATGGTCGATGCGCGAAACATGCAGCAGATCCAGCGCTTGCCATACATATTCAGGAGGGCCTTCCTCCCCCGCATGGGCTACAACGAGAAGGCCTTCCTTGCGGGCTTTTTCAAATACACGCTCAAACTTGGAAGGGGGATGTCCTTTTTCCGAGGAGTCCAATCCAACCGCAGTGATCCAATCCTTGTAGCTAAGGGCCTGTTCAAGGGTCTCAAAGGCAGATTCTTCACTTAGGTGACGCAGGATGGAGACAATCAGTTTTGAACTGATTCCCAGAATCTTCTCCCCATCGGTCAATGCCCGGTGAATGCCTGAAATCACCTGGCTGAATGGGACGCCTCGGGAGGTATGTGTCTGGGGATCGAAGAATATTTCAGTATGAACCACCTTTTGGGAGTGAATCTTTTGCAAATAGGCCCATGTCAGATCGTAAAAGTCCTGTTCTTCAATGAGCACATTCGCACCGCTGTAATAGATATCGAGGAATTCCTGCAGGTTGTTGAATTGGTAGGCCGCTTTCAACTGCTCCACTGATGGATATTTCAGCATCAGCTTATTGCGAAGGGCAATTTCGAACATTAATTCAGGTTCGAATGTTCCCTCTATATGCAGGTGCAATTCAGCCTTGGGAATTCCGGCAATAAATTTCTCAATCGTAACGGGCATGGGTTCAGTTGATATTTAATGATTATTTTATGGACATTTCAACAGCAATACAACCTGATTGTTCGCTAAAGATTGATCGTAAAAGTAGGCAAGAAGGGGGACATTCACAATAGGAGTTCCAGCCATAAGGGATGCGGCTTAATTTTCTTTCGGCAAAACAGTTATCTTTGCGCCTTCAAAAAACAGGATAGAATGATTTCAGTTGACGGACTAACAGTAGAGTTTGGCGGATCGGCCCTTTTTTCGGATATCTCATTTGTGATCAACGATAAAGACAGGATTGCATTGATGGGAAAGAATGGGGCGGGTAAATCGACCCTGCTGAAGGTGATTGCAGGGGCCAAGACGGCTAATAAGGGGAGGGTTTCTGCTCCGAAGGATGCAGTCATTGCTTATCTTCCGCAGCATTTATTGACTGAAGATAACCGAACTGTTTTTGATGAAGCAGCCCAGGCATTTTCACGTATCAAAGGAATGGAGCAGGAAATTGCTTCCATGAACGAAGAGCTTTCAACGCGCACCGACTACGAATCTGATTATTACTCCGATCTGATTGAGCGCGTTTCGACCTTGAGCGAGAAATATTACTCGATTGAGGAAATCAATTATGATGCCGAAGTAGAAAAGATACTTCTTGGTTTAGGCTTTACACGTGAAGATTTTACACGTCCAACCAGCGAATTCAGCGGTGGATGGCGCATGCGTATTGAGCTGGCCAAGATCCTGTTGCAGAAGCCAGATTTGATTTTACTGGATGAACCTACGAATCACATGGACATTGAGTCTATCCAGTGGCTCGAAGAGTTCCTGATCAACGGGGCCAAAGCCGTGATTGTGATTTCACATGACCGTGCTTTTATCGACAATATTACTACCCGTACCATTGAAGTTACGATGGGCCGCATTTACGATTACAAAGTCAACTACTCGAAATACCTTGAATTGCGCCTTGAACGCCGTGAGCAGCAACAGAAACAATTCGACGAGCAGCAAAAATTTATTGCCGAGACTACAGAATTCATTGATCGCTTCAAGGGAACGTATTCAAAAACCCTGCAGGTAGGCTCACGGGTGAAAATGCTGGAGAAACTGGAGATTGTGGAAGTGGATGAAGTCGATTCTTCCGCCTTGCGCCTGAAATTTCCACCATCACCCCGCTCAGGAAATTACCCCGTGACCGTAGAAGAACTTTCGAAAAGCTATGGCGATCACCTGGTTTTTGGCAACGCTTCGCTCACCATTGAACGGGGTGAGAAAATCGCATTGGTGGGAAAAAACGGCGAAGGCAAATCGACCCTCGTGAAGGCCATCATGAGCGAAATCGATTACCAAGGGAAAATGACCCTGGGACACAATACCATGATTGGTTATTTTGCACAAAATCAGGCCTCACTGCTCGAAGAAGAACTGACTGTTTTTCAGACCATCGACGATGTGGCGGTAGGTGATATACGCACCAAAATAAAAGACCTGCTCGGGGCTTTTATGTTCGGTGGCGATAACATTACCAAAAAAGTAAAAGTACTATCCGGCGGAGAACGTACGCGTCTGGCCATGATAAAATTGCTGCTCGAACCGGTTAACCTGCTCATTTTGGATGAGCCCACCAACCACCTCGACATGCGGACCAAAGACATCCTTAAAAGTGCACTGAAAGATTTCGATGGAACCCTGATCCTGGTATCCCATGACCGCGATTTCCTGGATGGATTGGTAACCAAGGTGTACGAATTCGGAAACAAGCAGGTAAAGGAACACCTGGGCGACATTTACAGTTTCCTCCAGAAGAAAAAATTAGACAACCTGAGAGAAATCGAACGAAAAAACACCAAATAAATTTCAAGTTACAGCCTTACCATTTCATGCATTGCATGCAATTGAATTGTACCCGTGCAAATCGTGCAAAACGTGCAAAACGTGCAATTTGTCAGGCAAAACCTTTAAGGTTAATCTATCAAGCCCATTAATGTTTACAGAAAATAAGGTTTTCTGTAAATCCTGTATTGCCATGATCCCAGCTGGCTCATCCAAGGAATTCAAAAAATCCAATAATTAACCTTCTCACCGACAAAAATCATTCATTCAACGATAAAATCATTTTTTTCCACGCTCAGGTCCTAAATTTGGTAACAATATAGAAATTCAAGCGTCTATTCAATTAAAACCTATTACAATGAAATCAAAACAACTACTAACTTTTGGAATCATCGTGTTCATCAGTTTGCTGTTCACCTCCTGTTTGAGGATGGGACCTTCGGTAAAAGGAAACGGAAAGATAACAGAAGAAGTCAGGCAGGTGAAAGATTTCGATCGGATCAAGGTCAGCATGGGAATGAATGTGTACATCACACAAGGCAGTCCGGCCAAGGTGGTGGTAGTCGCGGATAACAATTTACATGAATTGATAAGAACCGAAGTTGATGGGGGCGTTCTGAAGATATATAGCAAAGGGAATATTCGTAGTGCTGAAGAAAAAAAGGTAATGGTAACTGTTGAGAAGCTGACAGAGGTCAAAGTCACAACTGGCTCAATTGTTTACTCAACCAATCAGCTAAAGATTGAAGAAATGGAATTATCAGCCAATACAGGCTCTAATATTACAATGGACGTCAATGCCCGGTCACTGAAGGTTGAATGTTCAACAGGATCAAATATCATCCTATCCGGAGGGGCCAATGAAGCCGAATTGGAAGGTTCAATAGGGGCCAATCTGAAAGGGAAGGAATTGAAAGTCGAACATTGCAAAATGAGGGCATCAGTCGGAGCCAATGTATTTGCGACTGTGACTGGACGTTTGGAGGCAAGAGCATCGAGTGGAGGAAACATCGTGTATTACGGTGAACCTGCTTTGACCGACATTGAAAGTTCATCAGGTGGCAATGTCAATGGCCGGTAACAACAATTCAGGAGAATGAATTTACCAACTAATCATACAATCTATCACAATTAATAAATCACCATGAAAACAATCAAGCTATTCTCAATTACTCTTTTTATTGCCCTTATTTCAATGAGTTTCATCGTTCAAGCCTCTCGATCGGGTAACAGCAGGCAAACACGGACAGTATCTGAATTTCACGGGATTTCAGTATCCACAGGCATTGATCTTTTCCTAACACAGAAAAACACCCAGGAAGTAAGTGTTGAAGCCGGGGAGCATGATTTGGACCACCTGGTTACTGAAGTTGAAGATGGAATCCTGAAGATTTATATGAAGGATAATTCGATGCTTCACCTGAATTGGAACCAAGAATCTCCTAAAGTGTACGTGTCATTCAAGACCCTTGACAAACTGAAGGCTTCGGCTGGATCGGACGTTGCATCGCAGTCTGTTTTAAATCTTGATAAACTGGACATAGATGCCAGCAGCGGATCGGATGTAAAACTGGAATTAAACGCCTCGGAATTGAACGTAGAATCGAGCAGTGGCTCAGACATCAACCTGAAAGGAAAGGCCAATTTTCTTCGGATCAGTGCTTCAAGTGCCAGCGACATCAAAGCGGCTGACTTTCAGACTAAGAAATGCAATGCGGATGCTTCAAGTGGATCTGATATCCGGATATATGTAACCGAACAATTGGAGGCCCATGCCAGCAGTGGATCAGATATAAGTTATTCAGGCAATCCTGCTCATAAAGATATCAAGGAATCGAGCGGTGGTGACGTTCATCAACGGTAGGGAGAATTAAAAATTCCCTTGCTGACCGGCAAAAAGATTCTAATGCAATTGAAAAAAAATAGATGAAGCCAGTTGTGCTTAATCTCCTGGATTGGTTTTGGTTTAAGTTAGTGAGTTTGACCTTTCAGGGAAATCCCCTGAAAGGTTTTTCAATTGTCAGAAATAGTTGGGCTTTACATATTTTTTTCGGTAAATATTGAAATCATATCCTACAACAAATTCATAGGTTCCCATTTGATATTTACGGATATCCTGAACAAGGGCATAATCAGCCGCGTATCCTATGCGTAAACCGTTATTAAGAGTGTATTGTCCCGAAAAACAAAGTTCCCCATTACTTCGCCCACTTAGACCCAACTGAAGATTACTGGGCAAATAAACGATGGCAGAAATATCGTAATAAATAGACTTACCTGGGGTGGCAATTAACATTAAATTGGGACGAAAACGAAGGCTTTTGATCATCTTAAACACATATCCGCCTGATAAATAAACGGTCTTAAATTCCCGGGTTGACGTATAAACATCTCGATTGGCTTTGAAAGTGTTATTAATAACTTGAGGAAGTGACAGGCTAATGAAATAATCTTCGTTATAAAAAACAGTACCCAAACCAATTAAGGACATAAAAAACATATTAACATCGGTCGAAAATTCCATATCTGGGATACGATCGGGGTACAATTGATAGTCGGTCATATTATTGTCAAAATTTACGATTCCGCCCCTCATCCCAAAACGTAAATAATGATTTATATCAACACGTACCTGAAAGGAATAGTCGGCCGTTATAAACAGTTGTTTTTCCCTGCCTATATTCATGTTACGGATGTTAAATCCAAATCCGCTTTTCTGATTCTTGACCGGCGTATGATAGGAGAGTTGCTGTGATAAAGGACTTCTGTTGATCCCTACCCAGTTGATTCGAGTCGAAACCATCAGCCCTGCCTGGTCCCACATGCCTACATAGGCGGGATTAATGGTATGCATATTCGATATATACTGCAGAGACCATGGATACTCCTGCCCTTTGGCCTGTTTCTCAAAAACAGAGCAAAAGAGGAACAATAAAACCAGTATGGATAAGAACCTTCGAATCATAAATTCATTTTCATTTTCGCCAATCTCTCAAACCAATATTCAGTTTTCTCATTTTCACGTTTCTAATACGATACAAAAACAAAACTCTTTTTCACCTCTCCATTCCCCAAATCTAGAACATAGTAATATGTTCCTGGACCCACCAATTCATTTCGTGTATTCACTGCTCCCCTGTTTGGTTTCCCGTTCCACCATGCATTTTCATAGGATTTCCAAACATCCAGATTACCGTAATTGGCCTTGTCATATATCTTGTTCCCTAACTGATCGAAGATATAGATCCTGGCATTGGGATAATGATTTATACAATAGATCTGGAAGTAATCGTGAACATTGTCGCTGTTGGGAGAGAAGGCTTCTGGGATAAACAAATCACATTCGCGGCCATAGTCCAGGTATTCAGGATAGCCATCATAATCAATATCATCATTGCTGTAATTGCCGTCTCCATTTAAATCCTCATACCGGGTCAAAATCTTATCATCGTCATCATCTATATCACGCCAATCGGTCAAACCATCACCATCAAAATCCTGGATAGCGGCATTACTACCGATTGCATTTGTCAGTGCATTGCAATCATTCAATACATTATCATAGCCATCATCCAATCCATCCCCATCTGAATCCTGACCCATTGCAGAATGATCGGGTTTTCCATTGGAGTCTGCATCGTGTCCTTCAATGGCATCAGGAACTCCATCATTGTCGGAATCAGGATCCATGAAATCAGGGATCCCATCCCCATCGGTATCAAGGGGTATTAAGTCATTTGCAAATTGATATCTGTCGTAAGCATCCTCCACTCCATTGTTATTGACATCCAGGTTTGATGGCATAATATAATTCTCTGTACTCTGGGCTTCAATGTTGTCTACAATACCATCATTATCGGAATCAATATCCATAAAGTCTGGAATCCTATCCCC